>JBOHWK010000070.1:0-5658 GCA_050736715.1 Binataceae bacterium (SeqCode) | reverse complement strand
CGCCGCCGCCAACGCTGACCCGATCGCGCAACTGAACCGCAAACCAACCCTCGAACAATCCATCCTAACGCTCCAAAAGGAAGCCAAGTTCTTGCTATTCAGCCATTTTTCCGCACCCTGCTAGGGTTCTTTGGGCTGTCGGCTGCGCAAGTCCTTGCTGAGCAAACGCTGGCTTGCGGCGGGCCGGGGTACAGGGCTACCTACAGCGCCGGCTCGCAGGAAGTGGCGTCGTCGGTCAACGTCGTTTATAGGGGGCGACGGCCGACCTCTGCCGAGGCGGAAGCGGCGCTTCGGAAGTGCATCAAGGTTGCGGCCGCTACGATGTTCATCACAAAGGATCTATTGGCGACAGCTTTCTTCGGCACCTCCTATATCGATGAGGAACCGGTGCTTCTGCGGGACGGTTCGTCTAATCTCGTGTTTGATCCCAAAACCAAACAAGTGCGGACGATGAACGAATACGAAGGTACAAGGTCGAGCGTTGCCCAGGCCAAAGGATACTTTGTGCTTTATGAGGAGGACAGGGTCATAGTGAAACCGGGCGGAAAGTTCGCCTCACTCTCGGTGGTATTCGCGAAACGACCGACCGAAAAAACGGCTTACGAAACATTGATAGCCGAGGTGTTGAAGACGATCAGCCGAACGGGCCACCACGAAGACACGACCGCATATGCCCTCATTGGCTCGAAGGACAATCCAGCGGGTTGGCGTCAGATCAAGGGTTCCAACGGAAAATACATCACTGCTGAATTTGATCCGGAATCGCCAAAGCAAATTACCACTGCAACTTTCCCTCCCGAAGTCCTTTCGCCAGTCCCTTGAAGGGGAAAATTTTCGTAACACGCCCCCTCCAGCAAGGCCGAATCGATAAGGCAGCCACGCACCGGCGATCGTGACTTTGGTGAAGCGGCGCGGGCTTGATTGGCGGAGCGATATGTACGTACAATGCCTGCAAGAGAAGGGGTTTTCTTGCAATGGCATCGTTCAAGGCGGCGCGAATCAATCTTCGGGCGACGGCGGAGCAGGATGGACTCATCCGGCGCGCCGCGCGGGCGCAGCGCAAATCGGTCAGCGAATTTATTTTGGAATCCGCCTGCGAATCCGCCGAGCACGCGTTGCTCGACACGCGAACGCTCTTGCTCGACCGGCAGGGGTGGATGCAACTTAGCGCAGCGCTCAAACGCAGTGCGCGGCCCATTCCCGAACTGGTCCGCCTGTTTCGCGAAAAGCCGCCGTGGGAATAGCCGGTGGCTCTCGAACGGCCCCGGCCAATGGAAGCCGGCGACGTGGCGCTCGCGGCGTCGTTCGAATGCGGCGGGGCGGTTTTGGACGAATGGCTCAGGCGCTATGCGTGGCAGAACCACAACAGCGGCGGGGCGCGGGTGTTTGTCGCGATCGATCGCGCCGCAGATCGAATCGCCGCATTCTATTGCCTTTCCGCCGCTGAAATTGGTTACGCGGAAGCGCCCGCCCGGATTTCAAAGGGCATGGCGCGTCACCCGATCCCGGCGGTGCTGATCGGGCGGCTTGCCGTCGATCGCCGCTACCACGGCCAAAACCTTGGCCGCTTCATCGTGCGCGATGCGCTGCTGCGAATCGTTGAAACAGCGGACGTCGTGGGCGTCCGCGCGATCGCGGTTCAAGCGAAAGACGATCGCGCCGCCGAATTCTACCGCGGATTGGGATTCGAGAAGTCCGCCAGTGCGCCCCGGATGTTTTTCATGCTGGTGAAAGACGCCAAGAAATCGCTCGCCGCCGCGAGCCGCCCAGACAATTAGTTCTGCGCACGCAAGCGTTCGCCCGATGCGTCCGCGATCGCGCCGAAGCGGCGATCGCGGCGCTGGTAGGCGGCAATCGCGGCCAAAAATTCGCGCTCGCGGAAATCCGGCCACAGGGTGTCGGTGAAATACAGTTCGGTGTAGGCGGCCTGATAGAGGAAAAAGTTGGAAATCCGGATTTCGCCGGAGGTGCGAATCAGCAAATCGGGGTCAGGAAGATCGCCGGTGGTTAGGGATTGCGCGAAGGCGTGCTCGTCGATGCTGTCGGGCGAGACTTGTCCCGCCGCCGCCGCGCGCGCGAGCTTGCGCGCCGCCTCCACGATGTCCTGCCGCCCGCCGTAGGAGAGCGCCAGCGCAACGGTCATCGTGTGATTTTCGCGCGTTGCCTCGATCGTTTGCGCCAGCGCCGCGCGCACTCGCAGCGGCAATCGGCCCGTATCGCCGAGCGCCACGACCCGGATGCCGCGCTTCATCAGCCGTTTGGTTTCGGTGATTAGAAACCGATGCAACAGTTGCATCAGGAAGCTGACCTCGCCCGACGGCCGCTGCCAATTCTCGTTGGAAAACGCGAACAGGGTCAGGTAGGGGATGCCGAGTTCGCGCGCCGCCTCGACCACGGCGCGGACGGAATCCTTGCCGCGGCGATGGCCCTCATGGCGCGAAAGCCCGCGCCGCCGCGCCCAGCGGCCGTTGCCATCCATGACGATCGCCACATGATGCGGCAGGCGCTCCCGATCGAGCGACAGGCCGGGAAACTCGCTTAATGGTAGGGTGATCGCCACGGTGGGTTCGCGCTGAATCGTGACCGCCCGGCGGCGCATAAGCAATGCCGGAGCGGGATCAGACCTCCATGATCTCCGCCTCTTTGGCGGCCAGCACTTTATCGAGCTTATCGATGAACTCGGTGGTGAATTGCTGCACTTTGGCCTCGCTGCCGTGGAGGTCGTCGTCGGAAATCTGTTTGTCTTTGTGCAGTTCCTTGAGCATTCCGTTGGCGTTGCGGCGATGGTTGCGGACGCCGACCCGGAATTCTTCGGCCAGCTTGTGTATGTGCTTAACGAGATCGCGGCGGCGCTCCTCGGTGAGTTCCGGAATCGGGATGCGGATGAGTTTGCCGTCGTTCATCGGGGTCAGCCCCAAATCGGAAGTCTGGATCGCCTTTTCGATATCGTGCATCGCCCCCTTGTCGTAGGGCGTGATCACGAGCAGGCGCGGTTCGGGCGCGGCCAGGCCGGCCAATTGCCGGAGCGGAGTTTTCGCGCCGTAATAATTTACTTGCAGGTTTTCGACCAGCGCGGTCGAAGCGCGGCCGGTGCGGACGCGCGTCAATTCATGGCGAAAGGCCTCCACGGTCTTTTCCATCTCCATTCGCGCTTCCGCGATTGTTTCCGCCAGCATTGCTATTTACCGCTGTCCACCCAAGTCCCGATCGCCTCGCCCATTACGGCCCTTCTTATATTACCGCGTTTGCGCACGTTGAACACCAGGATCGGGAGGCGATTATCCATGCACATCGAGATCGCGGTGGAGTCCATTACCTTGAGATTTTTTTGCAAAACCTCAATGTAACTCAGCCGGTCGAAGCGTTTCGCCCCCCGCTCGCGCATCGGATCGCGGTCGTAAACCCCGTCCACGTGATGGCTCGCCTTCAAGATCGCCCCGGCGCCGATCTCCAGCGCGCGCAGGCTTGCGGCGGTATCGGTGGTGAAATAAGGATTGCCGGTGCCCGCCGCGAAGATGACGGTGCGGCCCTTCTCCAGATGGCGCACGGCGCGCCGCCGGATGTACGGCTCGCACAGCGCCTGCATCTCGATCGCGGAGAGCACTCGCGTCGCCACTCCCGCCTGTTCGAGCGCATTTTGCAGCGCGAGCGCGTTGATCACGGTCCCCAGCATCCCCATCTGATCGGCGGTCGAGCGGTCCATCCCGCGCGCTTCGTAATCGGCGCCGCGGACGAAGTTACCCGCCCCGATCACCATCGCGAGCTGGGTGCCCAGCGCGGCGGCTTCCTTGATTTCGAGCGCCAGCCCCGCGAGCACGTCGCGGTCGATACCGCTGCCCTCGGGAGGCGCGAGCGCCTCGCCGGAAAGCTTGAGCAGGATGCGATGAAATCGCGGCTTCAAATTAGCGGCGGGGTGAGCTTTAGGCATCGCTGGATCGCTCCGTACCGCCAAGTTTCTTCGCCGTGGAACCCGCCTTCAGGCGCCCGCGGGCGCCGCTTGAGAATCGAGCGACTCGCCCAGCTGGAAGCGGACGAAGCGGCGCACGTCGATCTTCTCGCCCATTTTGGCGACCGCTTCGCCGATCAGTTCGGTGACGGTCCGGTTGGGATCGCGGACGTAGGCCTGCTCAAGCAGGCAGGCTTCCTTGTAAAACTTCTCGATCTTGCCCGCCACGATCTTCTCGATTACCTGTGCGGGCTTGCCCTCCGCCTGCGCTGCATAAATTTGCCGTTCCTGTTCGAGCATGGCCTGGCTCAATTCCTCGCGGCGGATGCAGCGCGGATTGGCGGCCGCGACCTGCATCGCGAGTTCCTTCAGCAGCGCCTGGAATTCGGGCGTCTTGGCGACGAAATCGCTCTCGCAATTGACCTCGATCAGCACGCCGAGTTTGCCGCCCGCGTGGATGTACGATCCGACCGCGCCTTCCGATGCGACCCGGCCGGCCCGCTTTGCCGCCGCCGCGATGCCCTTCTCGCGCAACCAGACGGCGGCCTTTTCGAGGTCGCCGGCCGCCTCGGCAAGCGCCTTTTTGCAATCCATCACTCCCGCGCCGGTTTTCTCGCGCAGTTCCTTGACCAGAGTCGCATTGACTTCCATGAATGATTTCCTGGGTTCCGGTTAATTCGGCCGCCGCGGCCGAAATTTCATTGTGCGCCGCCGCGTCCCCCGCGGCCGTCATCCTTAAAGTGCCGTGGCTAAACCGCCGCTCAGACGGCGCCGGGAGATTCTGGCGCCGCTCCCGCGCCATCGCCGCCCGAGCCGCCATCCGCCTCTTGCCTGCCCTTGGCGCGCTCCTCGGCGATCTGTTTTCCTTCGATTATTGCGTCGGCGACCGCGGCGGTGAACAGCTTGATTGCGCGGATTGCATCGTCATTGCCCGGAATCCGGGAGGCGATCAGGTCCGGATCGCAATTCGTATCGACCACCGCGCAGACCGGGATTCCCAGCCGGTTGGCTTCCGACACGGCGATATATTCCTTTTTCGTGTCGATCACCCAGAGTGCGTCGGGCAGTTTCTTCATGTTCTTGATCCCCGCCAGCACCGCCATCAGCTTGCCGTGCTCGCGCGAGTTTTCGATCATTTCCTTCTTGGTGAGCGCGCGGACCATTTCGGGATCGGCCATGATCTCCTCGAGCTTCCGGAGCCGGTCGATCGAGGCGCGGATGGTCTGGAAATTCGTCAGCATCCCGCCCAGCCATCGGTTGTTCACGTAGAACATCCCGCAGCGTTCGGCCTCTTCCTTGACGATTTCCTGCGCCTGCTTCTTGGTGCCGACGAACAGCATCGTGCCGCCCTGGGCGGCGAGATCGCGGATGAACTCGCAGGTGTCGCGGAGCAGCTTGACGGTCTGCTGGAGGTCGATGATGTAGATGCCGTTGCGGGCCCCGAAAATGTACGGTTTCATCTTCGGGTTCCAGCGGCTGGTCTGATGGCCGAAATGGACGCCGGCCTCCAGCAACTGCTTCATGCTGATTTCAGTCATATCGTTTCTCGCATCCTCACGGCCCCGGCTGGGCACAATCGCCCAGTATTGCCGATTTTCGCGCCGCGGTCAAAGCGCGATTTGGAAGGTGTCATAAACATTGGAGATGTCCGGGGCATAAACATTTAAAGATGTCCGGTGGGGGTGGTAAGGCCGGGCGATGGAGAACCTCGA
>JBOHWK010000069.1:0-7072 GCA_050736715.1 Binataceae bacterium (SeqCode) | reverse complement strand
CTGAACATCCCGCTCTGCTGCTCGTCCGTCCCGCGCATCCCCGCTTCCTCCTCAACCCACAACGGTCACCTATCTATCTACCTCGGTGCGGAGCGAAAAGCGATCATTTTTCCGCACCCTGCTAGGGTAAGAAGCTCCCTATCTTTCGTGCTGCCGCTGCCCGTCGGTATTGTTCTAACCGTAAGTATTTGCCCCGCATTCGGACAGACGACCATGCGTTCACTTTCACCGATCATTCGATCGTCGAGAAAGATACGGGCTGGAACGTCCGCAGGTAGCCCAAGAGCCTTGAGCATTTCAGAGATCGATGAACCCGGCGCCAACTCCACAAGACAACGCTGGGCCAGAAAAGGTTGTTTCATCACAGCGATCGACACGCGGCCGCGAATCCGAGCCGAGTGGCTGCCAGCCCGAGGTTCTGACTTGACTAGGTGCGGAATAGAGACGACACTATTCATCGTGTTTACCGCGAGGGTACTCGGGAGTGCGCTTCTTGCGTTGGGTCTTGTTGGTTGCGGGCCGGCGGTCTACGTCTCAAATCAGCCCATTTCGCACTTTTCAGAATCTCCGACATTATTCGTTCCGAGCGTCGAAGCTGCGCTCGCCTTCCCGCGGGAGTGCGACGCAAACCGCATGAGCCCGGATCCGTCGTGGTGGCTCCGACTGAAATGTCTCGGAGAGCCTCCGCTGCCTGCCGAATGCCGCAAGACCGGCACTGGCGACTTGCCCGACTGTCAAGCATGGGTGTTGTCGGGCGCCATTCGTCAGCAGCAGCAACAGAGCGTCACACAAGCGGTCACTGCCGCCGCGTTCAGCACTCAGTTTGATCCCGCGAGTCCTCAATATCAGTTTGGTCCGCATTAGACCGACTCTCCTAGCAGGCGAAAGAATCCCAAGTTACGGCGGCGCCACTTGAGATTGTCGTAGCGTTCCACACATGAGTGCGTACCCTCGAAGGAGTGTAAGAACTTCCCGCGCGCGACCACCACTCCCACGTGACAGGGTTGGCCGCGCACACGAAGCAATATCACGTCACCCAATTGCTCCGGCGCCGCCTCCCGCCATCGAGTGGCGATCTCGCCCCGAATCAAGGCGCTGACTTCCTCGATATCGTAGGCGTCCGCGTATTCTGCGTACGGGGGAACTTCGCGGTGAAAGACGTCGCGGTGCACCAGATACACCATCCCCCAGCAATCGAGACCCGAGCGATCTCTGCCAAGCGACTTGAAAGGCAGGCCGATGTAGTTCGCGCACCATGGGGGCTCTTCGCCGCGTTCGAAAGCACCTACGATCTCAACTCCAACGTTCATGCGTTGATCACAAATACGCCCGGCACAGTGAGAGGAGTGACTGAGTCTCCTGGGAAACCTTCGGCTAGGATTTCTTCAAACCCGAGTACACCAGTTAGGGAAACGGCGTCACCGTCGACGTTGCGCAGGGTCAATGTCCCCGACGAGAACTCAACAGTGTCCGGCGTGTTTGACGTGACGATCTCTATCAGCAGGCTCAGTGGCGTCGTGCCAATGTTTCTGAGGGACGTGATGATCGCGCGGTCAACGTTGTCAATCGTGAGCCTTGCCCGCGTTGGCTGAAGGTCATCGTCGGTCGGCAGCGTGATTAGAAACGGATATGGGACGAACGTGTTGCTTCTAGAAATTGTGTTGACCGCGTCCGACGTGACACGTATCGGTACGGGCAGGGTCGGGTGCGATAGGGTAAGCAGGACGATATACGCAGTCCCCGTCTCTTGCGAGTAAATGCCCTGTAGTGCTAGTGACGAGAGAGTCCTTGGCATCTGTTCTTACCGCCGAATCGAGTTGGTGTTACGGGACGATCTCAAGGTGAAGCTGTGCTCGCCAGAGCCGCGTGCCGGTAGTCCCTCCTGTATCGAGTGTCCACGTAGGCGGTGAGACGAACCGAAAGTTCAAGTTTGTATCTGTGACAGGGTCCGACCAGGAGAATTTGAGCGCTCCCTCCTGGAGAGTGGTGATCCAGAAAGTGTCGAAAGCCTGCCGTTGACTGCCGTCTAGCACGATGGGCGCTACGATTGTGCTAATGGCGGTCGTGAAGCGGCGTCTCATCTTCGCCGGTCCGGCATCCATGGCTGTCCGAACGCGGGCGTCCTGACGCTGCTCTGTCATGTTGAGGAATTGGGTCTGCGGCAATGAAGCCGGCCAGCTTGGCATGACGTTTCATCTCCTCTGAAATCCTTTTCTGGCCGATCAAGCTCATCGAAGAGTCGGCTTCCGTCCTAGCGAGTAGGTCTGTTGGATCGAACGCGCGAGTGGGCCACCTGATTGGATGTCTTTCGCAAGCTCTTCAGTAATAGTCATCATCAACCCAGCACGACCGCGATTGCGGCGATTGTCAATCGGAGCTCCCGGTGTCATCCGGCTGTCATCCGGACCCGCGCTCGAAGCGGTTTCGTCCCCGCCAGAGCCATTCGAGTCCATCTGGTCTGTGGAAGTCGCGCGAAACGCCTCGAGCTGCTTCGCAAGCTCGGTATAGAAGTTCGCGAACTGTTCTTGAAGTGCATCAAGATCCGGCGCTTGCGCGGCTTGCTGCGCCGCATCTTGCAGTTGCGCTTGAGATCGCTTTATTTCGTCAGCCATTGCTTTGACCGTTAGTCATTCTCGCGCTTGCCTGCCGAAATTCGTCGCGTCGCTGTGCGAGTTCTTCCTTCGAGACTTGAGCAGGTTCTGAGTCGCCAAGAACTTGGCTGAGCGAGGGCAGCTGAATTGCGCGAGCCAGAGACGCAATATTCCAAGCCATTGCCAGGCTGCGCCGAGTTTCAGTCTGAACGCGTCTCGCTTGCGCCGCAGCGCGCGATTAATGCGGCGGGGCCGAGCCGGACAGCATCACCGGGATAGTTTCGCTGGTCGTGGGGCCGGTGGCATCGATCGTCAGCGGCTTGTACTGAAAATTCGAATATAGTTGCAATTGATCGGTGATGTGTAGCGGGTCGGTCACCGACGGATCGGAAAGATTCTCCCCGGCGGTGGCAAAGTTGACGAATTCCGATTCTCCCGGCGGCACCACGTCGTACGATTCGATTCCACCGTCGAGCGATACGATCATTCCGAACGCGCCGCGATTCATCGAGTTGATGGTTAATTCCGGCATTACGCTCTCGGAATTAAAGGTCTCCGTTACCACCGGGTCCGCCGCTTGGTCCGGCGTCAAACCCTGCGCTGCAAGCTGGGCGATGACCTCGCGCAGCGTATTGACCAGAAAATTGTCCCGATCGGCGTCGTAAGTTTTGCGATTTACCGGCGCGCAATTGTTGAAGTAATCGCACGAGGGCGGGATGCCCGCCTTTCGCCCTTCGAGCAGATGCAGCAGCACCGAATCCTTGCTCAAGTCGTTGGCGTGATCGTTCTCCTCCGAGCCGAGCGCGTTGATGTAATCGATCTGGCGGTTGCGCGCGCCGAGCAGATTGTCGAACAAATCGTGCTGAAGCTGAATCCGCCACAAATCGTAAAGCTGCAAGCCCGGATCGGCGTAATTGCAATCGAAGTTCGGGCACGGCGTTCCGGCCGCCGTGAGCGGCGGATAAATCAGCGGCAGCGCATTGCCCAGCCCGCCCACCGTCGCGGTAAATGGCGTCCCGTCCGCCACGCGGTAGAGCTGCGCCGATGCCGTGTCGTTGAGCCATATTTCAATCAGCGCGGCGGATTCCGTGAGCGCGGCGTAATCGGGATCGGCCGAGGGAACGGTTGCGACGGCGTCCTCCAGGTAGGGAATCGAGCGGCTGGCGAAGACATCCTTTTGCGCCACTTCGAAATTAATCTCATTCATGTCGTCGATCGTGAAATTCGTCCGATTTGCGATTTTGCGCCGCACGATGTCCGCGATGCCCTGGCTTCTGTCCTCCGCGCCCCATTTCTCGCGCTGCTCCAGCGCCGACCATCCGAACGCCGGGCTGGTGTTCCAATTCGTCAGCCATCCCTGGGCAGGATTCACGACGTGGGGACGCAGGGCGGGCGGCAGGTAGCCCTTCCATTCCTGGCGGCCGCCGCCCAGGAGCGGGAAACGCGGATCGATTCCACGCGGGCGGATTGGAAAGAAGCCGTTGTGGAAGAAGGCGATATTGCCCTCCTTGTCGGCGTAGGTCAGGTTCAGGTTCGCCGCAATCGGCGGGAGCATCGATTCGAAATCGGCCAGATTCTTCGTCATGCCAAGCTGCACGAGATCGACCGCCGAGTTGAATTCCTGGTTCCAGGTCGCGAAGCATCGGCTGAACGCAACACCCGCATTGGTATCGATATAGAAGACCGGACACTCCATCCGGTTTTTGCCCTTGCCATGCGCCGTGCGGCATACCTGCTGAGTCACGGGACTCGATCCGAGGACGTTGTAAGTTTCGCTGCGGCAATCCATATCCGAGTAAACCGGATGCCCGTGCCTCGTTCCCGACTGGTACTGATTTGGATTAGACGGATTCAGAAATTCGATGTATGTATCGGTATCGTCGGATTCGCCCGAAGTAATCGACCACGCGCCGTCGTTGGTGCGTCCGATCACGAAGCCGGGACCGAACAGCGAACTCACGCCCGCGCCGGAATAGCCCGTGGTGTTGACGCCGATCTCATACCAGAAACTCGGAACCGGGATTCCCGTCTGCGGCCCGCCGAGCAGAAGCGGCTTGCCCGTGGCCGTTAGCGCGCCCGATACCGCAAGCGCGTTGCTGTGCCCCACGCCGGCCACCGGCAGTCCGAGTTGGCGCTCGGCGCGGGCGGCGGCGGCATTGCCCGCGTTCAGCACCACGTCCGCGGCCTCGATCGATGCGGCATACCGGGACACCGCCGCCATCTGTTTCCGGTTGAAGCGATGAATCGCGCCCGGCGGCGGGAACACGAACTTCGCCGCCGCTTCGGGAATCGTGGTCGGCGCGCTGTTATCGCGCATCCAGATAAAATCGTTGAATACTCCGCGCGCCTGCTTGACGCTCAAGCCCTCGTTCAGCAATTGGAGGTAGAGCGCCGCGTTGTCCACTTCCCCTCCGCCGCCGACGCCGAACATCCGGATTCCCAGCACCGCCGCCGCCGCCACGTCGGCCCCCTGCCAGGGTTGCGGCGTGATTCCCAGCCCCACTAATTCCACCGGCATCTTGTCGATCGGATCGGCGTCCGCCACCGCGATATACGCGTTGACCCCGGCCACGAACGCATCGGCCTCCTGCTTGAACGCGGGCGGCAGCGCGTCGTACATCGCCTGCAACTCCGGCGTCGTGTAGCCGTCGCGCCGGGTCTGCTCGTCCATCAGCAGATACGAACTGCCCAGGATTTCCGAAAGCCGCCCCGCTCCCGCGCGCCGGAAGACTTCCATCTGCCAGAGGCGATCCTCGGCGGCGGCATAGCCCAGTCCATAGATGGTGTCGAGCAGGCTGGGATCGTCGATGTGCGGGACGCCGTACGAATCGCGCGTGATCGTAACCGTCGCCGCATTGGACGGAATCGGCCGCCATGCCGCGGCAAGCATCGCCGCAACGGCGACTAGGGTGGAAATTCTCCAGCGCGCGAAACGCTTTACAGAAACCATCGGGATTTCGATTTCCTTCCTTTAGGATGCGATTGTCAAGGCTTAAATGCGCACCGCCAGCTTTATTTTACGCAGCACGTTCGCCTATGATGCGGCCAGCCTATGGCATTCACCGAACCGAAATCGAGCTTCGTCACCGTCAACGGCGTCCGCCTCCACGCGCTGGATTGGGGCGGCGATGGCGCCACCGGCGCGGGCGACCCGATCGTGATTCTGCACGCGACCGGTTTTCTGGGCCGCATCTACCGCCCGATTGCGGAGCGGCTGAAATCGGCCGGCCGCGTTTATAGTTACGATCAGCGCGGCCACGGCGACAGCGGGCTTGCGCCGGACGGCCGGTACGATTGGTACGCCACGATGGAGGATCTCGCGGCGTTCATCGCCGCGATGGGATGGACGCGGGTGCGCGCGATTGGCCATTCCGCCGGCGCGACGGCGATCGGTTCGCTCGCCTCGGAGCGGCCCGATCTGATCGCGCGCGCCGTGCTCGTCGAGCCGGTCATCTTCAAAACCGCGGTGTCGCCGGAAATGGCGTGGCGCAATCCGCTGGTCGAGATGACGCTCAAGCGCCGCCGCATTTTCGACAGCGTCGATGCGATGTTTGCCGGCTTTGAAAAGCGGCTGCCCTTCGCCACTTGGGACAAAGCCGTGCTGCGCGACTATTGCGAATTCGGGACGAAGCCCACGGCGGACGGCAAGCGCGAATTGAAATGCGCGCCCGAAATCGAAGCGAAATTCTATGGCAGTTCGCGCGACTTCGACGGCTTCGGCCGCATCCTGCGGTGCGCGGCGCCGCTGCTGGTGATTTTCGGCTCGCGCGGCGATTCGCCCGGCGAGGCGCTGGGCGACGAGATGGCGGCGGAACTGAAAAATGGCCGCGTGATGAAAGTGCCAGACGCGGGCCATTTCGTGCCGATGGAAATGCCCGATTTCATCGCGGACAAAGCGATCGAATTCTTATCGGCGAAGTAACTCGACCGGATTAAACCAGCCCATGAATCTTTGCGAACGGATCCCAGCCCGCGTCGCGGTGCCATTCGTACTCCATCCGGACCGCGATCTTCTCCGCCGTCTCCACGCCGTATAGCCGCGCGATTAGCGCGAGCGTCATATCGATTCCTGCCGACACGCCCGACGAGGTCACGAATTTTCCGTCCTCGACCCATCGCGCCTGCTTGACCCAGTTCACTGCCGGGCCGAGCGATGCGACCCATGAGAACGCGAACTTGTTGGTCGTTGCGCGGCGCCCGTCGAGCAGATTAGTGCGCGCGAGGATCGCGCTGCCAGTGCATACGGTCGAGACGATTTCCACCTCTTCGACTCGCGGCTTAATCCAATCGAGCAGGGGCTGATTATTCACTTCTTTGCGCGTGCCGATTCCGCCGGGAATCAGAATCACGTCGAGCAGGGTGCGGAAAAATGGCTGAATAGCAAGAACTTGGCTTCCTTTTGGAGCGTTAGGATGGATTGTTCGAGGGTTGGTTTGCGGTTCAGTTGCGCGATCGGGTCAGCGTTGGCGGCGGCGGGCGGT
>JBOHWK010000068.1:0-11474 GCA_050736715.1 Binataceae bacterium (SeqCode) | reverse complement strand
GGTTCATAAAGGTGTGCAGGATGACGCCGCTGAGGCTGAACTGCGGATCGGAAAGCGAGCCGGAGATGGGAACGTCAAGATCGATTACGCCCTGCGAATTCTTGAGCAGCGCGACCGCGAGCCGAATCGGCAGATTGGTCGCGTCCTTGCTTTCGACGCGATCGCCGAAAGTAAGCTGGTTGATTACAATATGATTGTCGGCGGTGAGTTTTCCCTGGTCGAGCAGATAGCTGACCTCGACGGTTAGCGTGCCTTTAACGATCGGATAGCCGGTGTACTTGGCGGAATAGGGCGTAAGGCCGGTCAGTTCGACGCCGTCCGCTTTGGCCTTGATTTGGACGTACGCGGCCGGCGCGAGCGGATTGATCGCTCCGGTGATGACGAGCGGCGCGCTGCCGTTCACCTCCGCCTGGAGCGCGACATCGGAGGGGTGCTCCGACGCGGTTCCAAACGCTCCAATCGTGCCGGCGATGCCGGTCAAATTGGCGGAATAATTGGGCTTGATGAAATTGTCGGTGTAATTGACGCGGCCGCCCCGCAATGCGATCCCGCCGATCTCAATGTCCGCGGCGATCGGCTGGGTGGGCGCCGCCTTGGCTGCGGGAGCCGCTGGCGCGGCGAGTTGCGGCGCGCGAACGGAGATGGCGGTCCGGTTCGGGTTCCCGGTCAAATCTTTCAGGGTCAGCCGGCCTTTGGAATCCAGGATGACGCGCGCGGCGAATTTCTCAAGCGCCAGGCTTCCGATATGCACGCGGGGTTTCCCGTTGCCGTACTCAAAATCGATCCGTTTCGCGTCGAACGCGCCCCAGCGCAGGAAATCCTGGGACATCACCCGGTCGAAGATGCGGACGCGGGTGAGAGACAGATCGCCTTTGTAGGCCGCGATTATCTTTTTGCGGACTTTCCGGATCGCAGCGTCACCGTCCATCGTGAGGCCGGCGCTGGCGATTCCGGCGTTGGTCCGCGCCGCCAGAAACGGATCGGCGGCGGCGAGATCGAGGCGGCGGATGGTGCAATGAAGGTTGGCTTTCAGCGGATCGATCGCCGCGGTACCGGCAATTTTCAAGCTGCCGCCGCGTTCCACGGCCGCGTCGAGTTCGACCGTGAACGGCTTCTTGAAGTCGCTGGTGAATTCCGTGAGATGAAAATTCAGCGGTACAATCGCGATTCGCACCGGCTTGCGAGTGGTCGTGTCTTCGACGTGAATTTCGGCTTTTTCAATCGCGGCCTTCTCGACTCGGAACTGCCAGGGCCGCTGCGCCGGTGAATTTTGCGCGGCCGGATGTGCGGGCGCGCGCCTAGCAAGTTTTCTTTCGCCGCGATGGCGTTCGCGGTGGCCGTCGGCCGCGGGTTTCGATTCCGCCGGCCGCCGAATCAAGCGCATCAGGTTGAACTCCGCCTTGCGTCCGCCGCGCGTGGCCAGAATGTGAATCGCGTCGCCGTGGAAATCGCCGACCACCGCCTCGCGCGAGGCAAGGTCGAAGCTGGAGATCGTTGCGCCCACGTGGGTCCACTGAACTGGCGATTCCTTGTCCCAGCCGTCGCGCAGATTGAAGCCGTCCACCGAGAAATCGGCCGGCTGGGCATGCACGTTGAATTTGCCGGGGCCGAAGTTTACGTGGAGCGCGGCGTGCGAACTGAACTTACCGGATGCGATATCGGCGTCGAGCGCGGATTTCACGAACGGAGTAAGCGGCGTAAGCGCGACTTGATCGATCGCCAGATTCAGCGCGGTCTCGGACTTGACGATATCGAGGGTTCCCTTAAGTCCCAGCGTGCCGCCGTCGTGGAGGTTCGCGCCAAAATCGATCGTGGCGGGCGGCGCCGATGCGCGATTGCTCAGGTTGGCCAGCTTCGCGTGCATCGCCTCCACCGCGATATGGCCGGGCGTTGGCAGGGCGTTGTCGGTCAAATCGACGGAACCGCCGTCGAGTTCGAAAGACGCCACCGAAAATTCGGGGCTGGAACCGGCTGGCTTGCCGGCGACGGCCTGCGGAGCGTTGGCAGCAGCCGCGGGCGGATCGGATGCCGAAACCGGCGCCGCGCCGCCCGGTTCGAACAGGCGGCCGAGATTAGTGGTTCCGTCGGCGTTCACGGCCAGGTGCGCGGCCAGCCCCTCGATTCCGGAAGGACCGATCTCAAAGATGCCGGCGAGCGGCTGCACGTTCTTGAGCGTCGCCACCGCCGCCTTAAACGCGAGCAGCGGAGCGCCGGAGGAATCGCGAACGTCGAGGTCTTGGATCGCTGCGATGCCGGTGATGCTGAATTGCGGCGCGCTCGCTTCGGTGACGAAATGCAGCTTCAACACGGCGGAGAACGTCCCGCTTGGAATTTTGACCGGCGGCAACTTCGGCGCGTATTCCAGGTAGCGCGGGATATCGAGCTTGTCGATTTTCAGGTCAAGCACCGATTCCAGCGTCGAGCCAAACGGCTTGGTCTTTCCCGTCACGCTGAACGGAGTGCCGTCAACCAGCATCCGCAAGAATGGCTGTACGAAAATATCGGTATCGGCGGGAAGATTGGCAATGAATGGAATCCCCAGTTGGAGCTGCTCGATCGAATGCCGCTGGTTCAGCACCTTATCGTCGAAGATTATTGTGCCGCCGCTGATTTGGATGTTGGAAACGGCGAACCGAAGCGGCTTGGCCGGGGCGGCGGACGCCGCCTTCGGTTGCGGCTTGGCGGGAGATTCGAGCAAGTCGGAGAAATTGAAACTGGTTTTCGCGATTCGGACGATATGGATTGCCGGCTGGTCGATTTCAAGTTCCTTGACGATCGGAGCGAACCGGAATATCGACGTCCAGGAAACTTTTACCCGCAGATGGTCCAGCTCGATCAAGGGCGTTTTTGACCCGTCCCTTGCGCCGACTTCAAGATTATTTATGTCGAGCCGAAGCGTGTAGGGATTAAACGAGACCTCGCCAACGGCCACCGGACGATCCAGCGCTGCGGCGGCCTTGGCGGTCACGACATGGTGAACGGCATAGGGTACGCCAAAATACCCGCCGATTCCGTAAATGATTATGGCGATGGCGAGACCGATCCCGATCCGGCGGGCGCCGCGCGAACGGCCAAATTTGTTGGCCCGTTCGAGCGCCGAATTCAAATGCCCGGCCAGCTTCTCAGCCATCGCGTTTACGGAATCAGCCACTGACTTGCGTTATATCCGCAATGGCCCCGGCAAGCCACTAAGGTTGCGTCAAATCCGCTGCGGCGCCGGCCTTCGCCGTGCGCATTGGTTCCCCGCGCCGCTCAAACCGCTCATAGTGCCAATCTTGAGCGGGTAAGGGTGGCATCCCGGCCCGCCCTAGACCTGAGATTGCTTCTGATGGATACTAATGGAGACAAGGTGCGCTTCTAAGGTGCGCTTCTAATGTTGCGGCGAATAAATTCGATTCTCTACGCGATCGCGATTGTGGCCGCAATCGCCACCGTTCCTGCGGCGGCAGGCGCCCAATCCGGTTTGAGCGAGACCACGATCCCGGCATCGCCGCCCGTGGCACAATCCGCTTCCGCTTCGGATGAATCGTCCAATGCGGCCGCATCGAGCGCGGTCGTGGCGGTGCCCGTGCGGGAAGCCGCCGAGCATCGCTCCGCGCCGGATGCCGTCGCGCCGCCGCATCCGGCGGAAATGATTCCCTACACGGTCCGGCCGGGCGATTCGATCGGCGCGATCGCGCAAATGTTCGGCGTCGAAGCCGGCGCAATTCGGCGCGTAAACCGAATCGGCGCGGACGACGAGTTGATGGCGGGGCAAGTGCTTCGCGTGCCCAATCCGTTCGCCGCACAGGTCAGTTCGCTCGAATCGCAATTGAGCGTGGCGGACTCGCAATTGAGCGCCGCGAACCAAAAGGCCGATTCCGCCGCCGAGCGGGCCGAAACGCTGCAAAGCCAGGCGCGGGATTTGAAGGCGGACAACAAGGAATTGCGGTCCGCGTCCGGGCTTGTGCTGTGGTGGCGCGCGACGGCGGCCAGCGCGGGCGTGGCGGCGCTGTTGATGTTCGGCGTGATGGGGGTGACGCTGTTCGAATGGTGGCGGATGCGGCGCAAGTTCGTCGCATTGGCCGCGATGACCGAATCGCTCGGCCATTTGGATTACAAGTACAAGGCGATGCTGGCGAAGGCGGAGCTTCGGCTGCAACAGATCTACGGCCGGCGGCGCGCGGGATTCACGGAGGGACAGCCGCGCTCCAAAATGCCGGAAGAAATCGAGATCGAGCGGCTCAACGAGGAATTGAAGGAAGTTCTTGAAACCCACCTAGAACGCCTTGGCGCCCGCCCGCACGGCGGCGCGCGCCGGCGCAGGAGTTGGCGCGAGATGCTGACCGGCGGCGCCTCCAGTTCCACAGCGGCGGCGCGCGCCGCCCGCCGCTGATCCGTTTCTGCGCCACCGGTCCTGCGCCACTCTTGTGCGGGCCCGCGATTGCCACTAGGATTACTTATGATCGCTAACCAGCCGGGTTTGTTCGATGCGACACAGGCGAGAGCGGTGCGCAATCGGCTTAACCAGCTAAGTCGGAGGTTGTCATGAAAAAGATCGTTGCCGCGGGAATCATGTTTGCCGCCGCAATCGGCTTGGCCGCATCGGCGATGGCTGCGGAGAATCCCGTCACCGGTACGCTCGAAGACGGTTATTGCTACTCCATCATGGGCGCGCATGGGTCGAGCCACAAGGAATGCGCGATTAAATGCGCCAAGGCCGGAATCCCGGTGATGCTGGTGCAGAAGAGCGGCAAGGCCTACATCCTGCTGCCGCCCAAGAACGAAGAACCGCTCCCCAAAACGGTGATGGACAAGATGGAAGAGAAGGTCACCGTCACCGGGAAGGAATACACCAAGGGCGGCATCAGCTTCCTGACCGTGGAGTCGATTAAGTAGCGTCGCGCGCCTCTGTAATCTCCCCCGAAATGGGGAGGACTATGCAAGGAAGCCGGCTTTTATAGCAGGCTGCCGAAGCGCAGGGAGGTTTGTTTCATGGGATTTTTCGGCAGCCTGCCGGGCCGCATTCTGCCGGGGCTTGCGCACGCGCAGAATATCCATCCGCTCGTCGTCCATTTCCCGATCGCGTTCCTGTATGGGGCGGCGCTCTTCTATTATGTTGCGGTGGTTCGTCCGCGCGACTCGCTGGAATGGACGGCGTTCTGGATGCTGGTGCTGGGAACGCTGGGCGCGGGCGCCGCTGTCGCCACGGGATTGTACGCGGAGTCCGGCGTGATGATTTCGGAGTCGGTGCGCGCGCATGTGCTGGAACATCACGAAGACCTGATGATTACCGCCTCGGTGATGGCCGCAGTGCTCGCGGCGTGGGCGATCGCCGCGCGGCCGATGCCGGCGAAGGGGCGCTGGTTCTTCATCGCGGGGCTGGCCATCATGCTGTGCGTAATCACGAGCGGCGCGGATTTGGGCGCGGAGATGGTCTATGGCTACAACGCCGGCGGTGACGCCTGCGCGCAGCCGATCGATTTTCACAAGTAGGCGCCGGGGAGCGGCGATTTCCGGCGGTTTTCTTCTCCGCCGCGGCGGACTATAACCCGGATCGACGGGGGTTCGTTTCGATTCGCATAGGAGGCCGATTTTATGGCGAGCCACATTCTTACTGAAGCCAACGACGGGATCGCGACGATTACGCTCAATCGCCCGGAGCGCATGAACGCTTACACGGGCCAGATGGGCGCGGAACTGCATCAGGCGTTCTACGAATTCGACCGCGACGACAGCGTGCGCGTGATTGTCGTGACCGGTGCGGGACGCGCATTTTGCGCGGGCGCCGACCTCGGCACCGGCGGCGACACCTTCGATTATGAAAAACGCGCGAAAGAGGGCGCACAGGTCCTCGCCGCTAACGCGATTCGCCCGTGGCAAGTGCGCAAGCCGATTATCGGCGCGCTAAACGGCCACGCCGTCGGCGTCGGGATCACGCTGCCGATGCAATGGGACATTCGGGTGGCCGCCGAGAGCGCCAAGATCGGCTTCGTCTTCGTCCGCCGCGGAATCACTCCGGAAGCATTGAGCCTGTGGACGGTGCCGCGGATGGTCGGGGTGGCGCGCGCCAACGAACTCTTGATGACGGGGCGGATTCTCTCCGCGCGCGAGGCGCTCGACTTCGGCATCGTCACCCACGTCTGGCCCGACGCCGAGTTCAAGGCCAAGGTCGGCGAGATGGCGCGCGACATCGCCGATAACACGGCGCCGGTATCGGTCGCGATGACCAAGCGGCTCATCTACAGCTTCCTCTCCGAGGACTCGGTCGAGGCCGTCGAGGCGATCGACACGCGCGCCTTCATCTGGTGCGGCGGCCAACCCGACGCTTATGAAGGTGTGACCGCCTTTTTGAAGAAGCGCAAGCCGCAATGGAAGATGAAGCCGTCCACGGATATGCCGGACTTCCTCCCGCCGATTAAGTGACCCAATCGGCGCACCGCCGGCATTCGTCCCCTCGGTCCCATTTGTCCTATTGCGAAACGAACTCCCACTGGTATCACGCGCCGGGTTTGCGCTCGGCCAGGCGCTCGCGCATCGCGCGATGCATCGCGCGGGTGATCGGATAGCGCCAGAAAACCAGCGCGGCAAGCACGTAGATTCCGGACGGCACGGCCGCGAACAACAGCCGCAAATCGCTCTCCGCCGCCGCGGGCAGCGCCGCCATCCCGGGCTGGTAGCCGATCCATTTCATCAGCGGACCGATCGCAAGCAGCGAAAGTCCCGCCGCCATCTTGAACGCCATCGAGATCAGCCCGGCATATGCGCCCTCCTGCCGCTGGCCGGTGCGCTCCTGGTCCCATTCGATCACGTCGGCGGAAGCCGAACTTTGCGCGATCCACATCCCGATCGCGGAAAAGCCGCTGAACCCCATCAGGAGCATCAGCGCCCAGGTATCGCGCGGGGTGACCGCCATGAACGACGCGAGCGCCGCAGCGTTGCACAGGAGAGCCGCGACGAACGCCTGTCTTTTTTCGATTTTGACCCCGATCCGCAGCCAGAACGGATAGGAAACCACCGCGCCCGCGAAGTACGCCGCGAGCAGCCCGGCGGCCGCGCCTTCGTCATGCAGCCAGTACTTGGCGAGGAAGCGCAGCAGGACGGTCGGGATGTTTATCGCCATCACCGCGAGCGCGGTGGTGACGAGCAGAATCATGAAGGGGCGGTTGGCCAGGGCGGCTTTCATCGCCGACCCCAGCCGGTAGCGTTCGCGCGCGCTGAACTCCGGCCGCTCGCGCAGGCCCGCGTACGCAACCATCGCGCCCGCCGCGATTGCGACTGCGCAGACCGCGCCGGTCACCTTGAAATCGGTTCCGCGGGCGAACAGGTACGCCGCTCCGAACGGCAAGAGCGCGCCGCTCACGTCGCCCACGGTCGCGCACAACTGGCGCATCGTGGCGATCCGCGTGCGATCGTCGTAGTCGAGCGTCAGCTCCGGCATCAGCGCGCCGTAGGCCGTCTCGTAAATCTTGCGCGTCGTGAGCATCAGGAAGTCGAAGCAGAACAGCCAAACAACCAGCCCTTCGTGAAGCAGCGGCGGCGCGAGCAGCAGGTAGTAACACGCCGCCATCGGGATTGCGGAAAAAAAGAAGGGTCGCCGCCGGCCGGATTTGAACCGCGTGCGGTCGGAAATGTTGCCCATGATCGGATCGGTCAGCGCGTCGAGCGTCAAGGCTGCGAAAATCGCAACCCCCGCCAGCGTCGGCGACAAGCCCATCAGGTCGGAGTAGAAATAGAGCAAATGCAGCGCGAGCAGCGTCGAGCACAGGTTGAGACCGGCCTGCGCTTGCGCGTAGATTAGCAGGGGTCGGCGCCCAAGCTTCTCGCCCGGAACATTTTCCGCCATGGGCTGCCGAGATTAGCCGATCGCCATGGGAATCCACAAAGCGAACCCGCCTAATCCGTACGCCGTTTTAGGCAGTTCCGCCCCGTCCGGAGCCGGCACTGTCGCGATGGCCGCACACTGTCATCTCTTGTCCCGGGCCTCTTGGCAGCCAGACGAGAGGTGCGATAGGGTTGTAACACAGGCTTAGCGATGCAGAATGCGCCGCTTCCCGAACCGCCTGGATTTGCGGAACTTTCCAAGGTTGAGCGGATTAAATATCTGCAAGAGTTGTGGGACCGAATTGCCGAAAGTCCGGGCGAGTTGCCGCCTCTGGAGAGCCACTTACAGCTTGCGGAGGAACGCCTAATTCAACACCGGCGCGTTCCGGCCGGCTCCCGCCCGGCTAACGATGTCATCGGCCGGCTGGCCAAGAGTGCCAAGACGCGGCAGTGATCGAATATCGGCTGGTCTCGGTGCCCGCCGCGAACTTGGACGTGGAAGCGGCATTCGAGTGGTACGAGAACGAACAGGCCGCACTCGGAAGGGAGTTTTTGCGCGAACTTCGCGCCGCGTATAACCGAATCGCCGGCGGGCCGCTTAAATACCGAAACTTGCGCCGCGGCGTTCGCCGCGCGCTTCTAAGGCGCTTTCCCTAGGCGGTCTATTTTGCCGTGGAATCGGAAATTGTTGTGATTGCCGCCGTTCTGCACGTGAGCCGCGATGCTGCGGAATGGCAACGACGGAAACTGTGATGGCAAATGGGTAATTCAATTTCGCCGGTTTGCCGGCCGTGTCGGCATGGCTTAGAGCAGATGGAGCGCGAGCAGCGTCGAGCACAGGTTGAGACCGGCCTGCGCTTGCGCGTAGATTAGCAGGGGCCGGCGCCCAAGCTTCTCGCCCGGAACATTTTCCGCCATGGGCTGCCGAGATTAGCCGATCGCCATGGGAATCCACAAAGCGAATTCACCCGCATCGTT
The DNA here is from genome assembly GCA_050736715.1 of Binataceae bacterium (SeqCode). Classification (GTDB taxonomy): domain Bacteria; phylum Desulfobacterota; class Binatia; order Binatales; family Binataceae; genus Binatus. The sequence goes on along the minus strand of JBOHWK010000068.1, from coordinate 2,693 downwards.
GGCGCCAAAGCCGCGGGAACCAAAGCCGCGATGGCTGCTTGCGGCGGTGGCGCTCGCGATTGCCGCGATGTTCACGATCGCCGGATGCGCAAGCCTGTCCGGCGGCGACGACAGCGGCGACGATTTTGCCACCGTCGATGAGAGCGAACCGCTGCCGCCCACAGCCGCGAACGTCGCAATCACTTACAAGCGGCCGGGAGATTCGCTGGCAAAAACGACGGTGACGAAATACTTCGGCGCGGAAACGCTCGAAACGCGGCCGCGCGGCAATGGAAAAACCGAGACGATCGTCCGCTTCGACGGTGGAGTGCCGATCTGGCAGTTCAAGGCCGACGAAGGCGCGTTCGGATCGCTGACCGGGATAGGAGCGCGCAGATTCGCCGTCAAAAACGTGCAATACGGCAAAGTCCCGTCCGACTTCTCTCAGATCCTCCCGGAGGACGGCGCCCCCGAGCCGCTCGATCGCGGCAGCTACTACGTCTTTGAGGTCCAGCGAAAGTCCGGCTCGGCCAGCTATCAAGCCGTCAAGGTCTTGGGCGACGGCTCGCTCGAAGCCTACAACGCGCAACCGCGCGCGGGCAGCAGCTATCTTCTCTGCTGCGACGTGACGGCGGACTTTCCCGAGCCGGTGGTCTTGCCCGATACGTCATCCGATCAGGCCGGCCAAGGCGATGCGGACGATAATTCCGATCAGTCGTCCGGCGATTCCGGCGGCTACTCATCCGGCCCTCCGGGCAGCGTGCCGTAGCCGTGCGGGCGGGACATTCGTCCGCTGAGAATAACATTTAATTTAGGCAAATTAGCTTAGCTCGACTTAAACCGGACTATCTGGGACATTGTAGCGGGCGATGCTGGATCAGCGCATCGGTCGAAACGCCGGCCTCGAGGAGGGAGAGCTTGCTTATTAAACAGGCCGAAGGCAAGATTTTCGGCGTGACATTCGGCTGACTCTGCAATTGACTGCCCGCGAGGACGCGTTATAGCCGCGTTGGTTCGCATAGCGGCAAATTGCGGCGGCATAGCCGTTCGCAGCTCGTAGAGGGTCAGGGCTGCGGCACGGCAGAGGGGAAACATGGCTCACAATATCCAGCAAGATTCTTCTGGGAGCGCTGACAGCTTCACTGACGATTGCGGCATTGGCGCTCGCATCGCCAACAGCGACCGCCACCGCGACTGAGACGGTGACGCCAGCCGCGACGCAAACCGAGGCGCCGACCGCGACAGCCACGGCCTGATGCGGTACGTGATTGGCATAATCGCGACGCTGGCGATCCTGATGGAATCGCCATTCGCGTTCGCGCAGAGCGGCGGCCTCAGCGTCGAAGTGTGCGTGGCGCAAGGGAGCGGCAGGGTGCTTTGCTTTGCGGCCGGTTCGAAAGGAAACGCCGCGCCGGTGGTTACGCTTAGCGGCACAGCTACCGGGATATTGAATGCGAGTGAAGTTGCGTTCGATTCCGCCAGCCGGATATACGTATCCGACGTTGACACCAGTCCGCCTTCGATCCGAATGTATGCGCCGGACGCGGACGGCGACGTGGCTTCTGTGGCCGTTATCGCGGGCGACAACACGACACTCATTCATCCGTCCGATCTGCGCGTGGACAGCGCCGGTTATATCTATCAGGCCGATGCGGGAAACGGGACCACGGCAACGTCGGCTTGGGACGTGTTCGCGCCGATTGCGGGATTGATCGGCACGTATAACGTCGCGCCGCTCCAGCACTGTACGGATGCCGGATCGAATCTTCTTTTCCCGGAGTCAATAGAACTACACGGCAGCAATGTCTGGGTGACTGGACTCGGATCCAATAGTGCGGAAGAGTTTTCCGGCGCCTGTAATTCCGCTGAAACGCCGACCGTGACAATTTTCGGATTCAATACGACATTCGATTCGCCCGGCGGCCCGCGCTTCGACCCGGCCGGTAATATGTGGTTCGTTAATGTAGCAGGGGCCGATATTGTGGAATTTTCCGCCGGAGCAGGCCAGCGGGGCCGTTTGAGCCGCTGTTGAGCCATGCGGCCAGTATGCCACAGGCGGGGGCATCTTTCAGCCGGAAACCGCCCCGGATTTCAAACTGACCCAGCATGCCCCCCGCCCCCGCACGTTTACTCCGCATCCTTTCTCCGATAGGATGGGTTACGCGCGGCCGGACCGAACGGGCTTGGCCGCGCTCTACTATCCGCGCAAATCATGAGACGCACCGATATCCGCAACCTCGCGATCGTCGCCCACGTCGATCACGGCAAGACCACGCTGGTGGACGCGATGCTCAAGCAGGCGGGCGTGTTCCGCGCCAATGAGGCCGTGATTGACCGCGTGATGGATTCCAACGCGCTCGAACGCGAACGCGGCATCACCATCATGGCCAAGAACACTTCGATTCAATGGCGCGGCGCGCGGATCAACATCGTCGATACTCCCGGCCATTCCGACTTCGGCGGCGAGGTCGAGCGCACGCTGTCGATGGTCGATGGAATCCTGCTGCTGGTCGATGCGTGCGAGGGGCCTTTGCCGCAGACGCGCTTCGTGCTCAAGAAGGCGCTGGAGTCGAAACTCTCCGCGATTGTCTGCGTCAACAAGATCGATCGTTCCGACGCGCGCGCGCCGGAGGTCCTTGACGAGGTTTACGACCTGTTCATCGATCTCGGCGCGGACGAAGAGCAACTCGATTTCCCGGTGCTCTACACCAACG
>JBOHWK010000067.1:0-6736 GCA_050736715.1 Binataceae bacterium (SeqCode) | reverse complement strand
CGGCGATCCTGCTTCCCCGCGATCTGCCGCTTTGGCGATCCAGGGGCCTCCGATCTGCCGCCCCGCTCCCAATTCTGCTGCCCAACCCCCATCTTCGGCAACATACAAGGGGGTCAGGGGGTTAGGTTGACGATTCTTATGCCCTGCATTTCGGACTCACCACACTACGCGGCCATCAGAAACTTTGCGTCGCCGGCGCGCGCGGTGAGCTTGCCGTCGCGGATAATTCCGCAGCGCTCGCACCATTGCTCGAACTCCGGCGCGAGGCGCAGGCCCAAGACCTGCCGCAGCGCCGCCGCGTCGTGGAAGCTCGTGGATTGGTAGGAGAGCATCACGTCGTCGCCCATCGGCACCGCCATGAAGTAATTGCATCCCGCCGCGGCCATCAGGACGGCCAGATTTTCGCAATCGTTCTGGTCGGCGCGCGCGTGATTCGTGTAGCAGGCGTCGGCGCCGTGCGGCACGCCCAGCAATTTTCCCATCATGTGATCCTCAAGGCCGGCGCGGGTGATTTGCTTTGCGTCGTAGAGATACTCCGGCCCGATGAATCCGACGACGGTGTTGACCAGAAACGGCGAATACCGGCGCGCAAGCCCGTAGCATCGCGCCTCCAGGGTCACCTGATCCGCGCCCTCGTGCGCGCCGGCCGAAAGCTCGGAGCCTTGGCCCGTCTCGAAGTACATCAGGTTCGGCGAGGCGAGCCGCCCCGTCTCGCGCATCGCCGCGTAGCCCTCGTCGAGCATTCGAACCGTAATTCCAAAGCCCGCGTTGCCCTTCTCGGTGCCCGCGAGGCTTTGGAACATGATGTCCATCGGCGCGCCCATCCGGAGCGCGCGCATTTGAGTGCTGATATGGCCGAGAACGCAATTCTGTGTTGGAACGCCGGTGCGCTCGATTATGTCTGCGGTCACTTCGAGCAGGCGGCGGACGGTTTCCGGCTCGTCGATGCAGGGATTGATTCCGATCAGCGCGTCTCCCGTGGCATAGGACAAGCCCTCGTAAATCGTGGCCGCGATTCCCGCCGAATCGTCGCGCGGATGATTGGGTTGAAGGCGCGTTGAGAGCCGTCCGCGAAGGCCGATCGTCGTGCGCGCCTTGGTCACGACGCGGATTTTCGATCCGATCGTAATCAAGTCGAGATTCGAGCAGAGCTTGGCGACGGCCGCCGCCGCTTCCGCCGTGATTCCGCGGCCGGCGGCAAGAATCACGTCGCCCGTGACGGCATCGTCGAGCAGCCATTCGCGAAATTCGCCGACGGTCCGGTTGCGATGCGCCGCATACGCTGTCCGATCGAGCGCATCGTCGATTACGCGCGTCACTTCGTCGCGATCGTAGGGCACGGCCGGATTTTCGCGCAGGTTGCCGATCGTCAGATCGGCCAGCACCGCCTTGGCCGCGATTCGCTCCTGTTCCGAGCGTGCGGCGATTCCCGCCAATTCGTCGCCGGAGCGCGCCTCGTTGGCGCGCGCGAGAACCTCTTTCACGGAGCGGAACCGGTAGGATTTGCCGAGCAATCGCGTCGTGAGTTTCATTTGAAGATCAGTCCCAAATTCTCCAGCAGGCTCGATGCGTCCGGCGGCAGCGCGCGGAAGCCAACGTAATAGTCGGGCCGAATCAGGTATAGGCAGCGCGCGCCCGCGCCGTACGCGCGATGCATCGCATCGCCGGAATCGCGGATGACGCCCACGCCGGGCGCCTGAAAGTCCTCGCCCCGCGACAATACGAGCGGTAGTCGCCCGCCGATTCGACGCCCGCGAACAGCAACAAATTAAAGTGGGGATTGCGCAGCGCCTCGTACAGGCGATGCGCCGCACTGCCGGGAACCTCGATGCCTTCAACGTCAAGCGCGCGATCTCCCGCCGCGGGACCGTTTCCGAACTCATACCATGCACCCACGCCCGGGCCGCCGGCGCGCCGGAGGCTTTCGGCCAGGCCCGCCCGATGCTCCCCGACGATCGGGCTTTGCCGGTAATTGACCGCGATTTCCGAAATCGTCCGGCTCGCGCGCCGCCGCACAAAGTCGGTCGCGGACAGCACCGGCGCCAGCCGATCGCGGATCGCGCGGCCCACCGGCTCGCGCATCGTGATCGCGCGCGTCATCAGGTCGGTTTCGCGCAGCACGTCGCCGGAGACCGGGAAGCGTTCGTCATTGTAAGTCGCCAATAACTCCGGACGCGCCGCTCCGGAATCGGCCAGCGCGAGCTTCCAGCCGAGGTTAAATGCGTCCTGCAGGCCGGTGTTCATCCCCTGTCCGCCGGCGGGACTGTGGATGTGGGCCGAGTCGCCCGCAAGAAAGACGCGGCCGAGGGAAAAATTTTCAACCCGGCGCCGACTGATGCGGAATTGGGCGAGCCAGATGGGATCGTGGGCGCGCGCGCCACGGACGCCGGCATTTTCCATCGCGGCCTGAATCTGTTCAACCGTGGGGGCGAGGGCATCCTTGCACTCGTCACCTCCAACCACGACCCGCCACCGGCCGTGAGCGATCGGAAACAGCACGACGATACTTTCCGCAGCGGCGTAAACGTAGATCTCATCGTCGTGCTGATCGAAATCGACCATCGTATCGGCCAGCCAGAACGGCTCGTCGTACTGTGCCCCCTCGAATTTCATCCCGAGCGAATTCCGCACGGCGCTGTGCGCGCCGTCGCATCCCACGACCCAATTCGCCCGGCAACTTAGCGGCTCGCCGCCGGCGGTTGGCCGAATGACTGCCGACACGCCGTCATTGTCCTGCGCAAGGCCGGTAAGTTCGAGGTTGCGCTCGACCTCGATGCCGCTGGCAGCAAGATGCCGGCCAAGGATGCGTTCGGTCTCGCTCTGCGGAAGCATCACGATGTACGGAAAGCGGCTTTCGAGGCCGTCGAAGGAGATGTGCGCGAGCCTGCGTCCGCCGGAATAAGCGGTCACGCCGAAGACTTTGTGGCCGGCGGCGATTACTTCGTCCGCGATTCCAAGCGCGTCGAAGACTTCGAGCGTGCGGGCATGGATCGCGAGCGCCCGCGATTGCATGGTCGGTGCCGGTGCCTTGTCGATAATCCGGCATTTCGTGCCGTGCCGCGCGAGTTCGCCGGCAAGCATTAATCCGGCCGGCCCCGCGCCGGCGATCAGAACCGGGATGTCGATTTTTGCAGGCATAAGCAATCTCCGCGAGGATGATTCTCTCGCAGCCGCGGCCCGCTGGCAATGGAACCCGCACCGGTCCGTGCACCGGCATGGCGCCGCGCCTTGCGCGCCGCGAAAGGATGGCGGAGAATCTTAACTGTAGTGCGCAAGCTTGATTTGCTTCATCGGGGGCGGCTAAGGGGCGCGGTGGCTGCGGCAGCCGGCCCGATTGACTCCCGGCGCCCCGGTTGTATCTTTCATACTGGTTGTAGTAATAATGACAGTTCCCTGCCTGGGGCGGGGGACATAAATTGACGAACTTGAAGGGGCCAGCCGTGATTCGGGAGCGATGGGACTCCTTCGAGAGGCCAGAGGCAGGCCAAACCTAGGTGAACGATGCCGGCGTGCAGACAATGCGGCAGATCTAATCTCGAACGCACCGCGTTTTGCGGCTATTGCGGCGCGCCGCTTTCCGCACAAGCGCGGCAGCAGCCCGGCAATCCCGCGCAAACCACTCCGTTTGGCACGCCTGCGTCGCCGGAAAAGCCCCAAGGGGGGCCCGCCCAAACGACACCATTTCGCAGTCCGGCGCCTCCCGCCAAGCCGCCGGCGGATCCAACTCCTCCCGCAAGGCCGCCGGTGGCGGCCGCTGCGCCTCCTCCGCCAACTCCACCACCGGCTGCAAATCCAGCGCCGCCGAAGCTTTCGCCCGGACCCGCGCATGTCACGCCGCTGCGTCCGGTTCCGACGGCATTTGGCATGAAACCCACCGGCGGCTCCGCGATGCCGGCGATGGCGCCCGTTCCGCCGATCAAAAACCCCGCCGATCGCGTAATTCCACGCATCCTGCCGAGCGAACCGCCGTCCTCCGCGGAATCGCATCCGCCGCCGCATCCGCCACCGCCGCCGCGGATGCATGAGGTCCGGTTGCCGTCGTCACCGCCTCCGATCAAATTGCAGAAGGCCGAGGCCAGGCCCACAGGCCGGGCGGGCGCGCCGCAGGCCGCGGGAGCGGCAAAGACGCAGATCGAGTTCCTGCCGTGGAGCCAGCTCTCCGGCGCGCAGAGAATGGGCCGGATCGGCCTGGTCGCGCTGGGGATCGTGGTGATCTTTTTTGTGATTCGCGGCGTGACCGCCTATCTCCATCCGGGCGGCGTCGTGGTAAAGCCCACGATTCAACAAACCGAGCAGCCCAAGCAGGCGCTGCTCACGCCCGAGGATCGCAAGGACGGCGTCCGGTCGCTGTGCAAGGTATTCAACATTTACGGGATGCCCAAGAGCGCCTCCGATGCGGCTGAAGACGCAACGAACGCCGGCGAACTGTTCAAGCTGGCGGGCAACCAGTCACCCGGCCGCAGCGCGTTCATCCTGACCACTCTCGCCCAAGAATTTCAGGCGGGCAAATTGGGCGCGAGCGATTGCTCCGCGGCGGGAACCCCGCTCGACTCCAGCGACGCGAACGTCCCGTTTGGCAGCAGCGGCGCGGCGGCGCGGCACTAACCGCCCCCGCCCCGATTATCGCGCCGCGCGGCGCCTGGTCCAAAAGTAAACCGGCGCGCCGGAGAGCGCGATTATCAACCCCGGCCACGTGAAGCGCGGCCTTAGAATCAGCAAATCGATCATGAGCGCGGATGCCGCCGCGATATACAGCGCCGGGACGATCGGATAGCCCCACGCGCGATACGGACGCGGGGCGGCGGGCCGCGTCCGGCGCATCACGAACACGGCGGCCACTGTCAGCACATAAAACAGCAACTGCGCGAAGATCACGTAATCGAGCAGTTGCAGGTAGGTGCCGGAAAGCGTGAGCAATGCGGCCCACGCGCCCTGGATCGCGAGCGCGGCGCCCGGCACGTTGGCGCCGTTCAGGCGGCCGGCGGAGGCGAAGAACACTCGATCGCGCGCCATCGCGTAGAGCACTCTGGCGCCCGCCAGGATCATTCCGTTGGCGCAGCCGAAGGTCGAGACCATCACCAGAATCGCGGCGATTACGCCGCCGGCCCGATGCCACACGATCTCCATCGCGGCCGACGCCACGCGGTCGCTCGTTGCGTGCGCGATTCCACGCGCGAATACTTGCGGCGCGCCCGCGGTTCCGGCGGCCGGCAATTCGCACAGGTAGGCAATGTTGGTGAGCACATAGAGGAGGATTACGCCGCCGGCGCCGAGGGCGAGCGCCCGCGCCACATCGCGCTTGGGATTGCGGACCTCGGCGGCGACAAAGGTGATGTTCGCCCAGGCGTCGGCGGAAAAGAGCGCGCCGACCATCGCCCCGCCGAACACGCCCGCGAATTCAATCGACCCCGTTCCGCCGCCGAAGAAGGCGCGCGCGCCGCCGAAATTTGCATGAATCGCGGCAAGATTGGGCGCGAATATCAGGCCCACCGCCACGATCAGCAATAGCGAGAGGATCTTGGCGGTGGTGAAGATGTTCTGCAGATATTTGCCGACCTCGAGGCCGCGCAGATTCGCCCAAGTAAGGACCGCGATCACCGCGATCGCGCCCACCCGTTCGCCGGACAGGCCCATTCCGTTCGCCCCGAACCACAACTCCGACCCGAATACGGGCCAAATCACCCCCGCGAACCGCGCGAACGCGACGGCGACCGCCGCGATCGTCCCGGTCTGAATCACCAGCAACAGCGTCCAGCCGAACATGAACGCCCACACGCCCCCGTACGCCTCGCGCAGATAAACGTACTGTCCGCCCGCCTCGGGCATCATCCCGGCCAATTCGCCGTACGCCAATGCGCCCGCAATCGTCATCGCGCCGCTCACCAGCCAGACCAGCAGGAGCATGAAGGGGGAGTGGACCTGGCGCACGATGTCGGCGGAGACGATGAAGATTCCCGAACCAATCATCGAACCGGCCACAATCGTGGAGGAGTCGAAGAGCGAAAGTCCCCGCTTGAATCCCGGCGGGGAAGGTTCGGAATGGGCTGCGGAGCCGGTCATGCGAGGCGCATCGTAGCATTCGCCGCGCCTGCGCGCCGCACTTGTTTCGCCGATTCGCGCGTAGGATGATTGCCGCGATTACAGACGTAATGGGGTTCTGCATTTTGCCGTGCGAGAGGGAATAGTATGCGAAACACAGCGATTGCGGCGGCAGCCGCGGCGATAGTTGGACTCATTGCGTCCGCCGGGGCGGTGTTCGCCGCGGCGAACCTGAACGTTTCTCCAAACGGCCTCACCTTCACCGGCGTCGCGCTCGGCACGACTTCTGCGCCGCAGACCGTCACCATCAAAAACGGCGGCGCGGCGATTCATATCGGCGGCTTCGCGCTGTCGAACGGCTTCAACGCAATCAACGACAAATGCAGCGGGACGAATCTCGCGCCGCGCGCGAATTGCACAGTGGGCGTGACGTTCACCGCATCGAAGAAAGGGACGGTCGAAGGGGAGTTGAGCGTAGAGACCGGAGCGACCTCTCCCCCTGTCCCCCTCTCCCTTTTGGAGAGGGGGAACGCAACGCGTTCCTCGGCTATGCGTTCCCCCTTCCCAGAAGGGGAAGCGACTGTGTTGGGAGTCAAGGGTTTGCGGGGCATAGGGGGCTCCACTGAGTACGATGTTTAAGGATGGCATTAAGGGTAAGAAGCAGCTTGCGCATGGCGGCGGTGAGGGCGACCTTGGC
>JBOHWK010000066.1:0-31806 GCA_050736715.1 Binataceae bacterium (SeqCode) | reverse complement strand
AGGAGGCGATCCCGCATGTTCCACAACTCCATGATCCCGATCCAGCGGACATCTCCAATGTTTATGACGCGGACATCTTTAATTGTTCGCAACAGAGACCGGAGGTCAGTCGAAATCACCGCATTAGGTGCGGTCGAACAGGTGCGGCGCCGGTTCGGGATCGCCCAGGATCGCGTTGGCGGGCGAATGCTTGTCGATATGGCCGATCAGCCCGCGATAAATGCCGTAGCCGGTTAGTTCCTTGAGGCGCGGCGAAAAATGCGCGGCGATTTCGCGCGGGATGCCGAGTTGCTGGTTTTCCTGCTGGCGGATGTACCCCGCGCAGTAGTTCATCGCGATTCCGATCCGCGGCCGGCCGGTCCGATTGGCGCCGCCCGCGTGCCACAAGCTGCCCACCCATACCAGCACCGAGCCGGTTTTCATCTCGGCCGGAATCGAATCGTACTGCTTTCCGTATTCGGGGTTGTGGTCCCATTTGTGGCTGCCGGGAATGAGCCGCGTGGCACCGTTTTCCTCGGTGAAATCGGTCAGCGCCCACATCGTATTGCAGATGATCGCGCGATGCGGCTTGTCGAGCGGAATCAGAATGTCGTCGGTATGAATTCCCTGCGCGGCCTCGCCCGGGCCGATCGAAATCGACGACAGGGTCGAGACGAGCAATCCGTCGTCGAGCACGCCTTCGACGATCGGCAGGATCGCGGGATGCACCGGGATCGCCTCGAACGTCTTGCCATAAACGAGCAGGTTATAGACGCGGGTGGTCTTCCGCCCCTCGAAGGCGTTGTTCGCGGGGACGATATGGCGCTCGCGCTCGACGCGGGTGAGTTCGCTCGCGATGAAGTCGATCAGGCCCGCCTCGATCGCGTTTTCGACGACCGTGTAGCCGTCGCGATCAATCCGCTTGAGATGCTCTTGCACCGATTGCGCCGCCATATCAGTCCTCTATTTGAACTTATAGCTAATTTTCATCGCGGTGCGAACCTCTTCCATCGTCGCTTGCGCCACCGCGCGCCCCTTTCGCGTGCCCTCGACGATTATCTCGCGCACCCGCTCCGGCTTGGCCGCAAGCGCCTCGCGCCGCTCTCGAATCGGGGCGAGGAAGGCGTCGAGGGCGGCAAACAGCCGCTCCTTCACTTCGACGTCGCCGACGGTCCCCTTGCGGTAGCGATCCTTCAACTCCTCGACCTCGGATTTGTTGGGATTGAAAACGTCGTGGTAAGTGAAGACCGGATTGCCCTCGACGTGGCCGGGGTCGGTCGGATGAATCCGAGTCGGGTCGGTGAACATCGCCATCACGCGCTTGCGCAATTGCTCCGGTGAATCGCCCAGGTAGATACAATTGCCGAGCGACTTCGACATCTTGGCGCCCCCGTCGGTGCCGGGCAGCCGCGCGACTTGGCCGACCATCGGCTTCGGCTCGATTAGCACCCGGTCGTAAAGCCGGTTGAAGCGCCGGACGATCTCGCGCGTTTGCTCGATCATCGGCAATTGATCTTCTCCGACCGGAACCAGATGCGCCTTGAAAATCGCGATATCGGCCGCCTGCGAGATCGGATAGGTGTAGAAACCTACCGGAATTCCCTTGGCGAAATTCTTTTGCTTGATCTCCTCTTTGAGGGTGGGATTGCGCTCCAGCGTCGCAATCGTCACCAGGTTCATGAAGTAGATTGTCAACTCGGCCAGCTCCGGCACCATCGATTGGACGACGATCTTCGACTTCTCCGGGTCGATTCCCACCGCCAGATAATCGAGCGCAACCTCGAAAATGTTCGCCTCGAGTTTTTCGGGATGCTCGAAATTGTCGGTCAGCGCCTGAACGTCGGCGATGAGAATGTAGGTGTCGTATTCGTCTTGCAGCCGGACGCGATTTTGGAGCGAGCCAACGTAATGTCCAAGATGGAGCGGCCCGGTCGGCCGGTCGCCGGTCAAAATTCGCTTGGCGGGAGCAGTCATTAAGCCTTATCTCAGAGACCCCTCCCCCTTCAGGAGAGGGGATTTTGTTGGTGTTAACAGTCGTATGTTGTTTGCTAACCTTCTGTTCATTTGGATCACTGGTCTCCCACTATCGAAGACACTTCCCGCATTTTGGCCGCCAACCGCTGCATGAAAGCGCGTGTCGTGACAAAGATTTCGAGCGCCTGTTCTGTCGTATAATTACGTTCGACATGGAGACTCGGATTTCGCCAGCCATCCTTAACTGCCCTCAGAGTTGCGTGAACGTCCGAGAAAAATTTTTCGTCTGAGCGCCATTCTGCCGCTCTTTCTGCAATCGGCTTACGCTGCTCCGCTTCGCACTTCTTGAGGATTGAATCCCATGACGGATTCCGCGCGGGGTCTAGGTTGGGGTCTTTCAGAGTCTCCGCCAGCGAACGGAGGCCGCGTTCAAGGATACGCATTAGATGAAATACGCCAGCGGTTCCACGACCGAATGCTAAACAGGTCCCGGCTTCTTCGATGTCGCTGCAAGCAGACGGAAAAGCTTTTGAAACCTCCGGACCAAACAGATCGGATTCAAGCAGATACTGATGGGCGCGTGGAACCTGCCAAAACGAGCAGTCGGTTAGCTCATCCGACAATCGCAGCGTGAGGTCCTCTGCATATTCACGAGCATGTCCAATTGTCAGATTTGGATCGTCAGCGGCCTGTACAAGTCGGTCAAATGATTTCAGACACATCTGTAGCCCTGCGGCTTCTATATTCTGCCGACTCCTTGCGGGCATTCTCATTAGCTCACGCATACGCTCTGTGGCCGGACGATCACCTGCCACAGCACCGGCGATTTTACCAGCCGCAATAGCCGTCTCGCCTATCGTTTGGGCCATTTCTAACTTTGTAAGAATCCAAACCAGCCCCACGATCTGGTCTGCATAGAAACTCAACAAGTCGATCGGTCTCCTTACTTTTTAATCCATTCCCCCCCAAGGCGACTGTCATTACAAGCAAAATCGCCTTCCCTGAAGGGGAAGGGAGACAGGGGGTTAGGTCTATTTCTATTCCGTAAAACTCCACTTCAACCATTTATGAGACTACTTCCTGTGCTTGCGAAGCCCCTTCAGCGTGTCGAGGTCTTCCTTGATCGCGGCGTATTCCAGGCCCGGCTCGGTTTCCAGGCACATCGGGATTCCGAAAAAGCGCGGATCGTTCACGATTCGCCGGAACGCCTCCACGCCAATGTATCCCTTGCCGATATGCTGATGGCGATCGACGCGCGAGTGAAACTCTTTCAGCGAATCGTTCAGATGGAACGCGGCGATTTTCTTGATACCAATGTGTTTGTCGAGCTCCGCAAACACCTGCTCGTAACTTTCGTCCGTGCGCAGATCGTAGCCTGCCGCGAAGGCGTGTTCGGTATCGAAGCAGAGCCGGATGCGCTCGTGCTCCGTCACGCCGCCGATAATCTGCCCCATCTGCGCGAAATTGTAGCCGAGCGTGCTGCCCTGCCCGGCCGTTATTTCGAGCGCGATCTTTGACGCGAAGCCTTTGCAGGCAGCCTGCGTCTCATCGATCGATCTAGAGATGGTCTTGATTCCCTGCTCTTCGCCCGAGCCGACGTGCGCCCCCGGATGCGCGATCAGGAAAGGAATGCCCAGCGTTTCGCAGCGCTCCAATTCGTCGATGAAGGCGGCCACCGATTTCTTGCGTAGCGCCTCGTCGGGAGCGCCGAGATTTAAGAGATAGGAATCGTGCGCGATGACGTAATCGATTCCGGTCTCGCGCCGGTTGCGCTTGAACGTCGCAATCTCTTCCTCGCTGAGCGGCTTGGAGGCCCATTGCCGCGACGATTTGGTAAAAATCTGGATCGCCTCGCATCCGATCTCCTTGCCGCGCAGGAACGCCTCGCCGACGCCTCCCGCGATCGACACGTGCGCGCCGAGAATGGAATGGTCAGGCTGGCGAGCGGTGCTCATTGTCTCGATGCGGCCGATTCAGGCCGCCCCGCGATTTTATACGAACCGCGCGGCAAATCCAGCGAAAAGTCCGCTGGACGGCAACCCAAGATTGCCGCCACCCAGGCCCACATCCGATTGCGCGGCGCGGCCAAGCCTGTTTTGATTGATTCTTTCCGAGGGAACCGTCCGCGGGTGAAGAACGCAATCCAGAATCGCGCCGCCGTGCTGCTCGAAGCGCTGCCGTACATCCAGCGCTTTCGCGGGAAGACGTTCGTAATCAAGTACGGCGGCCACGCGATGCAAACCGCGGAATTGCGCGAGAGCTTCGCGCGCGAGATGGTCCTGCTCGAAATCGTCGGAATCAAGCCGGTCATCGTTCACGGCGGCGGCCCGCAAATCACCGAACTGGCCGGAAAGCTCGGCCTTAAGCCGCGCTTCGTGCGCGGGATGCGGGTGACCGACGAGGCGACGATGGAGGCGGCAGAGATGGTCCTGCAGCGAATCAACAAGGACCTCGTCGCGACCATCGCGCATCAGGGCGGTCGCGCGGTGGGATTGTCCGGCAAGGACGGCGGGCTGATTTCCGCGCGGAAGCTGCGAATGGTCGTAAAGGGCGACAATGGCCGGCGCAAAAGCGTCGATATCGGGCTGGTCGGCGAGATCGACCGGGTGAATCCGGAAGTGATCCGCACGCTGGAAGAGAAGCACTTCATCCCGGTGATCGCGCCGGTCGGATTCGGCGCCGGTGGAGAGACCTACAACATCAACGCCGATGCCGCCGCAGGCAAAATTGCCGTCGCGCTCAAAGCCGAAAAGCTCATCGTGCTGAGCGATGTCGAAGGCGTGAAGGACCAGGACGGCAATCTGCTGACGGCGCTCGACGCCGCGCAGGCGAAGCGGCTGATCGCGCGCGGCGTAATTCAGGAGGGAATGATCCCCAAGGTCGAATGCTGCCTTGGCGCGCTTGCGAAAGGCGTCGCCAAGGCGCACATCATCGACGGCCGCGTGCAACACGCCGTGCTGCTGGAAATCTTTACCGACTCCGGCGTTGGCACCGAGGTCGTCCTGCGGCGCGCCGGCGGCGCCGGCCTTGGCGCGGCGGCGCGCGGTGGAAGGCGTTCGCAAGGCGGAAAAGGACGATGAACAATGCCGAAATAGTCGAACTGACGCATCGGAATTTGGTGGACATCTACGGATGCCTGCCAATCGCGTTCGTGCGCGGGCATGGCGCCTACCTCTACGATGCTGACGGCAACCGCTACCTCGATTTTTTTTGCGGATTGGCGGTCACGAGCCTCGGCCACGGCCATCCGCGGATCGTCCGCGCGATCAAGGAGCAGGCGGAGAAGCTGACCCACGTTTCCAACGTGTTTCACACCGAGCCGATGGCGCGGCTGGCCGAGCGGCTCGCGAATCGGTTCGGCAACGGGCGGGTGTTTTTCGGCAATTCGGGCGCGGAGGCGAATGAGGCGGCGATCAAGCTCGCGCGGCGATGGGGCAGCGCGATGGGCGGCGGTCGCTACGAAATTCTGACCACGCAAGGTTCCTTTCACGGTCGTACGCTCGCGACGCTCAGCGCGACCGGCCAGGAGAAATACCATCAGGGGTTCCATCCGCTGGTTCCCGGCTTCCGGCTGGTCCCGTTCGACGACGCTGCCGCGATGGACCGCGCGCGGCGCGACGAGACCGTGGCGATCATGGTCGAACCGATTCAGGGCGAAGGCGGCGTCGTCGTCCCGCATCCCGGCTATCTCAAACAGCTCCGCGAACTGTGCGATCGGAGCAAGCTGCTGCTCATCTTCGATGAGATTCAAACCGGCATCGGCCGCACCGGAAAATTCTTCGCTTACGAACACGAGGATGTGAAGCCCGATATCGTGACGCTGGCCAAGGCGCTGGGCGGCGGGATGCCGATCGGCGCAATGATCGCATCGGTGGATATCGCGGCTAGCTTCACGCCCGGCAGCCACGGCACCACCTTCGGCGGGAATCCGGTCGCGTGCGCGGCGGCGCTCGGCGTCCTCGACGCGATCGAACAGGAAGGCGTGCTGGAAAACGCCGCGCGGGTCGGCGGCTATATAATCGAACGGCTGCGCGCGATTGCGAAAAAATGCCCGCGCGTCATTGAGGTGCGCGGCTTGGGAATGATGATCGGCATCGCGCTCAAGCATGACGCGCGCCCGATCGTCGAAGCCTGCCTGAAAGAGAAACTCCTGATCAACGCGGCGGGCGGCAACGTGGTCCGCTTGCTGCCTCCGCTGAATTTGACGCGCGAGGAAGCCGATTCGGGGCTTGCGATTATCGAGCGGGCGCTGATGGCGGCGCGGGACGGCAAGTGACCTCGCAAATGACTCCGGCGGTTCGCGCCAAACGCGATTTCCTGGATTTCGCTTCGCTCGCGCCCGGCGAATTGGAAGGCTTGCTTGCGCTCGCCGCGCGGCTTAAATCGGAGCGAAAGCGCGGAATCGAGCATCCGCTGCTGCACGGCAAAACGCTCGCGATGATTTTCCAGAAGCCTTCCCTTCGCACGCGAATCACCTTCGAAACCGGGATGACGCAGTTGGGCGGCCATGCGATCTACCTCGCGCCCGCCGACATCGGAATCGGCGAACGCGAATCGGTCAAGGACGTAGCGCAAAACCTGTCGCGAATCGTCGACCTGATCATGATTCGCACCTTCTCGCACAGCACCTGTGTTGAGTTGGCGCGTGCCGCGAGCGTTCCGGTGATCAACGGCCTCACCGATTTGCTCCATCCGTGCCAGTTGCTCGCGGACCTTATGACGTTGCGCGAGCGTTTCGGCAGCGACCTGAGCAAGCTGCGCGTCGCGTTCGTCGGCGACGGATTCAACCTTGCCAACAGTTGGATCGAGGCTGCGGCGCTCGCGGGCTTCGAGTTGCGCCTCGCGTGCCCCAAGGGCTACGAGCCGGAGCGCGCGTTCACCGAGCGCTTGCGGCGCGAGGAGCTGGGCGCCCTGACCCACGATCCGGCCGAAGCGGTCAAGGATGCCGATGCCGTGTACACGGACACGTGGACCTCGATGGGCCGCGAAAAGGAAGCCGCCCAGCGCCGCCGCGATTTCAACGGGTTTCAGGTGAACGACGCCCTGCTCAAGCACGCCGCGCGCGAGGCGATCGTGATGCATTGCCTGCCCGCCCATCGCGGCGAGGAAATCACCGACGGCGTAATCGACGGCCCGCGCTCGCTGGTGCTCGATCAGGCGGAGAACCGGCTTCATGCCCAAAAGGCCGTAATGCTGTGGCTGTTGCGCCCGGATATCCTGAAGGCCGGGCGCCGCGACGCGGCAGGCGCAAAACGGAACCGTGGATGAGTGGGGAAAGTTTGTGGCAAACGAAAAAATCAAAAAAATTGTGCTGGCGTATTCGGGCGGTCTCGATACGTCGGTCATGCTGCGCTGGATCAAGGACCGCTTCGGATGCGAGGTAATCGCCTATTGCGCCGATGTCGGGCAGGCGGAGGAAACCAAGGGGCTCAAGGCCAAGGCGCTCGCGACCGGAGCGTCGAAGCTCTACCTCGAAGATTTGCGCGAGGAGTTCGCGCGCGATTTCGTCTTTCCGATGCTCCGCGCCAACGCCGTGTACGAAGGCTACTACCTGCTCGGAACTTCGATCGCCCGCCCCGCGATCGCCAAGCGCCAAGTCGAGATTGCGCGCAAGGAGCGCGCCGATGCCGTCGCGCATGGCGCGACCGGCAAGGGCAACGATCAGGTGCGCTTCGAATTGACGTTTGCGCGCCTCGCCCCCGATCTGAAAATTATCGCGCCATGGCGGCGCTCCGATTGGCCATTCGTGGGGCGTAAAGATATGATCGCCTACGCGAACGAAAAGCGAATTCCAATCACCGCGACTGCCGAAAAGCCCTACTCGATGGACCGCAACCTGGTCCACATCAGCTACGAGGGCGGTATCCTGGAGGATCCGTGGTGCGAGCCGTACCGCGATATTTTCCGCCTCACCGCCGCGCCCGAGAACGCGCCCAATCGCCCTGAATACGTGGAAATCGCGTATGAAAAGGGCAATCCCGCGGCGATCAACGGCAAGCGGATGCCGCCGGCGCGGCTGATCGAGCGCGCCAACGAGATTGGCGGGTGCCATGGAATCGGGCGCGCCGACCTGGTGGAAAACCGCTACGTCGGAATCAAGTCGCGCGGCGTGTACGAAACGCCCGGCGTCACCATGCTGATGCATGGCCATCGCGCGGTCGAGCAATTGACCCTCGATCGCGAGGCGATGCATCTGCGCGACTCCCTTATCCCACGCTACGCGGAAATGGTGTATTACGGATATTGGTTCGCGCCCGAACGGGAGGCGCTGCAAGCCTTGATGGACGAGACGCAAAAAAATGTGAACGGCATCGCGCGCCTGAAGTTGTTCAAGGGGAGCGTGTCGATTGTCGGCCGCAAATCGCCCGATTCGCTCTACGATCCGCAACTCGTGAGCTTCGACGAGGCGGGCGGCTACAATCAGGCCGACGCGGAAGGGTTTATCCGGCTGGCCGGGATGCGCCTGCGGGCGCTCGCCCGGACGCGCGGCAAGGCCCGCGGCAAGGCGCCAAGCAAGGATTAACGGCCGGAATCGAGGAAGAACGGCTTGGGCAAGGTACTCAGTTTCAAACCGCCGCGCCCGCGGCCGAAGCTGGTGCCCAAGCCGCGCGCGGGCGAATGCTATCGGTGCCATCACAAGATGGAAATCCACGTCACCCATCCCGACGGCTCGATCAGTTGTTCGGCGCGCGGCTGCGGCTGCCACATCCGGTCGGCCGGTTGACGCGGCGGGACGCTGCCATAGGGCCGCCGCACTGAGGACAACTCCGCCCTTGGAATGTCGAACCCGCAACTCCGGCTCCTGCCAGGAATATCACTTCTACGACTGATATGCCGGCCGAATACTCTTTTTACAGGCTGGCGACGATCGGCTGGGCGAATGCCCTCGTTCGCCAGACCGTTCCCTTGATCCGGGGCAATGTCAGTGACGGGCTGACGCTTGACCTGTCGAATCTAGAATTTACGGACAGCTTCGGACTGACATACTTGGCGGCCTGTTTTCATGTCGTGATGGCGGCGGGAGTTAACGGATACGTTCGGCGCCCCCGCCGTGACGAGGTGCACCAATATCTTCTCGACGCCGGCTTTTACCAAACGATCGGATTTGGCGAGCGCTTCGGGCTGCGAACGCCAAGCTTGGATCGAGTGGATTTAGTCCACATCACTGCGGTTCAGCCGGAGTTTATCGGCCACCTGCTCGATTTTTTGGAACGCATGCAGCCGCTTGAAGAGGGGCTAAGGCCTTCCATGCGGATGGCACTGCTCGAACTGGTTCAAAATTTTGCGGAACACTCCGGCTCTGAACCAGGCGCGTGGATTTCGGGCCAGTACCACCACCGGTCGAACCGGATAACTCTCTGCGTGATGGACCTTGGCAGGGGAATTCCGGCCGCGTTGCGCGCCTTGCCAAAATACCGCCAGTCCCGCGATCCGCGTTTGGTTGAACTGGCAACTGACGAAGGGGTATCTTCCGTTCCCGGCGAACGCCGCGGGCTGGGATTGAACACTATCCGCCGCTTCGTAAGGATCAACGGCGGCACGCTGACGATTTTATCTCAGAGGGCGCATGTGAAATTCCCGCCAGATAGAAGGCCTGCCCGCAAGCGGGTAGATGTACCCTTTCCGGGTACGGTGGTGTTCATGTCCCTCGTCCCTACGCGAAGAGGCCTCTTTGTCCTATAATAAAGGCAGGCAAACGGAAATGAGTCGGATTGAAATTCGGCGGGAACTCGGCAGCGAAATCGTCACGCGAAGGCATGGTCGAAGGTTGCGCGAGATTCTAGAGGACGCACTGGCGCTTACGCCCTCCTCGATAGACGCCTTGCGGGCAAGTCGAAGGTTGCGCGGGATTGTAGAGGACGCACTGGTGCGAGACCCCGTGGTTGTCGATTTTGATGGCTTACAGGTAAATTCAGTTTCCTTTTTTGACGAGGCCTTCGGTCAGTTGGCTCTGCGTTTGGGCGAAGAAGAATTGAATCGCAAGGTCCGTTTTGAAGGTCTCGACAAATTCGACACGGCGTTGCTAGGCGACATAATTTCATCTCGATCGCGGGAAGCTCGGAAACGCCGGCGGGTGGCCTGATAACCTTTGTCGTGGTCCGAAGTATTCTTTGCGGCCATCTTTAACCGTTGAAGTCACGGCATGAAAAAACACCGGCCATGAATCGCGCGGGAGGATTGATTCGCGGGCGGTTTGCGCACGCGCGGCGGCCCGAGGCCGAGGCGTTTACCGCCTCCTTGCCGTTCGACCGGCGGCTCTACCGCCACGATATCCGCGGCTCGATTGCCCATGCGCGGATGCTCGCGAAAGTGGGCCTGATTACGCGGCGCGAATCCGGCGCGATCGTGCGCGGCCTTCAGCGAATCGAGGCGGAGATCGCGGCGGGCCGGTTCAAATTCGATCCCGCCGACGAGGATATCCATCTCGCAATCGAGCGCCGCCTCGCCGCGCTTGCGGGCGAGGCCGGGCGCAAGCTCCATACGGCGCGCTCGCGCAACGATCAGGTGGCGCTCGACCTGCGGATGTTCCTCCGCGATGAAATCGCGCGCGTCATCGAACTGATCGATGCGCTGCGGGGGACTTTTATCCGGGTCGCCCGCCGCCATACGGAAACGATCATGCCGGGCTATACGCATTTGCAGCGCGCCCAGCCGGTTACGCTCGCGCACCATTTGCTGGCGTACGTTGAGATGCTCGCGCGCGATCGCGAGCGATTTGCCGATGCGGCGCGGCGGACAGACTCGATGCCGCTGGGCGCAGGAGCGCTCGCCGCGACCACGCTCAAAATCGACCGGCGGACGGTCGCGCGCGAACTGGGATTCAAGTCGGTTGCCGCCAACAGCATCGACGCGGTGTCGGACCGCGATTTCGCCGTCGATTTCGTCGCGGCCGCGGCGCTGTGCATGATTCATTTGTCGCGGCTGGCCGAGGAAATCATTCTCTGGTCGAGCGCCGAGTTCGGCTTTGTGGAACTGCCCGACGAATTTTCGACCGGCAGCTCGATGATGCCGCAGAAGAAAAATCCCGACCTGCTCGAATTGATTCGTGGCAAGAGCGGGCGCGTTGTCGGCGACCTGGTCGCGATGCTGACGATTCTGAAGGGCTTGCCGCTCGCCTACAATTCCGACTTGCAAGAGGATAAGGAGCGGGTGTTCGACGCGCTCGATACCGTCGCGCCCGCGCTCGATCTGCTCGCGAAACTGTTGCCCGCGCTCAAGTTCGACGCAGCCCGGATGCGCGCCGCCGCGGGCGGATTTGCGCTGGCGACCGATATCGCGGAATATCTGGCGGAGCGCGGCGTGCCGTTTCGCAAGGCGCATGAAATCGTGGGCGCGATAGTGCGCGACGCCGCCGCGGCCGGAAAGTCGATGGAGGAGTTGACGGATGCCGATCTGCGCCGCTATTCCAAGGCATTCGGCGTGGGCGCGGCGGCGATGTTTACGGCGGAGAAATCGGTCGCGCGGCGCAATATCGAGGGCGGCCCCGCTCCGGCCGCCGTCAAGCGGCGCCTGCGGGAGATGAGCCAGGGCAAATGACGATGAGAAACGTGAACCGGGCGCGAACGTCCCATCTTTTGATTATCGCAAGCGTTGCCGCGATTGCGGCCGCCGCGTGGATCGGATGCGGCGTCAAGTCGGCGCCGATCCCGCCGGAGTTCGCCAAGCCGGCGCGAATTCCCGACCTCGAAGCGGTCAGCGCACCGGGCGCGATCCGGCTCACCTGGCATCGTCCGATGGAACACGCGGGCGGCGGGAAAATGAGCGACCTCGCGAGCTTCACGATCGAGCGGGCCGCGGACGGCGGCGCGTTCCAAACGATCGGCCGCGTCGAAGTCACCGATCAGGGCCGGTTTCAGGTGCAACACGTCTTCAATTTCCGGGATGCCGCCGCGGCGATGGGCGGAAGTTACCGTTATCAGGTGATTTCCGAGACCAGCGACGGTTACCTGAGCGATCCGTCGAACATTGTAACGATCCTGCGCAAAAAGCCCGCTCCTCCTCCCAATCCGGCGAATTTCGCCCTGCCCACGCCGGTCCCCCTGCCATGAGGAAGCTGGCTCATGGCCAGCCAGATACCGCCGTTCCAATAGGAGTTCAGGGCTGAACCAGTTCAGCCTTATGCGCTAGCTCGATTTTAGGCAGGATGTTCGTAGGCGGATGTTATGGCTAAGACTTGGCCTCAGTTGCATTCGGGACCTGAACTTCCGCTGAGGGCTTTGACTCTGGAATTGGCGTTGCAGGCGCTTGAGGCGGAACGAATTGTTCCAGAAACCAGAGATCGCCACGCCGCACAAACGGTCTTCCGGCGCGATTCAAGATCGTGTTTACAACATTTGTCGGGTTGTCGGACGTGCTATTAAAGCCACGCTTTCGAAGCTCGGCTACCAATGCAGGAAGGGCGATCCCCAACGGCTGCCCGCGCAAAACTTGCAGTGCAAGCTGACGAACAGACATCGTTTGCATCAACTCGTTTGTTGCCGCCCGTTGCGTCTCTTCAATCAACTGCTGTTGCAGCCAACGGATGGTATTATCGAAATGAGCCTTATCTTCGTTTGCCTTTGCGATTAACCTTCTGATCTCCTCGATGTTCGCCATTTTTACTCCTCAAACGGTGCGTTTTAGGCGTTTGACCGAAGTCGCCCGAAAGCCTTTTCAAGCCTTCCAATTCGTCGTCAAGCTAGATAGTAGCCTTGCGACAAGGCGAACACCATAGGGAGCTGACCCCGTAAGGCGTCAACCTTTGGTGGCTCTCCTTACGCGGGCGAAGGTTGGATTATCGTTATGAACGGACTAAAAGCAAAACCATGTGGAGGCGGTGCGAGCGGAGGTATTGGTCGCCGGGTTCGGAAACGGAACGCGACAAGTCAGTCGACGTTCGATGGAATTTTGATCCTGAATCAGGCTGACTACGCACGATTCGAGAAATGCATGACGAATCCGGGGGAGCCGACCGAGGCGGCATATCAGGGGGCGGAACTGATCCGAAGGCTTTACCGCAGGTAGAGCGGCCAGTAACCGTTCCCCTCTCCGAAATTCACAGGGCTGCCGACTTCAGATGCGCAAGAAGCGCGCGCATCAATGGGTTCTTTGGCAAAGAGTGTTCTGAGCTTTTGGCCCATCGCTATTGCCGCGTCTTTATTCTTCCAAATCCGTCAGATACGTCTGAAATCTGGGGCTTTTATACATTATCAGCGTCCCTTTTCCCGCGGGAACGAACAACAGGTAGCGAGCAGAAACGCATCCCCGGCGGAATTCCTGTGCCGATGGCTCTGATCGGGTATATGGGGAGAAATGACTGCGCCCCAAAGGGGCTTGGCAAGTCGTTGATTGTCGATGCCGCAAGACGTGTGCATCGGAACGAGGATTTTGCAGCGTGGGGTTTAACGCTTGATGCGGAAGGCGGGCCAGCCAACCCGAAATTATGGGAATGGTATAAACTCCAAGGGTTCACACCAGCGAAAGCAGACCCCGACCCCAAGAAGACCGATCCAAATGCTGGCGTTATGTATGCCGCGCTCAAAAAGCTGATTCCTGAACTCAATCCGCCGAAGTGACCTGCTGGTTCCTTGATGACCCGCCTCTCGCCATCAATACGCTTTTAGCCCAGCAACCACCCGCCGGGTCCGTTTATTCCGCCGCCCGCGCTGTGATAAAACCTTCCGTTACATCCGCTGTTCCGCGATGGCGGGGCGCGTAAGTCCGATGAATTATTTCGATTACCGCGACGATCGATTGTTTGCCGAGGAGGTTCCGATTGCCGACTTGGCGCGGCGATTCGGCACTCCCCTCTACGTTTACAGCGCACGCACTCTGCGGCGCCATTTCCGCGTCTTCGACGAGGCCTTCGCCGGGACCGATCGCCTCGTCTGCTACGCGATGAAGGCGCTGTCCAATTTGAGCATCCTGAAGCTGTTCGCGGACCTGGGCGCCGGTTTCGATATCGTGTCCGGCGGCGAATTGATGCGCTGCCTGAAGGCCGGCGCCGATCCGAAAAAGATCGTTTTCTCCGGCGTCGGCAAGACCGATGAGGAGATCGCCGCGGCGCTCGACGCCGGCATCCTGATGATCAATGCCGAATCGCGCCCCGAACTGGATCGTATCGACGCCGTCGCCGGGCGGATGAAGCGGCGCGCTCCGGTGAGCATCCGGGTCAATCCCGACCTCGATCCCGGCACCCATCCGCACATTTCCACCGGCCATCGCAACAGCAAGTTCGGCGTGCCGTTGTCGCAAGTTGACGAGTATTACGCTCATGCGCGCGGGCTGGCTCAGCTCGAACTCGTCGGGCTTAGCACGCATATCGGATCGCAGATAACCGAATTGGGTCCGTTTCGCGAGGCGGGGGAAAAGGCCGCCGCGATCGTGGGACGGCTGCGGGCTTCCGGCATTGCGCTGAAGTACCTCGATTTGGGCGGCGGCCTTGGCATCCCCTACGACGAGGAACCGCCGCCGCCGGCGGAATATGCCCGCGAGTTGTTGAAGCCAATCGCGGGGTTGGGATTGAAAATTATCATCGAGCCGGGCCGCGTCCTCGTGGGCAACGCGGGTATATTCGTGACCCGCGTGCTATATGACAAGCAGACCGACGTGAAGCGATTCATCGTCGTGGACGGCGCGATGAACGATCTGATCCGGCCGGTGCTCTACGGCGCCTACCACGCGATCGTGCCGGTAGATCGGCGGGCGGCGGCCGCGACAATCACCGCCGATGTGGTCGGCCCGGTGTGCGAGAGCGGCGATTTCTTCGCGCGCGATCGCGAAATGCCCGCGCCGCGCCCCGGCGATCTGCTGGCGGTGATGAGCGCCGGCGCATACGGTTTTGCGATGGCGTCGAATTACAACAGCCGCCCCCGTCCGCCGGAGATTCTGGCCGACGGCGGCGAGGCCCACATTATCCGCGAGCGCGAAAGCTTCGAGGACCTGATCCGCGGCGAGCGGATCGCGCCCCCGGGGAAGGGGTGAACGTCCGATGGCCACGCTCCCGTTCGTCAAAATGCAGGGTTGCGGCAACGACTATATCTACGTCGATGCGCGGGAAGTGCGCTTTGCCAATGCTTCCGTCCTGGCGGCCCGTCTGTCGAAGCGCCATTTCGGCATCGGCGCCGACGGGTTGATCTTGCTCCAGCCGTCCGAGCGCGCCGACCTCAAGATGGAGATGTATAACGCCGACGGCAGCCGCGGCGATATGTGCGGCAACGGCATCCGCTGCCTCGCGCGGTTCGCCCACGATCGCGGGATCGTCACAAGCAACCCGATGACGGTGGAGACCGATTCGGGCGTTAGAAGCGTCGAATTGAAAATCGAGGGCGGCGCGGTTGCCGCCGCGACCGTCGATATGGGCGAACCGATCCTCGAGGGGCGGCAGATTCCTACCGCCGAGGCGGGCCGAATCGTCGATCATCCGCTGGAGGTGGCGGGCTTGCGCCAGACGGTCACGGCGGTTTCGATGGGCAATCCGCATTGCGTCGTGTTCGTCGCCGACGATTCCGTGTTCAAGTTCAGCGAGAGCGATTTCGCGATGCTGGGCCGCGGCTTCGAGACTCATCCGTTCTTTCCGCGCCGCGTCAACACCGAATTTGTGCAAGTCCTGATGCGCCGCCATTTGAAGATTCGCGTCTGGGAGCGCGGCTCGGGTGAGACGCTCGCGTGCGGCACGGGCGCCTGCGCCGCGCTGGTGGCCGGCGTTCTCACTGGACGGTCGGAGCGCCGCGTCACGGCGGAATTGCGCGGCGGCCGGCTCGAAATCGAATGGCGCGAGAGCGGCGGCGGCGCCAATCACGTCTTTCTGACCGGCAACGCGGTCGAGGTGTATCGCGGCGAAATCGAACTTCCCGACGCCGAACTGGCCACCCCCGCCGCGTAGGATCGGTCCCGCGCGCCGGTAAGGAGCAAAAGGCCGTAACCGATGTTCAAAGGTGCGATGACCGCGATTGTGACGCCGTTCCGCGATGGCGGGGTGGACGAGCCGGCCCTGCGCGAGCTGGTCGAATTTCAAATTGCGAGCGGGATCGACGGGCTGGTTCCGTGCGGCTCGACGGGCGAATCCGCCACGCTCACCCACGCCGAGCACGAACACGTCATCAAGCTTACGATCGAACAGGCGCGCCGCCGCGTCCCGGTAATCGCGGGCGCGGGATCGAATTCCACCGCCGAGGCGATCCGGCTGACCGCCGCCGCGCGCGAGGCGGGCGCGGACGGCGCGCTCCTGATTTCGCCGTATTACAACAAGCCCACTCAGGAAGGCATCTACAAGCATTACAAGACGATCGCGGCGAGCGTGGACCTGCCGCTAATCGTGTACAACATTCCCGGCCGCACGGCGTCCAATATCGCGCCGGATACTTTAGCGCGCCTGTCGGAAATCAAGAATATCGTGGGGGTCAAAGAAGCGTCCGGCTCGATGGATCAGGCGTCCGACATCGTTCGTATGTGCGGCGAGCGCCTCGCGGTATTCTCCGGGGACGACGCCTTGACGCTGCCGCTAATGGCACTCGGCGCAAAGGGTGTAATCACCACCAGCGGGAACGTCGTCCCGCACGAGATGCGGGAATTGGCCGCCGCGGCGCTCGCGGGCGATTTCACGCGCGCCCGCGAGATTCATTACCGGATGCTGCCGCTGATGCGGGCGCTGTTCCTGGAAACCAATCCGATTCCGGTCAAGCAGGCGCTGGCGCTGATGGGCAAGTGCGCGAACGAATTGCGGATGCCGCTGACGCCGATGTCGCAAGGCCCCGCCGATCGGCTGCGCGCCACGATGAAGGAATTGGGATTGATTTGATTCGCCGCCGGGGTGCCGGCTTGCTTTCAGGCTAAGTGGTTGGATTCGATCCAGAGTCGCCGGAATCGCTAGGCGGCGGCAGTTTTGCCGGCTTCCTTTTCCTTGCTGCCTCAAGTTTCTTGACCGATTCTTCGGGCGGCAAATCTTCGGGCGGGATGCCGCCAATCCGTTCAATGGCTGAACGAATTTCACGACCAACCCGATTGTGTGTTTCCATTGCGATTCGCTCGCCCTGCACGTTCAAACTGATAAGCTGCTCCTCGGTTTGAGCGTTCTTAAGTTCGATTGCCGCTAATTCCTTGCGGCCCGCGCGATCTAACAGTTCCTCCTTTTCACCGATGCGTTTTCGACTCTTGATTTCGGGCAATCCGAGTCCACCATAAAGCCCCTTATAGCCCGCATCATAGAAAAGCCCGTAACGCTGGACGCCCGCCTGTTTCGCAGCGCTGCTTAGCGCCTTCTGTGTCGCCGTCACTCGTTTACGATGTTCCACCCGGTCATATTGCGCGATCTGTTGGTCTTGTATTTCTTGCCGCCGAGTTTCAACTGCAAAATATTGTTGTGCAAAGGCCACTTGGGGTAACTGCGGGTTGCCATTCATCGCGATCAGATAGCAGGCATATCGACTCAAAAACCAATCATTGACTTTCCTTCGCGTACCGCTACCGATTACGACCATTTTGTTGGTTGGGCGAAATTGGTTGTCAGGGTCTAGACCTGTGGTAGCACACCCTAGCTGGGCCTTCTTGATCACTTCTTCAAAGTATTCCCACCGTGAGTAACCCAGGATTTCTTGGAGATCGCGAGCCAACCAGTATTCAGAGCCGTCAAGAGCTTCACGACGCGCCTCGTCCAATGTTCGCCTATAAGTGCCAATGTTTGCCTCGTCCGCCATCGCCTCATCCTCTACTCGGTAGATTTCGCATCAGCGCCACTTTATCGCAAGCTCGAACGCTATGCTAGCGTTCAACCCCTGCAATCCCGTCCTTTTTTCTATGCCGCCCCTTCCATTCATAGCAGCCATCTGATAACCTCCGGTTCGACTGAGAAGCGCTGGAGGCAAACCATGAATTTGAGGCGTGAATTAAACCGAAAAATTGAACGAAAACGGGCAGAAATCGAGACGTGGACCCAAGAGAAGAATGAGAGGGAAGCGCTTACTCGCGAGGGGGCTGCGTACATTGCTGGCTTGACCGAGACGTTAAGGCTTTTACCAAAGGAAATGGCAAGTGATGCAGCGAAGGCGCTGCGCCCCGATAGCGCTGTCGCAAAAGCACGAGAAATCATCCTGAAAGCGGGGTGCCCCATCCATATCAGCGCAATTCTTACCGCAATGGGTAAGCCGGTTAATCACGATAATAAAGCGGCTTTGAGCGGGAGTCTTTCCACCTATGTGCGCAAGGAGCAGATTTTCACCCGCCCGGCTCCCAACACGTTTGGATTGATCGAACTTGAGCAGGAGCCAGCGCCGCCTGAGGATGAGCCACCACCGGGATTCGGCGCAATGAACGGCAAGACTGTAAAAACCGAGGGAGAAAAGTTAAAGGACGGGGACCTAAAAATCTAAATCAAGAAGCCCCGCAATTGAAAAAATGCCTTCAATAGCCTACCGTCGTTACGAGCTTGGGTCGGCAAGGTAAGGTCTGGCTCACCTAAAAAGCGCGCGTCTCGAAATGAGACGGGCGCTTTTCTTAGTGGCCGGATTTGACGAGAGTGGCCGGAACCGGCCAGTACCGGCACCGGCGCATCGCTTGCGCTTACGCGGCGGGTCGATTAACTCCATAGGGAACTTTCTTGCTTGGAAGGATGAAGAGGATGAAACGACAACTGTTCAAATTGCCATGGCTCGCCGCGTGCGTTGCGATGCTTGCGATCGCCTCCGCGTGCCGCGCCGCCGGCTCGGATGGACTGCCAGTGAGACACACCGGACACTACGCAATTATCGATAGCGACCGCGGAGAAATCGTGATCGAGCTTTATCCGAAGGTCGCGCCCAAGACCGTGGCGAACTTCGAGAAGCTCGCGAAAGACGGCTTTTACAACGGCCTGACGTTCCATCGCGTCGTACCGGGCTTCGTCGTCCAGGGGGGAGATCCCAAGGGCAACGGCTCCGGCGGCCCCGGCTACACCGTCCCTGCGGAAATCGACCCGCACGAGCATCACCTGCGCGGTACGGTCGCAATGGCGCGCACGGGAGACGAGGTGAACCCCACGCGCGCGTCGAGCGGCAGCCAGTTTTACATCTGCCTTGAACCGCAGCCGGAGCTTGACGGCCAGTACACGATTTTCGGCGGCGTGATTAAGGGAATGGACGTGGTCGATAAAATTCAAAAGGGCGACCATATGAAGAAGGTCACGCTGGCAACCGAGCCGCCCAAGTAGGCGCGGATGCCGGAATCAGGAGGCGGGCGGCCGAATCCCGCAGGGCCGTACTTCACCGTCGATCTGCATCTGCACACCAATCGCGGCAGTTCCGACTCCAACCTCTCGCCCCGCGATTTGGCCGCGCGCGCAAAAACGATCGGAATCGGCGCGGTGTGCATCACCGAGCACGACACCATGTGGGAGGCGCGCGAAGCGGCGGAACTCGCGGCGGAGGCGGGCGTGATCTTTATTCGCGGGATGGAAGTGACGACCGACTTGGGCCACGTTGGCGCTTTCGGCCTCGATCGCTACGTCGGCGGAATTTACAAACTTGCGGAACTGCGCCGGATCGCCGACGGCGAGGGCGGCGTCCTGATCGCCAACCATCCGTTCCGCTACCGGCTCGATCCGCGGTTTGCCTTTATCAATCCCGGCAGCGAGCCGATCGATCCGGCGCGCCCGGAAGCCGCCGCGCGCCGGGAAATCTTCGCGCTGGTCGATGCGATCGAAGTGCTGAACGGCGCCTGCGCCGAGGATGAGAACCGCCTCGCGTTACAGGTCGCGCGCCATCTCGGACTGGCGGAAGTCGCCGGATCGGATTCCCATTCCGCCGGCTCTATCGGATGCGTCACGACGCTGCTCGATTCTCCGGCGGGCGGCGCGCGCGAATTGATCGAAGCGATCCGCGGGCGGCGATGCCGCGCGGGCCGCGGCTTGCTTCAGGGCGCGCCCGCGCCGTTCGGGCTTTCGGCGGCATCGGCGGAATGATGGAATATCGCGGGCCTTGGATTGCCCTTGCAACGCGCGGCGTGTGATAATCGCGGTCTGCCAATTTTCGGCATTGCGAGGTTCCGCCCTCGTTTGCGAATCGTGAGAATTTCAACGAACATCGCCGCCGCCTTGTTGAGCGGCGTGGTTCTGGCCATGCCGGCTGGAGCGTCGGCGCAATTGAAGGTGTCGCCGGCGAAAGCCAACTTCGGCAAAGAAGTCTTCGGCGTTACCGGCGCGGCGAGCAAGCCCAAAAACCTAAAAATTTCCAATCCCAAATCGGGATCGGCGGTGACCGGATTGACGATCAACGTCACCGGCGCGAATCCCGGCGATTTCCAACCGGCCGCGAGCGCCTCCCCATGCGGCTCGGCGCTCGCGCCCGGCGCGAAATGCGTCGTGACGATGACTTTCGCGCCCGGAGCGCTCGGCGTCCGCGCTGCGACGCTCGCGATCGGCGACGATGCGAGTTCCAACGCGGGATCGGCCGCACTCACGGGAACGGGGGTCCAAGGCAAAATCGGCATCAAGCCCAAGCATCTGTCGTTCGGCAAGGTAATGGCCGGCACGGTGTCGGCGGTCAAGACGGTTACGCTTTCGAACCCGAACGGCGTTGCGCTCGCGATCGATGCGATTACCGCGAGCGCGCCCTACCGGCAGACCGACAATTGCGGAGCGGAACTTGGAGCAAAGCCTGCTACCTGCACGATTTCGGTGACCTTCAATCCAACCGGCGCGAGCAATCCGAAGGGAACCAAGGAGCCGGGAACGCTCACGATCGCGGACGATGCCGCCGGCAGCCCGCAAACCGTGAAGCTCGCGGGAATCGCGTTCGGCATCGCGCCGACGCCCACTCTGACGCCCACGGACACCGCGACTCCCACCGCGACCGAAACGGCGACCGTCACCGCGACGGTCACGATTACCGCAACTCCCACGATTACCGCGACGCCAACTGAAACCGCGACTCCCACCGCCACCGAGACGGCAACCCCAACCAGTGCCACCCCGACGGTCACCACGACCCCATCGCCAACGATTACCACGACTCCGACCGCGACCATCTCGCCGACACCGACCGTAACCCTTACAGCGACTCCAACCGCGACCGCAACGACGACCGCGACCGCGACTCCGACCGCAACGGCGACAGCTTCCCCGACCGCAACGGCGGCAATCTTCGTGTCTAATTTCGATGCGGATAGTTTGACGGCCTACCCGCTCGGCGCAACCGGCAATCAGGCGCCGAGTTCCACAATCAGCGGAGGCGCCACTAACCTGCACGAACCCGGCGCGATCGCGATCGATTCGGGCGGGAGCATCTATGTTCCCATTTGCGGCGGGAATTGCGGCGATCCCAGCGGCCTCGGCGATCGGATCACCGTTTATCCGCTGAGTGGGAGCGGCAACGCTTCCCCCGCGCGCACCATCACCGGTGCAAGTACGGAGCTGAACAATCCCGTCGCCGTCGCGCTGGATTCCAGCGGCGGCCTCTATGTGGCAAACGACGGCAGCCTGCTGGTGCCGCCCGCCGCGGACAGCGTGACGGTCTATGGGGCAGGCAGCAACGGCAACGCGGCGCCGCTGCTTGCCCCGATTAGCGGACAGATGAACTGCGCATGCGCCGGGCTTGACTCACCCTTCGCCTGTTGTACTGACATTGGAACCGGCACCTGCGCGGGACAGACGCAAATGTGCGAGCCGGGCGGAATCGCCGTCGATTCCGGCGGGAATACGTACGTGACCAACTGCAACTCGTCGTGTGGCAACGACGGTGACGACAGCATCACGATTTATGCGTCCGGCGGCACGGGCGATGTAGCGCCAATCGCCACAATCAGCGGCGGGAAGACGAATCTAGCCTCTCCCTATGGAATTGCGCTCGATTCCAGCGGCAATATCTACGTCACCAATTGCGACAGTCCCGATTGCGGCGGATCGACTGCGGACAGCATTACGGTCTATCCTCCCCTGGCGGGCCGCACCGGGACTCTCAACCAATCGCCGAGCGACACCATCAAGGGAGCCAAAACCGGGCTTGACGTCCCCGTCAGCATCGCGGTGGATTCCTCGGGCAATATCTATGTGACGAATTCCCAGACCAACAGCGTTACGGTCTATGCCCCAGGCAGCAGCGGAAACGCGCTCCCCAGCGCGACAATTAGCGGCGCTTCCACCTCGCTCAGCAGCCCCAACGGCATCGCGATCGCCCCTTAGTCAGGCCTGTTCGCGCGGCTTGTCTTTGCCCGCCCCGCGTGAAAATATCGTAGCCGGATCGGAGGCTGGGTAAACATTTTGCTCACGCTTTCGAGGAGGGGCAAAAGCCATGAAAATTAAGGGGATAGTGTTCGCAGGCGGATTGTTCGGAGCGATCGCAATGGCGCCGATGCGCGCCGGGGCGGCGAACCTATCGGTATCGCCGAATTCAGTGTCGTTCGGCACGGTAGCCGCGGGGACGACTTCAGCGCCGCGGACCGTTACGGTATCCAATTCAAGCGGGGTCGCGATTCACGTCGATAGCGTCGCCGCGTCGAACGGTTTCAGCATCCAATCCGACGGATGCGGCGGCGGCGACTTAGCGCCGGGAGCGAGTTGTCCAGTCGCGGTAACATTCAATCCGTCAGCAGCGGGATCGGTTACGGGGCAATTGACGATCGCGGGCGGCGCGGCGCACGGCAGGTCGCGGCGGGCCAGAATTCGCCGGCAGACAGTCAAACTGGCCGGAATTGCGGCGCCGGAACCGGGCTTCGGCCCTACTGTTTTCGTAACCAATCCGTACTGCAACCCGGCTTCTTCTCCGTACTGCGACCCGACGTTTCCCGGCAACGGCAACTCCCTGACCATTTACGACACGTTTGGCAATGTAGCTCCTTTCGACGGGCTAAGTTTTGGCCCCCCTCAATCCGGCAATCCGCTAGATTTCCCCTTTGGCGTCGCATTAGACAGTTACGGAAATATTTTCCTTGCCAATTACAGCAGTAACAGCATCTTTGTCCCTAACGTCGAGGTTGGTGAGGGGTGCGTAATCGGAGGCGGCAATACGGAAATTAGCTCGCCGATGGGCGATGCTGTGATTGGGTCGCTCGACGACATTTGCAATGCAAACAACGGCGGTGGGCCATCGCGCTTCGGCAGCATTACCTGTTTCGATATGTGCGGAAATCCGGCGCCGGTGTTCGCGCCAGTCACCGGCGCGGCCTATGGCGATAGTAACGCAGGGCTGGCGTATCCGGAGGGCATCGCCATCGATTCCGCCGGGAATCTTTATGTCGCAAATAACGAGGGTGGAATCAACGGCAGCGGCAGCATCACCGAATATTCGTTCGCGCAGGTCGAAAGCGGCGGCAATGTTACGCCAATCAACACGATTGCGGGAACGCGCACCGAGCTTGGCCAGCCGGTTGGGATCGCGGTCGATTCGAACGACACCGTCTATGTCGCGAACAACAGTTGCGGCCCGAGTACGAGCGGCTGCGTGACGGAATACACCGCGGCGGCAATTGCGGCGGCGCCGGTCGATCTCAACACGGGCGCCAAGAACCTTGCACCGAGCTTGGAAATCGTTGGGCCGGACACCGAACTTAACGACATCGCCGGCATCGCGGTGGATTCCATCGGATTTATCTATGTCACCAGCTTCAGCGCCGATCCGGGCGTCGGCGGCGTTAACGTCTATTACCCCGGTGCAACCGGCGACATTGCGCCCATTTTTACGATTGGCGGCAGCAGCACCGGAATGTTCGCGCCATGGGGCATCGCGGTAACCGGCGCCGTGTGCCCACCCGGCAGCCCCTGCTTTTGATGGTGCGATTCTTCAAGCGGTAAGCGGCGGGATAATTTAGCGGCAAAAGCGTTCTGAAGAGGGAGAAGGGATATGAACGGCGCAAAACGCATCGTGATGGGAACGGCATTATTGGGCGTGATTGCCGCCGCGCCGATGCGCGCCGGGGCGGCGAATTTGTCGGTATCGCCGAATTCGTTGTCGTTCGGCACGGTGGCCGCCGGGACGACCTCAGCGCCGCAGACCGTGACGGTATCCAATTCGAGCGGGGCCACGATTCACGTCGATAGCGTCGCCGCGTCGAACGGGTTCGGCGTCCAGTCCGACGGATGCGGCGGCGGCGACTTGGCGCCCGGAGCGAACTGCTCAGTGGCGGTGACGTTCAGTCCTGCTCAGGCAGGCTCGGTCACCGGCCAATTGGCAATTGCGGGCGGCTCGGCTCACGGCAGGTCCCGCCGCGCCAGGGTTCGCCGGCAACAGGTGAAACTGGCCGGAACGGCGGCGCCACTGCCGGTTGGCCCCACTGTTTTCGTAACCAATCCGTACTGCGATCCCGCCTCTTCTCCATACTGCGACCCGACGTTTCCCGGTAACGGCAACTCCGTAACCGTGTACGACGCGTTCGTCACGTTCGGCAATTTAGCCCCGAGCGTATCGGTCGGAACGGGCGCCCCCGGCCCGGGCAGCTATCTCAATTACCCGTTCGGCATCGCGGTCATTCCCGGGTTCCTCATGGCCTTTAGCAACTACAGCGGCAACAGCATCTTGGAATATCTTGTGAACGGGGCCGGCCCGACTTGCGTCATGGCGGGGTCCAACACGAAAATTAGCTCGCCGATGGGAGTCGCATTTCTCGACGGTCTTTATCCCTGCACAGCGAATTACGACGGCGGGCCGTCGGGATTCGGCAGCATTGCGTGCCATACCATATGCGGCAACGTGCCGCCTGCATATCCTCCCATCACCGGCGCGGCCTATGGCGATAGCAATGCCGGACTCGCCTATCCCGAAGGCATTGCCATCGATTCCGGCGGAAACCTCTACGTGGCGAACAACGAGGGCGGAATCAACGGCAGCGGCAGCATCACCGAATATTCCGCGGCGCAGGTCGCTAGCGGCGGCAACGTCACGCCGATCGACACGATTTCCGGTCCTGCTACTCAGCTTGGCCAGCCGGTTGGGATCGCGGTCAATTCGAACGGCACCGTCTATGTGGCAAACAATAGTTGCGGACCGAGCACGAGCGGTTGCGTGACGGAATACACCGCGGCTGCAATTGCGGCGGCGCCGGTCGATCTCAACACGGGCGCCAAGAACCTTGCACCGAGCTTGGAAATCGTTGGGCCGGACACGGAACTCAACGACATCGCGGGGGTCGCGGTGGATTCCACCGGATTTATCTATGTCACCAGCTTCGGCGCCGCTCCGGGTGGCGGCGTTAACGTCTATTATCCCGATGCAAACGGCGACGTGCCGCCAACCTTTACGATCGGCGGGAGCAACACCGGCCTGTTCGCACCGTGGGGCATCGCGGTCACGGGCAGCCTCTCATTGATATAACGGCGATAATTCCTCTCCGCCATGCCGGCGGCTTAATTGCCGCCGAAGTGCCAATCCGCCCCGGGCGCGGTTACTTGCGCATCTTGCGCAACTGGCGATTCGTCAGCATCCAGCGCAATTCGCCGCCGCCGCGCTCGAATCGCGCGGGCAGATCGATTGCGATGCAAGCGCCGGTCTTTAGCCGGAGGTGCGCCGCATCCGGCGAACCGGCGAGCGCAATCGACGCAATCGCGCTGAGTTGCGGCTCGTGGCCGACGATCAAAACGCTCTCGAACTTTGCATAGGCGCGCAGTTCCGCAACCACGCTCGCAGCCGGCGCTCCCGTTCCGAGCGCGGGCAGCACTTGGGGCGCGGGAGCGTTGCCGTACGCCTCGGCGACGATTTCGGCGGTCTCGGCGGCTCGCGCGAGCGGGCTGGTCAGAATTAAGTCGAACTTCAACTCCATCGCGCGCATCCCCTGGGCCGCCTCGCGCATCTTCTCCGTTGAATCCGCCGTCAGCCGGCGCGCGCCATCGGCGCCCGCCGCGGATGCGTCCTCGGCGGTTGCGTGGCGCAAAACATAGAGCATCATGGCTGCACCTCCGTGACCCGCCGCGCATCGTTGCCGTCCGCGGCGGAATCCTTGGCCGGGCCCGAATTCGTTTCCGCCGCCTCTTCCGGCTTGGCGGCCGCGGCCAGCGCCGCGCGGCCATTCGTTCGGATTTCATCGATTGCATCGCGCACCAGCCCGGAGCGCTCGATTCGCCGCCATTGCTTGATCGAACGGCGGCGCAATTTCCGTTCGCGCTCCGCGATCGCCTGGCTAAGCGCCCCCGCCGCGAGAATCGTCTTGGGGGTGGCGCCGGAGGACTCGGCGTAGGCGCGCAGCCATGCCATCGCAACGGCGGCGTCGTTGCATAGGCCCAGCGTCTCCTGCAATTCCTCCAGCCGGGCGAGCGCCTTGCGATGGCGCTTGCCGCCCAGCGCGGACAGCATTTCGAGGGCATAGCGGAGCCGCTTCACCCTGACACGCAAGCGGTGAAAGACGATCGGTTGCGCGCCGGGTGCGAGCTGCGCGCCCATCCGCGCCGCGGCGCGGGCGATCGGGCGCATCGCGGATGCGGCGGCCGCACCCAAGCGAATTTGCACCGGCGCCGATTTAATCGCCGGCGCTTCGAGTTTGGCGATCAGATTGCGATAGCGGCGGGAGCGGAGCGATTCGCAGAGCTTGCGATGCGCTCCGGCGCGGCGGGCGGCCAGCACGTCGATTATCGGTGCGACTTCATTGGCGAGAGCCGGATCGATCCTCTTGGCGCGGTCCTGCAACAGCGCCGCCATCACGTCGCATTCGCGCGCCGCTCCGGCCTGCGCCGCGATCCACGGCAAGTCGCGCTCGTAAAACTTGATTCGCGCGGCGTGGAGCGCGCCCGCGAACAGGCGAATCGAGGCGCGGAGCCGCCGCGTCGCGACGCGCAATCGATGGATCGCTTCGGCCTCGCCCATCTCCGCCGGAATCCGGTTGCGTTCGATTGCCGCAACCCCCGCGGCAAGCGCATTGCGCGCGCAATCGCCGATCGCATCGGTCGCGCAAAGCGCAAGCCTGCGCGGTTGTGTCGCGATGTTCGCAGACGCACCCATGGTCCTTTAACTATCGAACCGCCGAAAGCGGGGAAAGGGCAAACTACCGCCGCAGGACGACGCGGCGATCGAGCAGGCGCGACAACAGGTCCGAGCGCCGCTCGCAGGTCCATAGTTCAAGGTCGGCCTGCTCGCCCCGCGAATCGATTCCCATGATCGCGCGGCCGGGAGAGTAGCTGACCTCGACGTTCTTGACCACCCCGAAGTGGCTCCGATCGAGCGCGTCGGCGACCCGCAAAATCGCGGCCAGCCCGCGCACCACCCGGCGCCGGCCCGGACTTAACGCCTTCAATTCGGGCGAGTCGAGCTTGGGCGCCTGCTTGCGATGGCCCCGCGCGGCGAGCGCGATCGTCTCGATCTCGGCCGGCTCGAACCCAAACAATTCCGCGTTCTTGATCAGGTAATAGGAATGGCGGTTGTGGCGATCGTGATCGATCGCATGGCCGATGTCGTGGAGCAATGCGGCGAATTCCAGCAGTTCGCGCGCGGGCTTGGGCATCCCCAAAACGGGCGCGGTGGCGTCGAACAGTTTGAGCGCGAGCTTCGCCACCTGTTTCCCGTGTTCGTTGGAACCGGCGAAGCGCGCCGCGAGCGCGTTCACGGAGCGGCGCCGGGCGTCGCCGGCGGAGCGCGAGCCGGCCACATGGGCGAGGCGCAGCAGCACGCCCTCGCGCAGCGCCCACGTACACGCGGTCAATTCGGGCGCACCGGATTTTTTCAAAAGGTAATTGACCAGCACGGCCGCCGCCGGCATCAGGTCGGCGCGCTTCGCGTCGATGCCGGGCAGTTCGGCGCGCAGCGCGGCGTTGGCTTCCACGAGATCGCGGGCGAGGGCGGCAATCTCCCCGGCGGCCGCGGCCGCGCCGTGCAGGCGGTCCAATTCCTCGCCGCGTTCGCCCGCGCGCGCCATCGCGACGAGCGTATTGATCGTTCCGGAGGTGCCGATCGCGCGGACCACCCCGGCGCGGCGCGCCTTGCGCATCAGCGGGTCGAGCTGGCGCGCGATGTGCGCTTCGAGCCGCTTCAGTTGTGTGCGGGAGGGCGGATCGCCGGACAAAAACCGCTCGGTGAGCCGCGCCGAGCCGAGCTTCACGCTGCGCATCCACAGCGGGCGGCCGTCGCGCACCAGCACCAGTTCGACGCTGCCGCCGCCCACATCGACCAGCAGATGGGGGCCGCCGTCGAGTCCGAGCGCGTGCCGCGCCGCCAGAAAGATGAGGCGCGCCTCGTCGAGGCCCGATATCACCTCGACCTTGATTCCGGTTTCGCGCTTGATCCGGCGGATAAACTCGGCCCGATTGCGCGCCTCGCGCACCGCGCTGGTCGCCACCGCCCGCATCCGATCGGCGCGCCGCACGCGCGCGAGCCGCTTGAAGGCCGACATGGTGCGGACGGCCAAGTCCATCGCCTCCTCGGAGAGCCGTCCGGTGGTGAACGAGCGCCGGCCGAGCCGGACCATCTCCTTGACCCGATCGACGACCTCCAAGTGGCCGTTGCGATCGATGTCCGCGACGATCATGTGCATCGAGTTGGAGCCGATATCGATCGCGGCGAGGCGCATGGAAAAAAAATACCCCGTCCGGCGCGCGCTGTCATCCGCGTCCTGATATAAAATCAAGGAGGATTCGTTTCGGAACACCCGCCTTGACCGCCGCAATTTCATCTCCGCTCGATCGGCCCGCGCCCGCGGCCCAAAAATGGGTGGTCGCGATCGCGGTGATGCTCGGCACCGCGCTGGAAGTGCTGGACGTGTCGATCGTCAACGTCGCGCTGCCCCACATGCAGGGCAGCTTCTCGGCGAGCGTCGATGAAATCGCGTGGGTGCTGACCAGCTATCTGGTCGCCAACGGAATCATGATTCCGATGACGGGGTGGATTTCGTCGCGCTTCGGGCGCAAGCGGTATTTCATGTTCTCGGTCATCGTGTTCGTGATTGCGTCGGGATTGTGCGGGATGGCGCAATCACTCAACGAAATGGTCGCGTTCCGGCTGATTCAGGGTGCGGCCGGGGCCGCGATGATTCCGTCGTCGCAGGCGATCCTGATGGAAACCTTCCCGCCGGCCGAGCAACAGATGGCGATGGCGATGTGGGGCGTAGGGCTGATGGTCGCGCCGATCATGGGGCCGACGCTGGGCGGCTGGATCACCGACAACTTGAACTGGCGCTGGAATTTCTACATCAATCTGCCGATCGGAATGGCCGCGTTCCTGATGGTGTACCTGTTCGTCCACGATCCGAGTCACATTCGCGAAAGCAGCAAGGAGAAGGGGCGCGTCGATTGGGCCGGAATCGTCCTGCTGGCGGTGAGCCTCGGAATCGGCGGCCTGGTGCTGGATCGCGGCCAGCGCGCCGATTGGTTCGCGTCGCGATGGATTGTCTGGGGCACGATCGTTTCGGTGTTCTCGCTGGTCGCGCTCACGATCAACGAACTGCGCTGCCCCGAACCGATTCTCGATCTGGCGATCTTTTCGATTCCGGTCTTCTCAATCGCGGTGACGCTGATGGTCGCGATGAGCTTCGCGCTGTACGGCGTCGGCCTGCTCAATCCGATATTACTGCAGGAACTGCTCGGGTACACCGCGTGGAAGGCGGGCCTCGCGCTCGCGCCGCGCGGATTGGGCACGATGGCCGCGATGCTGATAATTGGGCAGCTCGCCCGCTATCGCTACGGCACCCGTCCCCTTATCGGGCTGGGATTCGTCGTGATGGCCCTCGCGATGTGGAAAATGTCGCAATGGAACCTGCAGGTCAGCATGTACGCGGTGATTTGGCCGACGATCGTGAACGGGATTGGGATGGGCATGATTTTTCCGACGCTGTCGGCCACCACGCTCGCCTGCGTCGAGCGTAAGCGGGTCGGAAACGCGGCGAGCCTGTACAACATGATGCGCAACACGGGCGCCGCGATCGGAATCTCCTACATGACCACGACGCTGGTGAGTCGCGAGCAGACCCATCAGGCGTATCTCGGCGGGCATTTCACGGCCTTCGATGCGTGGCGGCTCGGCCATGCCGCCCCGCTCGCACCGGGTGCGCAACAGTTCAGGTACCTGCCGGAAATCATTACCGGACAGCATCAGGGGTTGGCGGGAATCTACGGGGTGATTCAGGCGCAGGCGGCGATACTCTCATTTAATGACATCTATTGGGCGCTCGCGCTCCTGATGTTCGCGCTGGTTCCGAGCTTTCTTTTCCTCGGACATACCAGCGCCACCAGCGGCGAAGCTGACGCCACCGCCGAGAACATCGCGCCGTAACTCCCGGCTGCCCGCCAGCGATTGCGGGGGGGCCATGCCGAATATGATTTCCCTCGGCGATGGTTCGCATTTGGGCCGCCGATAACAACCGTGCGAGGATTATGAGCAACGCGCGGCGTGGTGAGAGGACCGAAATCAGCTCGATTTCAGGCGGTTTGAGCCGGGGGATTTCGAACTCCGGAGTTGGGAGGATTGCACAAATCGCCGGGCTGCCTTAAACTAAAGCTGTAACCGTAACGGCCAATGTCGTGGCCGGAAGCTCGCGCTTTTATGGGGGCGAACCGGATTCGACGGAGACAATATGGCCATGGTCGCACGCCGGGCGCTGTCGGCCCGCAAACCAGGCAGACTGCGAAATTTATCCGCAGACAATAACGGTTACGCTCTCGCGGCCTAAGGGCCGCTTGCCGTCTCCCGCCGCTCGCCCATGACGGCGGAGTGGACGGTCATTTAATGGGCTGGGGCGCCGCGGTTCACCGATTGAGCGGCCGCCCGAGATTTCAATCGGCTGGCTTCCGGTTAGCCTGTCCGCGGGCGCATCGGGGGCGAGCTAGAATCCACGGACTAAGCGTGTAGTGGCCATCGCCGGACGGCCTTCGGACGGGGGTTCAATTCCCCCCGCCTCCATTCCCGCCCTCGGCGGGAATAGAGCGGCAGAGAGTGGTAAGTAGAAAGTGGAAATCGGAGAAACCTCCGGACTCCGGCCAAACTCCGCGCCGCCCCGCCGCGGTCTCCTTTCTACTTTCTCCTTTCTTTCAGGTGACAATTGACTTGCGCCAGCCGCGCGCAGCGCACGCCGTGTGAGCTTGAGCCGAGTCTCGGCGATTTGCCACTTGGGTGCCTGCGCAATTGACGCAGGCTCCTGTTGCAAGGGTTATCTTTTACGATAACCTGCGACTGTGATAGATATTCTATGGGGCCGCTGGCAGGTAGAGCATATCTTGCGGCGCCACGGAGTTTCCGCGATGGATTTCGATACGGCATGGCACGATCCGAACCGACGCGATCTTTCGCAGCGGCGCCACGGGAAACATGGCCCATATTTTGTAAGCGTCGGATGGGCCGGACTGGGGAAGCCGCTTACGATGGTCTGGCGGTGGCAGGGCAACGCGGTGTGGCCGATCACGGCATTCTTCGTTTCTCCGCCGCGCCGTGGCCGGCGCGGAGGACGCTGATGCCGATCAAGAAATTTATCAGAGACCCAAGAACCGAAGCGCAGCGGCGGGCGGACCAACAGGTGTTGACCCGGTTTGAGAGGAGAGATTTTCTCCGCGTAAAGGCTTCCGCCGAGCGCCGGGCGATTGAAGCGGTCGCGCGAGGCTACGAGAATCGCCGGCAACTCGCGGCAAGCTTGGGTGTCCGCCTGGGCATGCTGCGGCGGGCGCATGCCATTACCCAACAGCAACTCGCCCGCGTGCTCGGAACGAGCAAAGGCAATATCAGCCGCCTCGAGGCCGGCCGGGATCCGGGTCTAACCGTCGAGCGGCTACTCGCCGTTGAGGAAGCGATTCGCTCGCTCGCTTGGCTGGCGGAGAGAATCGGCACCGGCGCGATGCCGAAGGAGCAACAAAATGCCCAGTGACGTGATCAACTTCGATGCTAGCAGGGTGCGGAAAAATGGCTGAATAGCAAGAACTTGGCTTCCTTTTGGAGCGTTAGGATGGATTGTTCGAGGGTTGGTTTGCGGTTCAGTTGCGCGATCGGGTCAGCGTTGGCGGCGGCGGGC
>JBOHWK010000065.1:0-11860 GCA_050736715.1 Binataceae bacterium (SeqCode) | reverse complement strand
ATTCATGAGGAGACCCGCCGCTCGCCGCTTGACCGGTTCATTCGGCGCGGCGCGCCCAGCCTCGATCGGCTGCGCTACGCGCTCGAATTCGCCGCCGTCGATCCGGAGGTTCGCGCGATCGTGGTTGAGATTGGGAATTTCGACGCGGGCCTTGCCACCGCGCACGAAATCCATCGCCTGCTGCGCGCCGCGCATTCCGCCGGCAAGCGCGTAATCGCGCTCGTGCGCGGCGATATCGCGGGACTGCGGGAATATCTCGCGGCGGCGGGCGCGGGCGAAATCGTTGCCAATCCCGGTACGGCCTTCGCGTTGTACGGAGTCGCGACCGGCGGCGTATTCCTCAAGAACGCGCTCGACAAAGTGAAAATCCAGGCGCAAACCCTGCAATGGAAGGAATACAAGGGCGCGGGCGAGACGCTGAGCCGCGCCGCGATGTCACCGGCGCTGCGCGAGAGCATGGCGGCGGTCGTCGCCGATTGGGAGAAGATTCTGGTCGAGGCGATCGCGCCCGCGCGCAAGCTCAGTCCCGAGCGCACGCGGGAACTGCTCGCGGCGGGCTTCGTCAGCGCCCAGGCCGCGATCGAAACCGGGCTGGCCGATCGCGAGGGATACCGCGAGGACCTCCGCGCCGAATTGGACCCGGAGGGCCACGGCCTGCCGTTTGTGGATTTGGGGCGCTATTTCCGCCACGCCGCCCACGTCCGCGAACGGGGCCGCCGGGCCAGAATCGCCCTGATTCACGCCAGCGGCCCGGTGATCGCCGGCGAGGCGCCCGCGGCGGGCGAATATATCGACGCGGCGGAGACGGCGGAATTGATGGACCGCGCTTCGCGCGACGAGCGGGTGCGCGCGATCGTCTTTCGCGTCAACTCGCCCGGCGGCTCCGCCGTCGGCTCCGATCTGGTGTGGCGATCGGTCAAGGAAGCGCGGCGGCGCGGCAAGCCGGTAATCGTTTCGATGGGCGACGTGGCGGGATCGGGCGGCTACTACGTCGCGGCGGGCGCCGACGCGATCGTGGCGGAAGCGGCGTCGATCACCGGCTCGATCGGCGTGGTGTACGCGAAGATCAATTTTGCGGGCGCGCTGGCCGCGCTCGGCGTCGGCGTCGAATTCGTCAAGAGCGCGGAAAATTCCGACGCGATGGCGTGGTCGCGTCCGCTGACCGAAGCGGAATTGGCGCAGGTCAACGATACGCTCGGCCATTTGTATGAAACTTTCACCGCGCGCGTCGCCGAAGGCCGGAAGCTTCCCCTCGAACGGGCCGAGGCGTTGGCGCGCGGGCGGATTTGGAGCGGGCTTAAGGCGCGGGAGGTTGGCCTGGTCGATGAAATCGGCGGCCTGCAAACCGCGATCGAAATCGCGCGCATCCGCGGAAACCTCGGGCCGGGAGAGCGCCACCGAATCGTCGCCTATCGCGGACGGCATGGATGGCCGGGGCTCGCGGGAGCGTTGGGCTTCTCGGCGGCGAGTCCGCCGTGGCCGATGCGCGCGATCGCGCGCGCGGCGGGGATTCCCGTGCGCTGGGCGCCCGCGATGGCCGAGGCGCTGGTGCGCGGCGGCGCAATGCTGCTCTGCCCGTGGTTCGAGTTGTAGAATCGCGCACTACAGGGGGGAACGTTGCAACTCTTCGCGGATCGAATACATCTTCTGGCGCGCTTCGGTGATGTAGCCGTCGAGATTGCGGCGATGGTTGGCGAAGATGCCGTCGGGCGCGCCGTTCAGAACGATTATCGGCTTCAGCACGGCGGACTTGCCCAGCGCGGCGATTGCGTCGGCGAATAGCGTCTTGAGGACCGGGTCGCTGTTCAGAATCGGCGCGTATTCGCGCTCCGCCGCCTGCATCATGTGGTAAATCACGTGGGCGTACCCCTGCGCATGGTAAAAATAGTGATCGCAATCCCAACTGTGGACGGGAGTGCCGTCGTCCTTCGTCGTGCGGTATAGATTAGCGTGTGCGGCGCCGAGCAGATCGGTCCACGTCTGCATCAGCCGCACCAATTCCACCGCGCGGATGTTCAGTTCGCGCGAGCGAACCGGCTTGGTGTGCAATCCCGCGACATAGGTTCGTAGATGGGCGACACCGTCGTCGAATTTGCCCTCCGCCGACGGCAGCATCCATTTTTGGGGATCGTTGTGAAAGTCGATGCTGGCGGCGACGAGGTTTGGATCGTATTCGTTTGACGACACCTTGGTCAGGTGATTTTTGAACACGTCAACCGTTTCGCGGACCGCCATGATGATGCCGAGCTGGCGGTCGGAGTTGTTGTCGGGGCCGATTTCCGGGCCCCAGAGAAAGAAATCGTTCGGGCGCCATCCGAATCCCGTGTGCAGTTCGTGGTTCATGATCGCGGCCAGCGTCGAAGCGAAGATTTCGCCGGGCACGTGGGGTTGGTTGGGCGGGAAGACCCGGTTGATGTTGTAGCCGAGATGGTCGTGGCGAATCTGGCCGAAATGGAGCGCGAGGTTGCCGCCCA
This sequence comes from Binataceae bacterium (SeqCode), assembly GCA_050736715.1. Taxonomy (GTDB): domain Bacteria; phylum Desulfobacterota; class Binatia; order Binatales; family Binataceae; genus Binatus. The sequence goes on along the minus strand of JBOHWK010000065.1, from coordinate 9,386 downwards.
CCCAGACGATGAAAACCGCGGCTGCCGCGAAAAAGATTTTTTTGCGAGTCATCAGAATCGGTCCGAGGTCCAGTAGAGTGAGCCGGGATCGGCGAAGATATCGAAGGCGCGCGCCGTGGCGGCTTCCGGCGCGGTCCCGAGCCGGCGGGCGAGCTTTTCCGGCGCGAGCACGCGCCACATATAGTTGTTGTCGAGGTAATAGGAAACCGGGCATCCCGCCGCGGCGAGCGCCTTTTCGAGTTCCGGATCGTGCGCCGTGTGCGTTGCGACAATCCCCGGCGGGGGCGGCGATTCGCTCCGCAAGAGGCCCGCGCGCCGATGATCGCCGCGAAGCTTCGAGGACGCCGGCTTGGCGGCGGCCGCCTCGCCCAAATACTTGAACAGCGCGAGCATCGCTCCCGTTTGGCCCGGAGAATAGCCAAACTCCATCACGCCCGGAATTTCGTACAGGCGCATCGCGCGCGCGTAGGCGGCGATTCGATCGTCCGCGCCGCGGCACACGATGAAGTACTCCTCGGAGCCTTCGCCGGGGTGCATCGGCTGGTTGCCCGCGAACGTGAGGCTGCCGCGCCATGCGGCCTCGTCGCGGATCGCGGTGAGATCGATGCGCCCGCTGTAAGCGCGATGGATCGCGGCGACTGCGGCCAAATCGCGCGCCGGATCGAAGGCATCGATGGTAAATTCGACCGGCGCCGCGAGCTTATCCGGCCCCGCGATCATGCTGAACTTGCGCTCGACCTCGCGCCATCCGAACTGATGGTAAAAGGTGAGGCGTTCGGCAAATAGCAGCGACAGCTCGAAGCCCGCGTTCGTCATCGTCTCCACCGCGAGCCGCATCAGCGCCGACGCGGCGCCGCTGTGGCGCGAATCTTCGCGCGTGAAGACCGAACCGATCCCGCCTATCGGGACCGCCGCGCCCGCGAGATTCACCCGGCGGCCGAAAATCTGGACGGTGGAAACGAGCCGGCCGCCCGCGCGCGCGACTAGGCACAATTCATCGCGGAAGCCGGGATCGTTATGGTTGTAGCGGGCGAAGAATTCGCGGTCGCCATACCACAGTTCCAGCAGGTCGAGGACCTCGTCGCGTTCGCTCCGCCGCGCCGCCCGAATTTCCATCGTCAGCGCAGGTTGAGATGGAGCGGGATGCTGGCGCCGTTGCGCGAGACCGTCACGCTGATCGCCGAGCGGCTCGGGATGGATTGAAGAAACGTCATGCCCTGCTGCGGGCTGGTAATTGGTGTTCCGTCGAAGGCGGTGATCGTGTCGCCGCCCTGCAATCCAAGGCGGTCGAAGATCGAGCCGGGCACGACCGAATCAACCTGATAGCCGGTGGTTTTGCCATCCACAATTTGCGGTGTCCCATGGATTTCGCGCAGCAGGTCGGCCGGATTGGCGAGCGCGGAGTTCACCTGATTGCGGTTCATATTGAACTGGCCCGGCCCGAGCCTCTGCATATTGAACCGGTTGCGCTCCTCGTGCCCGGCTTCCCGGCCGTTCGGTGAAAAGCGATGGCGCCGGCGGTCGAATCCGCGGCGGTTCCGCACGGGTATCGGCCGTTGCACGGCGGTGGGATGAAGTCCCGAAGGCGTGGCGCCGGGACGTTCGCCGCGCGGCAATGCGAGGGCGACCCGATGCCCGTCGTGATCGATTATTACCTGGCTGCGCTCCACCTTGACCAGCGTGCCTACCGGCGCGGCTTTCGGCACCTTATCCCCCAGCCGGTAGAGGGCTTGCGTGTTTCCGCTTGCCAGGATTGCGTAGGGCTGCGCCTCGGTTAGGTGCGATGTTCCGATCAGGGTCAAGTGCAGGTCCTCCGTCTCGACGGGCGGCGCAGCGGCGGGGGGTGGAACGAGGTTGAAGATGTCGCGTCTGACGATTTCCTGATAAACAGCGCGGGTCCGGGGTCCGGCCGCGGCATGGAGCGCAGTATGCGCGTGAGCGCCCTTGGCGATTTCAGCGGGCTGGGAAAATCCGCGGATGTCGAGGATGCACACCCACGCGGCATAGGCGAGCGCCACGCCCAGCAAAATGTTGATCGCCATGATGTTGCGCTGAGTGAGTCTCAATTCCATCTATGTGGACGCGCTGCTCGCGTAAGCAGTTTCCTTTACCAGGCGGCCCAGGTCGTAATTCCACGCGCTCTTCCATCGCTGGATCGCGAGGCTTGCCTGAGTGTTCCCGCCGCGAATTAAATCAATCAACTCCGACAGGTAAATGGTCTCATCCTCGCCCCGATTGTTCAACGCCCCCTCCCGCTTAAGTCCGGTGGCCGCTATTGACAGGAGTTCATCGGCCAGTTCCTTGAGCTGGATTTTTCCGGCGCGCGCCTCGAGGCCGGCCCGATTCGCGCCGCCCGCGATTTGCATCCGCTCCGCGAAACTCCATCGCTTAACGAGGTCCCACGCGGCGCCGAGGCAATCGCCGTTGTAGAGCACGCCCTTTAGCAACGCCGGCAGCGCGAGCATGAAGGAGGGCGGCTGGCTGTCGGCGGTGCGCACCTCGAGATATTGCTTGAGCCGGACTTCGGTGAAAATTGTCGTCAGATGAGCCGCCCAATCTTCCAGCGTGGCGCGCTCGTTGCGAAAGCCGCGCTGCATGAATTCGCGAAAGGTAATTCCGGGGGCGCGCGTCAGATCGATATATTCGTGATTGCGGATGAGAAAGTACATCGGCACGCCGAGCGCGTATTCGGCGTAATCCTCGAAGGAACAATTCTCGCGGAACACGAACTCCAGCATCCCGCTGCGGTCCGGATCGGTGTCTGTCCAGATGTGGCCGCGGAAGCTCTGGAAGCCGTTCAGGCCGCCGTCGGAGAAGGGCGAGTTGGCAAAGATCGCGTACAGGATCGGCACGATTCCCATGCTCACGCGGAGCTTGTGCATCGCGTCGGCCTCGTCCGAATAATCGAGGTTCGCCTGCACGCCCGCCGTCTGCTTCATCATCCGCTGCCCGAGCTTCCCCTTGCGCGCCATGTACGGGTACATGATGTGATAGCGGGCCTTGGGCAATAGCTCGATCTCCTCGATGCGGCTCAGCGGTTGCATTCCAAGGCCCAGCACCACGGCGCCGATTTGCGCACCGGTTTCGATCAATTGTTCCGCGTGGGCCGTGAATTCGCGATGCGCCTCATGGATGGTCTTGAATTGCGCGCCGGAAAGTTCGAGTTGCCCGCCCGGTTCGAGCGTGATCGGGCCGCCCGCGCCGTGCAGTCCCAGCAGCCGTCCATGCTCTTCGTCCCGCTGGTAGCCGTACCGCTCGGCCATCCGGCGCAGCAATTCTTCGACGCCGCCGGGGCCGGAAAAGGGCCGGGCGCGCCCGTCCTCGGCGCGGACCAGCACCTTTTCGTATTCGGTGCCGACCCGCCATTGCGCGTGCGGCTTGGCGCCCGCCTCGAAATAGCGGATCAGTTCGTCCTTCTTTTCAAGCGGTTCGCCCATCGCGCCTATCATGGACTCCACCGCGCCCCAACGCAAGAACGCGCCGGGCGCGTTCCCAGGAAGGATGCCGCCGCCGCGCTCCGAAAACCCCTCGCCCGTTATTTTACGGGAGAGAGCCCGTCTTGAGCGGGGCCGAAGGGCGGCTGACCGCTTAAACGAGACCCATGAAATCGTCGACCGGTGAGGATCGCGGGTTCCAACCGTTGCTCACCGCAAAAATATATTCTCGTTATGCCAACCGAATGCTTCGGCTGCTGGCCTATAAACCGGGTTGGCCACGGAACGAATTTGTCTGCCACACAACTCGAGGATACTGCAAACAGATACATCGCCCGCATACTGGGTGAGAAAAGTCGCGACGATCACGGTCAAATCCTCTGGCCGAACCGAAATCACACCCTCGTCGAAAGCCCAGTGATGCACGCCGCACAGGCACATTCCATTCCTCGGATCGTCGGAGCCACGCTTGCTTTTGGGGATGATGTGGGCTGCTTCGGCTTCGTATGCGCCTTGTGGGGTACCCAGGCGAAAGTCGCACATGGCGCAGTGATACTCATACTGTCGGACCACGACGTCGCGGAAGGCACCGTCGCGAACAAATGCCTCGCGCAGAGTTTGTTTCCTCTCGCCGGAAGCATCGAAACCTTCGAATTTGCCCAGCGCGAGGTTCCGCAATTTTTTCTCCTGTTTCATAACTTCGTGCTTTTGAATTCCGATCGCTTCCGGAGGATGAGCCAGCACAAGCTTCCAGCCAGCTTCGGAGAGCGAGTATTTTCGCTTTGAGTCTTCAACGAACCCCATCGCCCTAAGCCAGTTGGTGCGGTGCCGGCATTGGTTGCTCAGCGTTCGTCTATTCCAATCTTTCATTTGGGGGTATCGATCTTTGATCGTGCCGAACCACGCGTCGGTCAGCCTTTCGGCTGGAATGGCGCTTTGTCCCCGAAGAACCTCAAGAACCGCAGCAACTCCTGCGAACTGGTTTTCAAAGATTTCCAGCAATACAGCAGGAGATGATGCATCCAGAAGGGCGCGCCCATCGCGCGTAAGGAGACACCGGCCATTGGGAACAGTTATGAGCCCGCTACTTACCAAAATGACCGTGTAAACGTCACGGGCAAAATAATCGCTCAATCCATAGGTGGTTTGAAGCCAATCACGAACATCATTTGGGCGTGGTTTGGCGTTGTCGATCCACCGCAAGGTTCGAATTAGATTCTCAAACTGGTCGGTGACACCGCCAGCCATCGAGTACAACGTGGTTTTTACGGATTTCACCACTGTCGCCCGTCCTCGTCGGAGTCAACGTTTTCCCCGATATTCAGCACAAGCGTGCCGTCTTCATCTTCATAGACGACCGCTGCAGCTTGTGAAAGTTGGATCGGCGCCGCGATGCCATACAAGGTGGCAATTTCCTGTGTGCGTGCTACCCAAATCAGTTTGGATGCGGGATAGTCAGCGAGTTCCGCCAGCAATTCAGGTGAGATCGATTTCGGCCACTCATTGCCAAGATCCTCCTGCTCGAACCTAACGACGTCAGCGGCAGTGACTTCGTGGCGATGCCGATAGCCCGACTCAGCCCGCCAAGCAGTGCCGTGATAACGCGGGAGTTTGGAAACCATGTGCCCACGTCATGCGGCAGGCCGGTGGGTGCGGAGAGCCTTCACCACCGACAGCTTCCGCTTGGGGTTCCGCCGCCGTTTCGAATCGCGCACCACCCGCTCCGCCAACGATTCCACGCCCAAGGCTGGCTCGGTTCCCATCGCGATCATCAGGTCGCTGATGGTGTCCAGCGTCCAGTTGCTCGGAGCGCTCAGCCATCGGGTTATTTGTGCAGGCTCGCGGCCGATGCGCCGCGCTAAGTCCATCTTCGTGGCTTTCTTCACCTTTTGCCGGCGGCCGAACTCGCTCACCACAAGGTCGTGGATTCTGTTCCGCAGCCGGACGCGGAAATAGGCGAGCTGGTGCGGAGGAATTTCTTTGCCCCCGATTCCTTCCAGGATTTCAGACAAGAACGATGTTGGAGAGGTAATCATAAAAATTACTCCCGGTGAACGGAGCGTATGCGGGGAAAAGGCGATGCCACTCCCGTTTGCAATCGACGATGGCGTCACGCCAAGCCCTTGATTCAGGGCCGCCCAGACCGGCGCGCTCGGCCCAGGTCAGAGCGACCATTACATCTTTGGCGGCGAAACGGCCAAAGACTCTGATTTGCGGCAATGGTGTGCGGCTTCGGATTTCCCAAACCTCGTCGCGCGGCGCATGCAGCCGCCTCAGGAACGCTTTGCCGCCCCCCTTAAAGGGATGCTTTGCAATCGCGACGACCTTGAGGCCTTCCACGAATGAGTCCAATTCGGCCCTTAGCTCCATCCATCGCACCGTCTCGTTGAGATTCGTCCATGGACCAAAAATCCGCTCCGCAAGAACTTCGGAGAGATACATACGCCGCACTGCCGGCATGCCGGAAGCCGGTTGAAGCAGGAACAGGCGTCGCCGGCTGTGCCATTCATCGACCTCGTCGAGAATTGACATATAAGTCAAAATAACAGGGGATGTCAACCGGCAGTCAAGCTGACTGCTTTGGGCGACGGTAGAGGGGCAGTGCCGCGACGATGGCAGGGCCGGCTTGCCGCGGATTTCGACCTCCTGCGCCGCGCGTAACGTTGGCGCCTCGGTCGTGGGGCCGCAGGTCGATCAGCATATTTCCGTACCGCAGTTGATCGGAAAGCACTCTTGGCGACGTATCCGTCAGCAGTTGCGCCCGATAAAAATGGAAGTATTCGATTCCGTCCCGTTCTTCTGTTTGCGCCGTCACAAGAATCAGCGCGGGCACCTTTTTCTTGAATTGCGCCGCCAGCGCCGCGAGGTTCCACTTTACCACGATTTCGCCGGACGTATGCTGCACCCAAACGTCCTCATCCGTGATGTTTATAAACAGACCGGAGCTGTTCGGTGTCCGCGTCATAGTGAAGTACAGGCCGATTCGCCCGTCCTTGTCTCGCGTTCCGTATTTGCGGACGGCCTCCAGCGGCTTCATCACCCACGCCTTTCGGTTGAACGTGAAGAGCGTAATCAGACTCGAAGCACCGTCGCGATGCGCCTTCAGCTCGACCTCTCCGAGATCGGGCACCGCGAGATTGTTTTCCTTAAGCCCGATTGCCTGCTCCAAGGTGTGGCCAATGCCGGTCGGTCCCCTGCGGGCAGAACGGATGAACCCTTGCCCCCTGAGTTTCGCGAACCGTTTTTTGAATTGCTGCGCAGTGTCATGATCTGGACGAGCGCGGATTTCGCTGGTTCAGCCCGCGACGCAGCATAGCATCTTGGGAAGTCCGCTCGGAATGGCCGGCCCGGAAAAGACAGCGTCCGGCGCGCCATCGGGCGTGGGTTTTTTCCTTCCTCATCGCCCTGCTAGGATGCCATCGCAATGGTTCAAGCCGTACTTGCGATCGATCAGGGGACGACCGGCACGACCGTGTTCGTGGTGGATGGGCGCGGCAGGATTCTTGGCCGCGCCTACGGCGAAATTCGCCAGTTCTATCCGAAGCCCGGATGGGTCGAGCACGATCCCGAGGAGATTTACCGCTCGGCGGTTACGCTCGCGAAGCAGGCGATCGCCAAGGCGCGGCTTACGCCTGCGAACCTCCTTGGAATCGGAATTACCAACCAGCGCGAGACATTCGTGGTCTGGGAGCGGCGGAGCGGACGCCCGCTCCATCGCGCGATCGTGTGGCAATGCCGGCGCGGCGCGGCGATTTGCGACGGCTTGCGCGGCCGCGCCGAGGAAATCGCCGAGCGTACGGGGCTGCTTCCCGACCCGTACTTTTCCGGCTCCAAGCTCAAATGGCTGCTCGATGAGAATCCGAAGTGGCGGGCGCGTGGCGCGCGCGGCGAATTGTGCTTCGGCACGATCGACGCCTGGCTGATGTTCAAGCTATCGCGCGGCGAACGCTTCGCGACCGATTACACCAACGCCTCGCGCACGATGCTGTTCAATCTGGCGCGAATGGAATGGGACGAAGCGATGCTTGCGATGCTGGAGGTGCCGCGCGAGATGCTTCCCACCGCCGTTCCTTCGCGCGGGCCGATTGCGGAGGCGGCGGCGGGAACAATCTCGCCGCGCGCGATTCCGATTGCGGCGGTGATCGGCGATCAGCAATCCGCCCTGTTCGGACAAGGCGCCACCGCCCCCGGCGATTCGAAGGCGACCTACGGAACGGGAGCGTTTCTCCTGATGAACACGGGGCGCGAGATCGTGCCGTCCAAGAATCGCCTGCTATCGACTGCGGCGCTCGGCCCGGAGGGGGAACCGGCGTACGCGATGGAAGGCTCCGTTTTTATCGCGGGCGCGGCGGTGCAATGGTTGCGCGACGGGCTGGGATTGATCGAGCGGGCCGCCGATACCGAGCGGCTCGCGCGGCAGAGCAAGGACGGTGGGACGCTCTATCTCGTGCCGGCTTTTGTGGGATTGGGCGCGCCCCATTGGGACAGCGGCGCGCGGGGCGGAATCTTCGGAATCACGCGCGGCACCACCCGCGCCGATCTCGTTCGTGCGACGCTGGACAGTATCGCCTATCAAGTGAATGATGTGATGGTCGCGATGGAAGCCGACACGGGCCATCCGATCGAGGAACTGCGGGTTGATGGCGGCGCCACGGCCAATCGGCATCTGATGCAATTTCAGGCCGACATTCTCGGCAAGCCGGTCCGCCGCCCGAAGATTGCGGAGACCACGGCGATGGGGGCGGCGATGCTCGCCGGGCTGGCCACGGGCCTGTGGAAATCGCCGGCGGAGCTTGCCGGCTTGCGCAAGGGCGCGGAAGTGTTCAAACCGAAGATGGCGGCGGCGCGGCGCGAGGAACTGCTTGAAGGATGGCGCGGCGCGGTCGGGCGCGTACGCTCGATTTGATCGAAGCACGAGGTGAATTCAAATGGCGGAAAGCGGCAGGCCGGTCGTATCGATTCTTTACCCGGAACAGCACGAGCAGGCGGCGGTCGCGCTCGGGCGCGCATTTATAAACGAGCCGTCGTTACGGCCGGTGATTCGGCCGGTTACCGATCCCGTCGCCCGCGCCAAGCTTACCGCCGAATTGTTCCGCGCGATGCTCTCGGTCGAGCGGCGTCATGGCCAGCCGGTCTTCGGCATCGTCGATGGCGGGCGGGTGGTAGGCGCGGCGGTGACCGAGGGCACTATGAAGATTTCGGTCGCCAACATGATTATTACCGGCCTGGGGCAAACCGGGCGAATGCTGCGTGCGGCCGGATGGGGCGGGATGATGCGCGGGGTCTCGATTCTGGACGTGCTCGCGAAACTCCATCCCAAGGAGCCGCATCTGTACCTACAAACGCTGGGAGTCGATCCCGATTTCCAACGAAAGCATTACGGCAGTGCGCTGCTCGAACGCTTGCGGCTGGAAGCTTCGCTGCGTCCGGAAATTAGCGGGGTCTACCTGGAAACGACCACCGAGGACAACGTCGCGTTCTACAGCGCGCATGGTTACGAAATTCTCGGCGAGTGCCATCCGCAGGGGGTCAGAGTCTGGCGGATGTTCCAGCCCAGGCGCTGACCGGGCGCGCTTGCGAACGAGCGGTTACGTTTTCGGATCGCGGCCGGAAGCGGTGTGCGCGGACGGGCGAATCGTGGTGACGCACAGCCCCTTGGAGATCCATCCGACGTCGAAGCCGATCGAGTCGCCTTCGCGGATCAGATCGATTCCCGGCATCGGGCCGCCGATTTCAGCCCCGGCGATCGCCACGAAGGGAAACTCAAACGGAATTTCCTTGCCGCTATGTGAGCGAACGATGCCGCGGCCGCGTGCGCGGTCGAGCTTTAGGATCATCCCCGGATAGAAGTTGCCGGGAAACCGCTCGCTGTCGTAATCGTCAACCACCCCTTATCGAGTAGCATCCCGGCTCGGCGCGGGAAAGCGGGGCCGCCGGCGCATCCCATTTGGA
>JBOHWK010000064.1:0-9082 GCA_050736715.1 Binataceae bacterium (SeqCode) | reverse complement strand
AACTCGCGCTGCGCCATCGCCAACTGCCGCCGCCCCGCACCACCCATCAGTCCGCTTCCTCCGCCGACCATTTGATCAGCCGGCCCGCCTCAACTCAAGCCGTAGATGCCAAAAATCGACAGCCTCTGAAGCCTGTGCCACCCCGGATTTGCTTTTTCTTGTGGCACCGGCGCGGGACTGGTAAGCGCCCAAACCAGCGCGACTACCCAGCCGATGAAGGTCCAGCCGAGAAGAATGTCGAGCGCCCAGATCGCCTTGGCGTTGCGATGCTCGCGGTAGCTCGCTGCGAAACCGGGAACTAGGTAGAACCCGCCGCCGATCAAGAGCAACAGGAAGCCAAGCGCCAAGCGTCCGGCCGCCGCGGCTTCCGAAGCCGTCATGCGGATGACCACCAACGCGAGAAATCCCGCGGTGATCGCGGCGCAAACTGCTCCGATTATCTCCTCCAAAACCCTTTTTCCCATGACGGTTCCCTACCTGAAAATTTTCATCCACGCTCCCAAGCCGAAGTAGCGCAATGATCCGGCTATTGCGACTCCGGGCGCTTTGCTGGCGCTGCTTCGCGGGGTACCGATGGTGGCGGCGGAGGAGGGCTGGTCAGCGCCCAAACCAGCGCGACTACCCATCCGATGAAGGTCCATCCGAGCAAAATGTCGAGCGCCCAGATCGCCGCCGCGTTGCGATGCCCCCGGTCGCTCGCAACGAAACCAGGAACCAGGTAAAACACGCCGCCGATCAAGAGCAAAATGAAGCCAATCGCCAAAGAACCGGCATTTGCGCCGCCATCGCTCGTCGAATTGTCCGGCGCGGAAGCGGAATTGCCGGTGGCGCTCTCCGGCGCAGGACCGGAATTGTTGGGAGCGTCCTGCGCCGCGATTTGTGCGGCTCCGGCCAAAATCCCGCGCGCGTATTGGCAGGGGTCATCATTATCGCCGTTCGCCCAGCCCATCATAAAAACTTCCTTAGTCCGCTGGTCCCATCGGCTGACAGCACGGTTCTGCGCGCCCGAAAGAGCGTGTGCGCAGGACCGCAACACGGCCGCCCCGACACGCGCCAACGCCGCGTCCGTATTCGTCTCCACGCGGAAGCGTTCACTCACTCCGTCGCTGCGCACGCATCTATGCGAGCCGGCCGGCATCTCCGAATGCATGGAGCAGTCACTGAGCGTTTTGTAAGGCCCCACCGTGCCGATCGATTTCCCATTCAATTGGAGCATCGCGACCCATTCGCCTTTCGGCACGATCACAGTCTTCGGAAGGTCAATTACCTTCGCGTGCGCGGGCGCGACGGACACCACCGCCATTACCAGCAACAAAATCGTTTTTCGCATGGCGGTTTTCTTGCTTCAACCGTGACGTTCAGTCCCGCGCCCCCGCTACGGACCGACCGCGATGCCGGCGGGCGACGTAAGGTCCGTGGCCGGGCCGACGATCATGGCGCTTGGCGCGGCGTTGCCGTTGCTGCCCGCTGGATAGACGGTGATGAACCCGGCCCCGCCGGGATGCGACACGAAGTTCAACACATAGATGTTCCCGCTCGAATCCAGCGCAACGCCTGTTGGGACGCTCAACCCGGTATTGCTGCCGGCGATGCTGGCGCTTGGCACCACATTGCCGTTACTACCGGCAGGTAAGACATCAATGCTGTCAGGTACAGAGCCGGAACCGCAGATTCCACAATTCGCCACATACACGTTCCCGCTGGAATCCACAGCGATGCCGCCGGCGAGGCTGCCACCATTATTTTCCGAGTAGGCATCGGTGATCGCGGCAATCGGCGCCACGTTCCCGTTGCTGCCGGTGGGATAGACAGTGACGATGCCGGCGTCGCCGAAAGTGAGGTCATCGTTTACGTTCGCCACATAGACGTTCCCGCTCGAATCGACCGCGATGCCAAGCGGGGCATAGAGGCCCGTATTGGAGCCGGTGATCGTGGCGATGGGCGCCGCGTTGCCGTTGCTGCCCGCAGGATAGACGGTGATGCTATCAGACTCGGGCGTCAGGTCGAGGCCGCAGGAGTAGCTGCAATTCGCCACATAGACGTTCCCGCTCGAATCGACCGCGATGGCGTAGGGATAATCGAGGCCGGTGTTGGAGCCAGTGATGGTGGAGATCGGCGCCACGTTGCCGTTACTGCCGGCCGGGTAAATATCGACGCTATCAGGCCCCGCGCCGTCGTTGACGCAGGATTCACAATTCGCCACATAGACGTTCCCGCTCGAATCGACCGCGATGGCGTAGGGATTTGCGAGGCCCGTGTTGGAGCCGGTGATGGTGGCGCTCGGCGCGACGTTGCCGTTGCTGGCGAGCGGATAGGCGACAACATAATCGGCACTATCTGTGACAAAGATGCGGGCGGCCGCCGTGGTGCCGAATGCGATCCCCTTCAGCTTTACGGTTTGGGGACTCTTGGCCGCATCATCCGAGATGGTGAGCGATCCCTGTTCCTTGGTCCCTTTCGGCTTGCTCGGAGTACCCGCTCTGAATGTCACGGATATTTGACAGCTTCCACCCGCCGCGATTGACGGCGTGCAATCGTCGGTCTCCGCGAATGGCGCGCTCGCGGTAATCGGGCCGACGCTCAGCGTCACGCTGTTGCGGTTCGACAGCGTGACGATCTTGGCGGCGGAAGTTGTGCCTGCCATCACCTTGCCGAACGATAAAGATTTCGGCTTGATGCGCAGCTTGAGTCCCTTCGCTTGCGCGGGAGCGGCGGCAATCACGGCAAGCATCGAGGCGGCGATAACGCGCTTTGCGATGTTCATCACTTCCCCTGCTTGCCTCCCGCTCGCGCATCGTGGGCAAGCGCCGGAATCGAACGACGCAAAGTCATCGCACCGGCGGCGGCCTCAAGGCAAGCCCCACATCGATCAAATAAGCAACCGTAGAATCCGGGATTCCACGCGGGCCTTCGGCTGCGCCGAGGGCCACGCTCTGAATGACACGGAGAGAGAACCGCGGAGAGGAAAGGCAATCACAGGCTGAAGCCTGTGCCACAAGAAGCATCTGCGAAAACCACCTCACCCCGGCTAGGAAGCCGTTCCCTCTCCCCGAAGGCGGGAGAGGGTTACAGGGAGCGCGCCGCGCGCGGCATAGAGGGTTTTCGCGCTTTCTGTCTCAATCAGACGGGAAGTTCCCCTCGGTAATACTCGGGGCAGGCTCCACGGCTATCGCATCGAGGTTTCAATTGGCCGAAAAAATCCTCGTCGAATATCCCTGGCGAACGCTCCCGTTTTCGGGACGGTTGCGGAGATACTGTCGGCAACGCAGAATTAGCTCACGACCATGCCCGCCAACGCCAAATCGAACGGCCCGCCGGCGAACTCCGGCGGCGCGCAAATTATCGTGCGCGATCTGACGATGGCGTTCGGCAGCTACGTCGTAATGCGCGACCTCAACTTCGCCGTCCGGCGCGGCGAGGTGTTCATCATCATGGGCGGCAGCGGATGCGGCAAAAGCACCCTCTTGCGCCATATGCTCGGATTGAACGAACCGGCCCAAGGCGAAATCTGGTACGGCGATTTCAATTTCACCCGCGCCGATCCCGCCGAACGCGAGGCGATGCTGCGAGAAAAGACCGGCGTTCTCTATCAGGGCGGCGCGCTGTGGAGCTCGATGACGCTGGCGGAGAACGTCGGCCTGCCGCTCGGCCAATTCACCGATCTCTCGCCCGCGGAGGTCCGGGAAGTCGCCGCGCTCAAGCTCGCACTGGTCGGCCTCAAAGGCTTCGAGGACTATTATCCGAGCCAGATTAGCGGCGGAATGCAAAAGCGGGCGGGCTTGGCGCACGCGATCGCGCTCGACCCGGAAATCCTGTTCTTCGACGAGCCGTCGGCGGGCCTCGATCCGATCAGTTCCAGCTTGCTCGACGACCTGATTCTGGAACTGCGCAATGCTTTGGGCGCCACGATCGTCGTGGTGACCCACGAACTGGCGAGCATCTTCGCGATCGGCGACAACAGCGTCTTTCTCGACGCCGACACTCGGACAATCACCGCCGGCGGCAACCCCAAAGAGCTGCTGGCGAATTCCACGGACCCGCGCCTGCACGCCTTTCTGACGCGCGGAGGGCATGGCGCGGCAATTCCAGCGAGGAGTCATGGGTAAGCGGGTAAATCCGGCAATGGTGGGAATGTTCGTCTTGGGCGGGCTGGCGCTCGTCATTCTTTCGATCGCGCTGTTCGGCTCCGGACGGCTGTTCCGCAAGCGCTACCGATACATCGTCTTCTTTTCCGGCAGCGTGAACGGCCTGCGCGTCGGCGCGCCGGTCAAGTTCAAAGGGGTCGAAATCGGCGACGTCGCGAAAATCCGCCTGCGCATAGAAGAAAGCCCCGGCATCGGGCAAATCTCGGCCGCCGCCGTCCGCATCCCGGTCATCATCGATCTCGACGAAGAGAAAATCGTAAAGCATGGCGGCACGGAAATCGACCTGAGCAACCCGGGCACCATCCCAACCCTGATTAAGGAGGGGTTGCGGGCGCAACTTGGGATGGACAGTTTCGTGACCGGACTGCTCTACGTCTCGCTCGACATCGAGCCGAACACGCCGATTCACCTGTACGGCCGGCCGAACATGGCTATCCAGGAGATTCCTTCCGTGCCGACCACGCTGGAACAGGCCCAATCGGTCGCCACCCGCATCATCGACCGCCTCGACCAGATCGATTTCGGATCGCTGATCTCGAAGGCCACCGATACCCTGAATGCGATCCAGCAGCTTGCGACTTCGCCTCAACTCAAAAAAGCGCTCCTCGGCATCGAATCGACGCGCAAGGACGTGAGCGCCACGCTCGGCGACGTCCGCGTCACGCTCGGCCACGTCAATAGTCACATCGATCCGCTCGCGAACAGCATTCAGGCGGCTTCCACCAACACCGGCGCCGCTATGACGCAGATGAAAGACACCCTCGCAACGATGCGAACCGCCATTCAGCCCAACTCACCGCTCAACTATCAGGCGCTCCAGACGCTGCGGGACGTGTCCGCCGCGGCGCGCTCGATCAAGCAACTGTCCGATATGCTGCAACGCAATCCGAGCGCGCTCATCCGCGGGCGCGATACCTCGCAGGAGTAAACATGGCCGCGACGATCAATCGTGCGATGAAAATTCTCGGCGCGGGCGCGCTCGCGATTGCGATCGCGGGATGTTCTTCGATCCTTGCGCCGCAACCCGACCGGACGAAATTCTACGTGCTCACGCCCGTCCCGGAATCGGCGACGCCCGCGCAGAACGGCGCGCCGAACGGCCGTGTAATCGGGCTTGGCCCCGTCAAGCTGCCGGCCTACCTCGACCGGCCGGAAATCGTGACGCGCGCCGCGCCCAACCGAATCGAATTGTCGAAGATCGATCGCTGGGCCGAACCGCTGCATGGCAATTTCGTCCAGGTGCTGTCGCGCGATCTGTCGGCGCGGCTCGGCGCGGGCCGAATCGTCCGGTTCCCGTGGTACAGCACCACCCCGATCGATTTGCAGGTGCGCCTCGAGGTCTATCGCTTCGAGACCGGCGCGCAAGGAACGGCGCACCTGACCGCCGGATGGACCCTCGTCAACGGTGCCGGCACAACAGTTCTTTACAATGGACAGTCCGATATCTCCGAAAACGCGAAGGCAGGCGACGCAACCGAAGCTGCGGCGGCGCTGAGCCGCGCGGTGAATGTGCTGAGCGGCCAAATCGCGGCCCAAGCCGCCCGCCAGCCCGCAAAATAGGTTCGCGCGCAGGCCGCAGTATGGTTGCTTAACTGCTAAAAGAGAGAGGAACTTTGCGCCTGCGGATTATTCCCCGGCGCCGCGGCTTCACGGTTTGGCGCGCGCCAGTTCCGGGAAAATCTGCCTTAATTGGTCGGCGAGCGACTCGAAGTCGATAAACGGCTTCTGCACGTAGGCGATCGCGCCCTCGCGCAGGTAATCGGCCTTCTCCTGCGTCTTGGGCTGCGCGCTAATTACGATTATCGCGGTGCCGGGCGACTCCTTGCGGATCGCGCGGAACAGCAACTTCGCGTCCATCTGTTCGATCAGCGGCATCATCAGGTCGAGCGTGATTAGATGCGGATGCAGGGAATTGTACAACGTGTACCCTTGGAACGCATCGCCCGCCTCGCCCACCACCCGGCAGCCGATCGTTTCGAGCCGCCGCTTGAGCAGGGTGCGCAGTGGAACCGAATCGTCGATTATCAATACATCAACCGGCACGTCGAAAACCTCACCTCGTCCGGCAAACATTATAACAAATGCGCCGCCGGTTCCAGTATGCCCCGGCGGAGCCACGCGCGGGGCGCAAATTGCACGGCGGGGGGAATGTTCACAGCGCTGGGGGCGGCAACGATTAGCGGGGAGCTGGGCGTAGATACGGCCCCCCCATAAATGGAGAAGGGGAGAGAATCGGTGGCGAAGGGCCTGCGAATCAACCAGCTATTTCCGCCGCCCCCGCGCCATTCGTGGAGCGGGGGTTTGGGGGAGAGGTCAGACAGCGGGCCAGGTCCAACAATCGCCGCAGCCGCCGCCGGCACAATGCCCACCGACGCCCGTTTGCCCGAACCGCCGCCGCCGATTCCGTGCTCGATAAACTTCAACCGCTTTGCAAACTTGTTAATCGAGCACTACAATGAGGTGTCTTGCCTTGGAGAGGCCGACAGATGGCTGAGCGGAATATTGCGCTAGATTCGTCTGAATACAGTGCCAAAGCCGAATACGAATTGCAGCTTTATTTCTGGATGAAGCTCATTCGGGCGTTCGAAGAGCGCGTTTCCCGGCTTCATCGGCAAAACAAGATTCTGGGCGGCGTTTATTCCGGCGCGGGTCAGGAAGCGATCGTTACCGGCGTATGCGCGCCCCTTCAGGACGGTGACTTTGTCGCGCCACTCCATCGCGATTTGGGCGTCTTTCTCGTGCGCGGCGTTGACCCTGGACGGCTGATGGCGCAGTTGATGGGCAAGGAGACCGGGCTTTCGCGGGGCAAGGACTCGTTCCTCCACGGCGGAGACCTGGAACATGGAATCTTTGGCTCGACCTCGATGCTTGGGTCGTCGCTGCCGGTCGCGGTGGGTGCGGCGCTCAAGTTTCAGTTGAAGAGGGAGAAACGCGTCGCCGTCGCCTTCTTTGGCGAGGGCGCTTCGTCGCGCGGCGACGTTCATGAGGCGATGAATTTCGCCGGCGTGCGAAAACTGCCGGTGATTTTCGTTTGCGAGAACAATCGCTATGCCTATTCCACGCCGGTCGAGAAGCAGATGGCGATCGAGGATTTGGCGACCCGCGCGGAAGCTTACGGTTTCAGGGGCCACGTGGTTTCGGGCAATGACCTGCTGGCGGTCGTACAACTGAGCGAACGGGTGATAGCGCGGGTGCGCGACAATGGCGGTCCCGAGTTGATCGAGTGCAAGACCTACCGTTATCGCGGCCATAGCGAGCACGACCCGGCGCTCTACCGGGACAAGGAAGAACTCATCGAGTGGCAGAGCCGCGACCCGATCCCGCGCTTTGAGTTATACCTCGAAAAGAAGAGCTGCGACCTCAAGCGCGTCCGCGAAGAGATCGACGAGCGGACGCGCCAGACCGTGCAGGCCGCGGTTGATTTCGCCGAAGGCAGCCCGGCGCCCGAAGCAAGCGAAGCGCTTGAGGGCCTTTACGCGCCGGACGGGAACGCGTAGCGAAACAACCAGGGCCTCGGTCCGTAGAACAGGATGGAAGTTACCTACGTTACCGCGATTAATCAGGCCCTGCACGAAGAGATGCGGCGCGACGAAAACGTCTTCGTGATGGGTGAGGACGTCGGCGAGCTGGGCGGTGCGTTCAAGGCGACCGAGGGGTTGCTCAAAGCGTTCGGCGAAGACCGCGTGATCGATACGCCGATTTCCGAAGCGCTGATCGTGGGCGCGGGGATCGGCGCGGCGATTCTCGGGATGCGGCCGGTGCTCGAGATGCAGTTCGCCGACTTTATTTCGTGCGCCTTCGACCAGATCGTCAACACCGCGGCAACGCTGCGCTACCGTCACGGCGGACAGGTGGCCTGCCCGCTCGTGGTTCGGGCGCCGTCGGGCGGCGGCATCCATGGGGCAATCTTCCATTCGCAAAATCCCGAAGCGTGGTTCACGCGCGTTCCCGGGCTGAAGGTCGTGGCGCCCGCGACGCCCTACGACGCCAAGGGACTGCTTAAGAGCGCAATCCGCGACAACAACCCGGTTATCTATTTCGAGCACAAGCGCTTATACCGCAGCGTCAAGGAAGACCTGCCCGACGGCGACTTTACCGTGCCGATTGGAGTCGCGGAGGTGCGGCGGAACGGAAGCGACATTTCGGTAATCACCTACGGCGGCACCGTCCATCAATGCCTCGATGCGGCGCGGATCGTTGAGAAGCAAGACGGCCTGTCGGCCGAGGTGCTCGACCTGAGAACGCTTCTGCCGCTCGACCGCGAGGCGATCCTCGCGACCGCGCGCAAGACCGGCAAGGTGCTGGTCGTGCACGAAGACCGCCTGACCGGGGGAATCGGCGGCGAGGTTGCCGCGATAATCGGCGAATATGCCTTCGACTCGCTCGACGGTCCGGTGCGCCGGCTGGCGGCGGGCGATACGCATACGCCGTTCAGTCCTGCGCTCGAAGAGTTCGTGCTGCCCAATAGCAACAAGATTGCGGAAGCGATCCGAAGCCTGGCGGCGTACTAACATGGCCGTTGAAGTAATCATGCCCCAGATGGGTGAAAGCGTAGTTGAAGGAACTGTCACCAAGTGGCTGGTCAAGGTGGGTGACTCCGTGCGGGAAGATCAGCCGCTGTGCGAAATATCGACCGACAAGGTGGATACGGAAATCCCGTCGCCAGGCGCGGGAGTGATTGTGCGCCTGGTTGCGGCTGAAGGGCAGACATTGGCGGTGGGTGCGCTGCTGGCGGTGATAGATGCGGCCGGGGACGCGGCGGCCGCCTCTGGCCCGCAGGCTGCGGCGCCGGTGGCGCTCATCTTCTGCTTCGATGCCCTGCTGTTCTTCTTGGTCGTGCCGCTGGCGATGGCCTTTGTCCGCACCCCCGACGCCGGCATCGGCCGGGCGCTGAGACAGGTTGTGCGCGGCGTGCTCCTCAATCCCTTGCTCATCGC
>JBOHWK010000063.1:0-13692 GCA_050736715.1 Binataceae bacterium (SeqCode) | reverse complement strand
CGACAACTGCGCGCGCTCTTCCGCGCTCAACACCAACTCCGCCTTGGGCCTCCCGGTTCGCATCGGCAACTCTCCTTAACCCGAAAAGATGCCGGATATGCAAGCAAGAATTATGCTAGATAATTACGGGACAGGACACTAGCAGCCCGTTGCCCTGAAGCGAGTGCTTAGGGCCTGTGCCGCATAAGAGGGATGTCCCTGCACGGCGGCGATATGCGAGGCGCCTATGAAAGGGCGGCGCGGAGGCCGGCGAGCGGGGCCATCAGCGTCATCGGCTCGATCGGGCTGGGCGCGAAGCCGAGTGCGAGATAGAAATTCTTCGCTTCTTCCGAAATCGCATGGACCACGAGGCCGCGAATGCCGATCGCGCCCGCCGCACCGATCACGCGAAGCGCCGCGTCGCGAAATAGCGCGCGCCCAAGGCCGCGCCCCTGCCATCCGCGATCCACAGCCATCCGCGCGAGTATCGCCACCGGAATCGGATCGGGCATGTTCCGCCTGAACCTGCCCGGCGCGCTTGCCACCGCGATCGCGCCGGCCGCAAGCGCATAGTAGGCAATCACGCGGCTATTATCGGATACGACGTAGGTGCGCGTCGCGCCGCTTGCCTGGTTGGCGCGGGCGCGGCGCTTTAGCCATTCGTCCAGAGGAGCTTCACCCGAGTTGAACGAATCGAGATGGTGATGGTCCGCCAGAAGTTCGGGCGGCGACAGCGCGCCGCTTACTTCTCCCATGGCGCCCGCGTGCGCATCGAGCGGCGCAGGCGCGCATTTGGGCGCGGGGGAGCATCGAGCAGCGCGAGGAATTCGCCGTATGCTTTTCGGTCAACCCAGAATACGGTCCGGTCCAGGAGGGCATCCTCGGCCGCGCGCCTGGCCGCCTCCAGTACGAAATCGGTCCGGTTCTTACCCGACAGTTCCGCGGCGCGATCGATAAGCCCGCGCAGTTGCGGCCTTATCCGGAGACTCAGGCTCTCGCGCCGGGTCCCTTCCTGATGAACTGCCCGCATTGGAATTGCTCCACAATCGCAACTATGGCACATCGTAATGACATTGTCATCACAGGATTGCAGGAAGCGGTGGTCGCCGCGGGGTGGCGATTTGCGATGCGCCTGATATGATTTGCCAATTACCCTCGTTGGGAGAATCGTTACGATGCCGAAAGTTAAGGCCGGGAAAATCAACCTCAACTACGAAACGCAGGGGCAGGGCGAGCCGCTGCTGCTCATCATGGGATTCGGCGCGCCGGGGGCGGCATGGCTTCCGTGGCTGCCGTTTTTGACCCCCAATTTCAAATGCATCTACTTCGACAATCGTGGGACCGGATACAGCGACAAGCCCGACATGCCTTACACGATCCCCGACATGGCCGAGGACGCGAGCGGCCTCTTGCGTGCGCTCGACATTCCGAAGGCGAAGGTATTCGGCGTTTCGATGGGCGGGATGATCGCGCAGGAACTCACGCTCACCCATCCGGAGCAGGTGACGAAGGTGGTGCTCGGATGCACGATGCCGGGCGGGCCGAACGCCGCGATGGCATCGGTGGAGGTGCTCGAAATTCTGATGAACGGGTCGAAGATGATGGGGTCCGATCCGGAAAAGGCGTTCGACCTCCTCCTTCCGGTGCTGGCGCCCCCCGGATTCGCCGCAGCTCATCCTGAATTCAAGGCGCTGATGCTGGCGGCCAAAGATCTGTTCCCGCCGACGCCGCCCGAGACCGCGGATCGCACGATGGCCGGAATGATGGGCTTCAACGCCTACGATCGGCTGCACGAAATCAAATGCCCGGTGCTAATCGTCCACGGCGACAGCGACATTTTGGTACCAACCGCCAATGCGCAAATTCTGAAAAGCAGGATTCCGCACGCCGACGTGTTCATGGTGCCCGGCGCCGGCCATCTGCTCGAGGCGGCCGATCCGGTGGGCGTTACGGGGCGAATCGTGGACTGGCTGCGCGCGTGAGCAAGGCGTTCAAGCCTTGAAATTGCGCCGATAGACCATGTAGTTCGCGCAGACCTTTGCGCCGAGCTTTTCCGCGGTGCGGCGCGAGGGCCAGTTGTCGTCGAGCACGAGCGTATAGCTCAGGAATTTCGAGCCGCGCTTTATCAGTTCCAGAAACGAATACCCCGCCATCGCCAGGTTCACGCCGCGGCCGCGCGCCCGCTCGCGCACGCCGATTCCGAGGAAGTTCAGTTTCTCGTTTTCGGCGAGCACGCGGCCTGGTTTCAGAATCGCACCCATCGAATTGGGCGGCGTGACCATCAACGCTCCCACCGGCTCCTCCCCGTCGTAGGCGAGGACGGAAGTCTCCAGCCCGCCGGTCATGCTGAAGAACTCGAACAGGAAGCGAATTTCATCGGCGCTGAACGGGGTCACGCCCCAATGGCGCTCGAACGCCTCGTTCCACGTCAACTCGAAGTCGCGGACCCGCTTTTCGGCGGGGATTTCCGCGAGCGGCACGATTCGGAATCCCGCGCGCCGACTCCCCTCCAGCGCGCTCTCGTATCGCGCGGCGAGTTCCGGCGTGACTTCGATCTTGTAATCGGTCCAGCCGCGCTCCGATTCGAAGCCGGCGTCCTTGATCAGCGAATGGTAGTAGCCGGGATTCTGGCGCGCGATGTCGGGCGGGAGCGTTTCGTAATCGTCGATCGCGAACGGAAATTCCATCAGGCCGAAGCCGGCGCGTGCC
The DNA here is from genome assembly GCA_050736715.1 of Binataceae bacterium (SeqCode). Classification (GTDB taxonomy): domain Bacteria; phylum Desulfobacterota; class Binatia; order Binatales; family Binataceae; genus Binatus. Next base: position 11,004 of record JBOHWK010000063.1, on the reverse strand, counting down.
GCGATTGCGCCATTGTCCGCCAACCATCGCGCCGCGGCGTCCATCGTCCGCTTGACGGCCTCGCGCGTGCCGGGCATCGCCTCGAACATCACGATGTGGCCGAGCTTCTCATTCCAATGGCGCTGGTAGTGGCGATCGATGACAGCCACGGCGCGTGCGACGATCTCGCCGCCGTCGCGGGCCGCAAACGGCTGAATCTTCCGATCCGCGGCGAACGGGCCTTCGCCCAGCAGGGTGGGCAATTGCAGCGGGAGCATCGCGGGCCATCGCGCGGACCGGTATTCATAGACGCGGTCGTGGAACAGGACAAATTCGGTGAGCGCGCTTTCGCCGGAGGGGGTTTCAATTTTCAATGCCATCGGAGATTTTCCTTCGTTTCTACAACGGGCCCGCCGCCGCTTGTTTTGGGGCGCGGGCTGCGCTAACACCACACTGGCGATGAGCGTAGCGTCCGGCACGTTGCGGCGTCAATTGTCGCGGCGCGTATGCCTTGAGCAATAGCGATATGGTGGAAAAAACGATCGATCTAACCGGCATTTCGGCCAATTCGGTCGAGGAAGCCGTCCAGCTTGCGGTTTCGCGGGCGGGCGTCACGATTAACGGTATCCACACCGCGAGAATCGTGGACATCACTGCGGCGGTGGACAACAACAAGATTGTTCGGTGGAAAGTCAGGATCAAGGCAACCTTTCCGGTCAAGGACGAGGTTCACGAGTGAACCCCGCCGTGCTATAACAGCCGTTAGGTTCGCGATCGAGGCGGCGGAGCGCAATGCGGACAGGTCATGCGCATCCTGCCACTGAGAAAAATTGATGGCATCCAAGGTAGTCGAAGTACATCCGGGCATCTACGAAATTTTCCTGCCGCTGCCGATGCGGCCGACGATCATCAATGTCTTCCTGATCGATTGCCACGGGTCGTGGGCGCTCGTCGATACCGGGATGAATTCGCCCGAGAGCATCGCCGCCCTCGAAGCGGCGTTCGCCGAAGTCGGAATCAAGATCGAAAACCTGAACCTGCTCATCGCCACCCACCATCATATCGATCACTTCGGCGCATCGGGCGAGATTCGCCGCCGGAGCCACGCGATCACCCATGTCCATCGCCTGGAGGCGGAGCGCGCGGCCCGGATGCTCGAGTTCGCGAGCATGGGGCCCGCCTCCCACCCGGAATCGCGGGAGTTTTTCATCAAGCACGGCTTCCCAATCGACAAGCATTCGCCGGCCGGGATGCGTCCGTCATGGATGGGAACGACGATGTATTCGCCCGTAACCAAGCCGGATCGATTCATCGGCGATAAAGATGTGATCAAGGCGGGCGACCGCGAGTTCGAGGTGATTTGGACGCCCGGCCATTCGCCCGGCCACAATGTGATCTACCTGCGGCGGGAGAAGGTGATGATCGTGGGCGATCATTTGCTGCCCAAAATCACGCCGCACGTCGGGATATATCCCGACAACGACGGCAGGAATCCGCTCGGCGATTTCATCGCGTCGCAGTTAAAGGTGCAAAAGTTCGATGTGGACCTCGTGCTGCCCGCGCATGGTGGCGTCTATCGCGATCATCGCCATCGCGCCAACCAGATTATCGAGCATCACCGCTATCGCGAAGCCGAGATGCTCGACTTGACGCGTAAGTCACCGCAGACCGCCTTCGAGATCGCGCAGCAGATTTTCGGCGGCGAGGAACGGCCCATCTTCCACGTGATGGCGGCGACGTTCGAGACGCTTGCGCACCTGGAACTCGCCCGCATCGAAGGCCGCGCCCGCAAATCCGAGCGCGGCGAGCGCATCGTGTACCAGGCGGTGTGATTCATACTCAGGTGTGAAAAGTTACCTCCAAATCGAAGAGGGATAGCATGGCGGACGACTTCGCAAACGACCCTTGGAAGGGATGCAACCCGCTCGATCCCGCGTTTCGCGACAATCCCTACCCGCACCTGGCGCGGCTGCGCGAAATCGATCCGGTCAATCAAACCCCCGTTGGGATTTGGCGCCTGCTGCGGCATTCGGACGTCGATCGGCTGCTTACCGACGTGAATTGCGGTGTGCGTACCACCGACGGCCTCTTGTTCGGCGCCGACGAAGAACGCGACGGCCGCCGCACCTTCATGCTCACGCAAGACCCGCCCAATCACACCCGCCTGCGCAAGCTCGTGAGCCACGCCTTCACTCCGAGCGCGCTGAACGCATGGCGCGAGAATATCCAGCGCGTCGTCGATCAATGCCTCGATCGGGTTGCGGAGAGCGGCAAGATGGACGTTATCCGCGACCTCGCGCTGCCGGTGCCCTCGACCATCATCTGCGAGATGCTCGGCGTGCCGATCTCCGATCGCGAGCGCTTCACCAAATGGACCGGTCAGGCGACCTTCGGGTTGGCCGCGGCGATTGTTCCGCGTGAGGTGCTGGAGATGGCCAAGACGGCCGGCGCCGAGCTGGAACGCTACTTCATCGATCTGATTGCCGAGCGGCGCGCACATCTCGGCGACGACCTGATGAGCTTGCTCATCCGCGCCGAGGAAGCGGGCGACAAGCTCTCGCAAGAGGAGCTTATGTCGCAATCGATTGGACTGCTAATCGCGGGCTTCGAAACCACGATCGGACTAATCGGCAATGGCGTGCGCGCGCTGCTGAGCAATCCCGATCAACTCGAAAAGCTGCGCGCGAATCCGGGGCTCGCGCCCAAGGCCGTCCAGGAATGCCTCCGCTACGACGGCCCGATCGTGCTAACCCCCAGAATTTTGCACGAGGACACGGAATTCAGCGGTCATCCGATCCCGAAGAATACGATGGTCTGGGCGATGCTCGCGGCGGCCAATCGCGACCCCGAAGTCTTTCCCGATCCCGACCGCTTCGATATCGAGCGCGACGCCAGCAATCATGTCGCCTTCGGCGGCGGGCCGCACCATTGTCTCGGCTATCGCCTGGCCGAACTTGAGGCGCAAGCCGCGATCGGTTCGCTGGTCAGCCGCTTCCGCGATCTTCGTCTTAAGACCGAAACCGTCGAATGGGGCGCATCGCTGTTCCGGGTGCCGGGCAAGCTGCCGATCGCATTTAAGGCCTGAGTAAGCCTGAGGCCATCCTGATCGGGGAATATGGACCTCCGCGCCGCAAAAAAGTAGAGAGGAGATTCCGGGAGTTGGAGCGTGGCGAGACTTGGTTCCCCGCATTCGCCTCCCCGTCGCTCTGTTGCCGCCCTTTCGGCGGCAATCGGGGGGTTTGCTATTTCCTGCAAGTGGTGTATTTTGACGCTGCCCTGAAAACAGGAGAGGTGAACCTCGGCCAATTCGGAACAGGGCGGGGGACCGGGGATTTTCAGGTTGAAGGAGGATGCCATGAAACGCTTGATCGGTTATGCGCTGGCAGGAGGGCTCGCGCTGGCACTCGCCGGTTGCGCCACGCAACAGGGAGGCGCGGCCGGATCGGCCGCAGTGGTGCCGAATGCGGCCAAAAACTTCAACTTGGCCGTTAAATGTCCGGGGGTTCACTGGGAAAAGGCCCACGGCTGGTCGGACGACAAGATTATGGACCACGAATCGATCGACCAGGGCGATATTGCCGCGTGCGAAGAATGGGTGAAGGCACAGCCCAAGGGCTACGTGCCGCCTCCGCCACCTGGAGTTAAGCCGGCCACCACTGCGGCGCCCAAGGCGGCGTCGAAGTAAGACCACTGAAAGCAGCTGACGACGGCGCGGCAGTCGGCGGCAGCTGTGCCTAGAAATTGGGCGGCATGATGTTCGCATACGCGAATGTCACGCCGCCTTTTCTTAGCGGGAAATCTTGCCGGTTGTCCGATGCGTCTCAGCGTGCGCGCGCGGCGCTGCGCGCTTCCCGCTGTGCCGGTGCGCTAATCCTGCCGGTGTGAACCACGGGTGAGCGTCGCGCCAGCCGACGCAGTGCGGTGCCCGCAAGCTGCTGGCCGCGCCATTCGCGCAGACCGTTGCGCAGGAAGCTCGGCTCGATTCCAAGCGTTTCGCACACCGTCTCGAATGAAAACGGCCCGTCACCGCCTTCGCCGCAGAGCCATTGCTCAGCCTCTTGGAAAAGGCGCTTGCGGGTTCCGCCCTTGGCGTCAGCGTTGTTCTGGAAGCAGCGCAGCGCGTCTTCCAGAATCGCCATCATGAGCTTCTTTACGGGCCGAATTGAACTGTCGTCGCGCCGGCTATCGTAGAATTGTTCCGGCGTAAGAATGTCGGGAACAAAGAGTGAACCCAGTGAACTGTTTTCCCATTCCATCGTAGTCCGCCTCCCGGCGCCCACACCTTGGCGTCCTTCCAGAGGACGCTTGTGTATCGGGGCGCTGCCAAACGACTCGGCGATGAAAGTGAGCAAAAATCGTGCCGCTAAATACCGGAATCCCGCAAATTCGATTCACCTCCATCTGCAAGGCGATATTAGCGAATGATCATGCGTGCCATTAGGCTGTTTCAAAGCCACTCTCAACGAATTGCGCATCGTTGCGCAATTTGCAAAGCGGCCCGATTTGCGGACACGATGGCTCATTTGCGACAGGTGTTACGATTCGGCCACCGATGCACTTCTTTCGTATATCCGGCGGAAGCATTGCAGTCGCATCAGGGCGGTATTTCGATTTTAGTTGAACACCTCCGGGCCGCCGCCTGGTCCGCCATGCCCGCGCTTTCGTTCTTCGAGTTTGAATGTCAGCACGTCGAGAAGGCATTCGGCGCGATCCGGGCCGGCTTCCAAGAGCGTCTGCTTCTCGAGCGGCGAGATGTCGAGATGGAAGCACAGAAAATTTATCAGCGCGGCGCCGCGCAATCCACGCTGCTCGACCAGCGCGGTCCAAATCTCACGAGCGGAACCGTTCAGGTAGGCGAACAGAGTTTCCCGCAGCGCCTCGATCGTCTCGCTGTTGCAATCGAGCGCGCCGGCCGGCGGCGGACGCCATTCGACCTCCGCCTGGCGATACGATCGCTCGCGAATTTCCCTCACCACGCGAAACTCGCTCACGCCCTCCAAGGTCAGGTTGTAGCGCCCATCGGGCAACTCGGCGAGGTTGCCAATCTTTCCCGCGCAACCAACGCCGTAAATGTCGGGATAATCGTAATAGTCGCGCTCCCACGATCCCTTGAGCAGCATCATTCCGATAAGTCCGTGCGATCGCGACACCTCCGCGACCATCTCGCGATAGCGCGGCTCGAAGATGTGCAGCGGCACGCTCACGCCCGGGAACAGCAGCAGGTTGGGCAACGGGAAGAGCGGGATTATTGCGGGTAACTCAGCCACGGCCGACGCCGCCGTCTGACGATCAGATTAAGTGCAATGCCGATTCCGGTCAAGAAGATTCGCGCGCCGCACCTTGGCGTCTTCGCCGCTTGATGGTAATCGTTCCCCGATGACGCGGCTTAGGAAATCCTCCCGCATCTGGTCCGATCCCGCGTCACGCGACGATGCTCGCCGCGTGACGATCGAGCCGGGACCGGAGCTGTTCGCGATCGATCTCGCGGAAATCTTCGGACGGCGTGCGCCGGTGGAGATCGAGTTGGGCGCAGGCAAGGGCGAGTTCATCGTCGAGCGCGCGCGCGAATGTCCCGGCCACGACTTCCTCGCGGTCGAGTTATCCGCGGCCGTCGTGCGGGTGCTTGCAGTGCGATGCGGCCGCGCGAACCTCACGAATCTGCGCGTGGTGCGGATGGACGCGCGTCCGCTGGTCAACCTGATGCTCCCGGCCGATTCGGTCCGCGCGTTTCACATCTACTTTCCCGACCCGTGGCCGAAGGAGCGCCACACGAAGCATCGCCTGTTCACGCCCGGCTTCGCCGCGAGTCTCCTTCGCGCGCTCGAACCCGACGGCATCGCATTCGTCGCGACCGACGTGCGCGAGCGCGCGGAGGAGATCTTCCCAACGCTGGCCGCCGCGGGATTCGTCCACACCGCCGAAGTTCCTCCTGGCGCGACGCGGACGGGCTTCGCGCGCAAGTACGCCGCCGCGGGGAAGCCCGTGTACGCCGCATCGTTCCGCGCGATCGAGCGATCGCGGCGCGACTAGCAAAGGCCACGGCCCGTTGACCATAATGCCTGCTGCTCTTGACAATCGCCGCGCGATGGCTCCCAGAGCCACCTTGCCAAATCGCGATTGTTTCGCGGCGATTTCCGGACACCAGGCCCAAACGGCGGTCCGGAGCCTTGCCATTCGATGCCGATTTGTGCCGGAACGCGCCCCGTCCGCGGGGAAACCTAGTCCGCTCGGCAAGGGATTCCCCGCGCCGCAACCGCGCCGGCCGGTCATTCAGCGGTCAATATTTCCCCGCCGGGACCAACGCTCTCAACGATTATTTTGATCGTGCCCGCCGGCGTCGTCATGATGCTGGCCGGTGTCATGGCTCCGCTTTGCCTGCGAATGCTGCGGCGGTGACGACGGATGGGGCTGCGCGTATCGCTTTTGCGGTGAAGATTGTTCGGGCCGGGACCCGCGATCGGGCGCGCGCTCGCGGCGATTGTCGGGGTGGTTCCCGGAGGCAATCCAATCCCGATGATGAGTCTCCACCCAGCCGCGATCGTGTTCCACCCACCAATCGCGATCGTGCCACTGATGATGTGCGTCGTAGTCACCGTACCCGGACGGCGCATAAGCGTAACCGGGCGACCCATAGCCGTACCCGGACGGCCCGTAGTTTTCCTGATAGCAGCCCGACAACGCGAGCATCCCAATCAGCGCCAACGCCGCGCCGGCGGCAAGGCAAATCCTGCTTTTCATAACGGCACCCTCACCCCATAGGATACGCATCAAGTGTTCCACTCAAAATAGCCCGAAATCCGGGCCGGAATCCCCGGTGTGCGCACCGATTCAGGCAACCCGGCACCCCAAACGGTCGGCCTTTGCACCGGTTAAGGAAAAGGCCGCGCCCCCCTCTTTGTGTCATGCCCGCGCGCGTGGCCGCCGCGCGAGGCATCCCGGAACCGCTTCGCCGCTCATCACGCCCCGCTCACCCCGGAACCGTGGTATATGATTCGCAGCCCGCTTTGCGGCGGTAACGCCACAGGAGCATCGCCATGCCCGAAGACAGCCCCCTCGGTCTAATCTAGCGCGCCTATCCGCGGCGCGATCGGTGCGCGCCGCACCGCGCGGAATACATTTCGCCATCGACATACCGGAAGGCCGGCCGCGATTGGCCGGTTGCAAGCCGGCGCGTTCGTTGCATGGAGATCGTGGCGGGTGGTTCGGGTTCGTTATTGGGCCGGCCGAGTGACCGGCTCGCGGTCCTCGCGGCATGAATCCATCCTTGCTTGACATCCCAATGCTCCGCGTGAATACTTAGCCCGGATTTCATGGAGTGGTACGCTCTCGTGCCTTATCGCCTGAAGTCCGCCGAACTTTCGGCGGCGGTGCGCGAAGGCCTTCCCTGAGACGATGGCGGCCGTGACGGCGGGTTGCGGCGCCGGCCAAAAAAACTACGAAGGAGGACGGAAACCATGAGGATGGAAACCATGAAGAAGCCGGGCGTTCTTTTGCCGGCATTGCTCGCCCTTGCCGGGGCCTTCGCGCTGGTGAATGGGCCGTCAGCCACGGCGCGCGCCGCCGGTAAGACCGTGGTGGTCACGATGACTGACGTCCCGGCCGCGTATGTCCCCGGAAGGCTAACGGTGAAAGCGGGCACGACCGTACTCTGGAAAAACACCGGCAAGGTGCTCCACGACGTGACCACGGTCGCGAGCGACGTTCAAAACAAAAGCGACGTGGCGCTGCCGGCCGGCGCCAAGCCGTTCGACTCAGGCTTCATGCCGCCCGGCGGGAGTTGGAGTCATACCTTCACGGTCCCCGGCCATTACGTTTACTGCTGCCTTCCGCACGAAAAGGAACACATGGTTGGCGAGATCACGGTGACGAAATAGGCGGCGGTCACGCCGGGCAGCGCCGATTCGTGGCGGCGGCGGTTTATTCGGATCGTAATAGCAGGCGAGGCATTCGACTTTTATGTACACCCAAGACCCGGCCTTTTGGCGGGCGGGCGCGATCAGTTCGACCGCCGTCATGGTTGTGGTGCTGATCGTCCTGACGGTCAACAGCATCGGTGCGATCCGGCCCGGCGGCTCCCACGTACCGCTTTACGACGTAATCAATCGGCAGATCGGCTATCAATTCGATAGCGCGCGCAACGAAGAGGTTCCAACAATCGGGGGCGAAGATCTGCTGTTCAACCACCGCTACACCGAACCCGAGGCCGTCCGCTTGCTGGGCAGAGGCAAGCTGGTGATCCAAAGCCGCGCGTGCATGGATTGCCACACCTTCTTCGGCAACGGCGCCTACTACGCTCCGGATCTGACCAAAGCGTGGCTCGATCCGATCTGGACCGCGTGGGGGCCGATGTACGGCGCCCATCGCCGCGACGAGGCCATGGTGGATTTCCTGATGCATCCGGACCGCTTCCCGCTGGGCGATCGAACCATGCCCAATTTGGGTATCTCGGAAGACGAAGCCAGGAGCGTGGTCGCGTACCTCAAATGGATGTCGGCGGTGGACGCTAACGGCTTTCCGGCGGGCTTTGTCTCGGCGGGCGCACGATAGCCGGAGGATGGCGGAGGGAAAATGTATCGCTCACAGAAGCTTGCGCTCAAATATCTGACGGCGGCGATGGTGCTGTTCGGCGTTATGACCGTGTCCGGCCTGCTCGCCGCGGCCTATTACATTCACCCGAATTTCCTGCTGAATGTTTTCAACTTCAGCACGGCAAAAATCCTGCACATCGATACGCTCATTATCTGGACCCTGATGGGCTTCATGGGCTCCATCTACTGGTTTCTGCCGCTCGAAATGGAGCGCGAGGTCGAGGGAATTTGGCTCGGCGAACTGATTTTCTGGGTTTTCTGCGCGGTGGTGGCGATCGTGGCGGTGGTCTTTATAACCGTGCAATACGGCGCCGGCAACGAGTTTTCGCTGTGGTTCATCAACCAAGGGCGCAAATACGTGGAGGCGCCGCGCTGGGCGGCGATCGGAATAGTGCTGGTGGTCGCCGTGTTCATCTACAACATTGTCGGCACCTGCGTAAAAGCCCACCGGATCACCGGAATCACCGGCGTGCTGATCGCCGACATGGTTCCGCTGTTTGTGCTCTACTTCGACGCGTTTCCAGCACCGACCGATATGTCGATCGATCTCTTCTGGTGGTGGTGGCTGGTGCATCTGTGGGTCGAGGCGACTTGGGAGATTCTGATTGCGTGCATTATGGCCTGGACGCTGATGCACTTGCTGCACACCTCGCGCCGCGTCGTCGAAAACTGGCTCTACGTCGAGCTGGCGCTGGTGCTCGGCACCGGCATCCTGGGCCTCGGCCACCATTATTTCTGGATCGGCACTCCGGGCTACTGGCTTGCGATTGGCGGCTTCTTTTCGGCGCTCGAACCGCTGCCGCTGCTCGGGATGGTAATCCACGCGATCTATGACGCCGGGACCCAGCATCTGAACGTCGCCAACAAGCCGGCTTTCTATTGGACGCTCGCCGAGGCTTTCGGAAATTTCATCGGGGCGGGCGTGTGGGGCTTCATGATGACGTTGCCGCAAATAAATCTTTTTTCGCACGGCACCCAGTGGACGGTTTCCCACGCCCATTTCGCATTCTGGGGCGCGTACGCTTGCGGCATCGTGGCGGTAGTTTACCTGGTGCTGGAACAGGTGCGCGACGCCAACGGGCTGGGCGGAGCCGCGTGGAAGTGGTCCTTCGCGCTGCTCAATATCGGAATGCTCGGAATGGTGGGCGGACTGCTGGTGGCGGGAATGGCGCAGGCATTCTACGGACGCGCGATCGGCGGTTCCACGTTTTCCGCTTTCGTCGGCCTCCAGCACCAGCCGTGGTACACTGAAGGGCTGTGGACGCGGATGATTTTCGGGCTAATGTTCGCGGGCGGCTACGCGATCCTTATCTACGACCTGCTGACCATCGGCAAACGCCGGCCGGCAATGGCCGGTGAGGCGGCCGAACCGGTGGCCGCGTCATGACCCCGCATGCGCTCATCGCGACCGCGATTCTGCTCGGAATATTCGTTTTGTTGGCGGGGCTGTTTGGCCTGCTCTACGGCCTGGGCGCTCTGCGCGAAGCCAACCGGATGGTGACCGCGGCCTACGGATGCTGGGTTTTGCAATTGGCGGTCGCGATGGCGATCGTAGTGCTTACTCCACTAGGAGTCGGATGGAAGATACTGATCGTGGCGAGTTGTCTCGCCTATCTGGCAATTCCCCGGATCACGTGGCGCTACTTGCAACAGCTTCATAGTCTCAACGAAGGAGGGCAGCCGACAATCCCATGATTCCAAATCTGATCAATACGGCGATCGGTCTATGGCTGGTTTATGCGGCGGTGCTCAATCCCGCTGAAATCGGGGGAGCCGCGGTGGTGGTTGCCTCGGGCGTCGTGGTTTTCGTAGTTGCAATTTGGGCGTATCAGGCCGATTACCTCAAATGGCCCGCCACGACGACCGGCGCGCTCGGTGCGGGACTAGCCGTGTACGCCGGATTCCGGCTTTTCGAGCCGTCCGGCTTCATCACCTTCTGGATCGTTCTTTTCGCCGGCGTTACGATCGCTATCGTCTCGCTGTGGAGCGCGATCTATCGCCGGCCGGGCGCCCCCGAGTATGCGGCGAGCCGCGAACCGCACCAGATGCCCGCCGGCGCGGGCGCCGCACCCGCGGAGGCACACAAATGAAACGCTTATTGTGCCTGTGCGCCGCGATTGCTCTGGTTGCCATCGCCAAGTCGCCGGTTTACGCGGCCACCGCGGATTTGAAAATTGGCAGGCAGACTTACAATACGTATTGCGCTAACTGCCATGGCGTAAAAGGCAACGGTGAAGGGATCTCGGCGAAGTGGGTAAATCCAGCGCCACGCGACTTCACCGCGTGCAAGCTGATGGCGATGTACAAAGATGCCGATCTGCTCAAAGCGATCAAAGACGGGGGACCGGCCGCGTTCGTCAGCTACGCCATGCCGCCTTGGGGATCGGTCCTCACCGGCCGGAAGATAGCCGACGTGCTCGCATACGAACGCTCGTTC
>JBOHWK010000062.1:0-13071 GCA_050736715.1 Binataceae bacterium (SeqCode) | reverse complement strand
AACTGAACATCCCGCTCTGCTGCTCGTCCGTCCCGCGCATCCCCGCTTCCTCCTCAACCCACAACGGTCACCTATCTATCTACCTCGGTGCGGAGCGAAAAGCGATCATTTTTCCGCACCCTGCTAGAGCCACAGGTCGTTCCTCGATTTACTTCTGTGGCCCTTCGAGTGCCCGGACTTCGAGGCCCTCGATTTCCTGAAGTGTCTTGCCGGCGATTCCTTGCAGGTCGCCGTACATGCCGACTGTGGCCTGCATCACGCGCTCGATCTGCTCCTCTCGCTTTGCCCATTGTTTCGTGATGGCCTTCTTCTCCTTCGCAAGGTCGTCCTGCATGGAGGAAAATGCCTCGACGATCGCCTGGACGCGCTGCCGGAACCTCGGCCCGGTCAAATACTGATAGACCATTTCCATTTTAGTCTGCTGGCCATCGGAAGCCTTCCGGGCCATTGCAAGCTCCACGAGAGACTGGCGAAGAGCCGTTGCAACCGGAATGGCAACGCGTGGATCAGCAACCCATACGCCGTCTCTCAGGTCGAAAGTTTCGACATCTTTCGGCAGGACCCGGCTGATGATGATGGCGATCTCCGCCTTGGCCGCGCGCTGGTCGTCACGAAGCTTTGCGAGCCATCCATCGCTCCAATTCTTTGTTCGCTTCGATTCCCAAAGAATCGTGCCGCACAACTGGCCAAGCGGCCCGACAACGCGGTGCAACACGTCGCCGCCATGCTCGCCCTTGGGCACCGGCTCGATTGTATCGGTCGGAAATTTCGCGGTCAGTAACGCTTCGAGTTCAAGCTCTTGGACCTCGCCCTGAAGTTGTTGGGAACCCTGCTCGGCTCTACGCTTCAGTTCGTCGATCTGCGTCTGCATTGAAGCGATCGTTTGTTCCTTTTCCGCGACCTTGAGCTTCAACTGATCTTCGGCTTCTTTGCGGGCTTGGTCGCGGATAGCCGACAGTCCCTCCTGTACGCGCTTTTCGACGGTAAGGTCGAGTTCCCGCTTGGCGTCATCCAGTTCCCGTTGTTTGCGGAGAAGATCGGCCTGGGTCTGTTGTGCTTCCTTGAGCTTTTCGTCGCGCTGCTTCAGAACATCCTGAAGCTCGGTAATCTCCTTGCTCTTCTGATCGAGATCGATTGCGAGCACCTGCTTCGCCTTGCGCGCCTCGTCGGCCGCAATCTTCTCGCGCTCTCCTTTCAGCCGCTCCGCAACTTGGTCGTCGATCGATTCTTTCTCCCTAGCAAGCGCCGTCTCGCGCTCGCGCAATCCCGATTCACGCTTCGCGATGTCGGTATCCTTCTGCGCGAGACGCTTCTCGTACTGTTGCCGAGTTGCTTCAATCAGGGGCGCCGCCAGGGATTCGGTCAGGCGAATCTCGGTCTTGCAATTTGGGCAGATGATCGTGGGTTCCGTCATGAAATTCTGCTTGGGTCAGTGTAGCAGAGACTGCGTTAGTATGTTCAGGAGCAGGGACGTGAACGCCAGAGACGGCATCCGGGATGCCTCGCGCGGCGGCCACGCGCGGGCATGACACAATGAGGGGGCGTTGGCGATGCGAGAGATCCTGCACCCCTTCGGGGATACTCAGGGCGGGCTCTCACCTGCGCGTCACGCCGCTTGCGAAAAAGACTCGCAAGCGCCGCGCCGCGCTTTCCTCTCCCGTAAAATAACGGGCGAGGGGCAGAAGGAGCGCACACGGAATTTCAGGGATGAACGGGGGCAGCCTTATGCGGATGGCGCGGCGGGGGTATCATTGCGGCGGGCGCCGCATCGAGTGGCGGTTTTTGCTCTATTCGCGGCGAAACCATCGTTTTCCCTTTGTTTTCAGGGGGTTGGGAGGAATTGTTTCACGCGAAACGTTACGAAACGCTCGCGAATGGTTCATGCCTGTCCTGAGCGGCGCCGAAGGAAGCGGGCGTCCTGAGGCTCTGCGAAGGACCTCGCAGAACGAGCTTTTGGCCGGTTCGGCATCGCGGATTTAACCGCACCCTTCGGCAAGGCTCAGGGCATGGATTTCGCGGATTTCGCAGATCGACTCGCGCCCCAAAAGCCTGACCTGAGCCGGCCTCAACGACCCCGGCCCGGAGCCGGTCAAATTGGACTAATGAAAGGCTTACCGCACTCGCGACGCGATCGAATTACCTGTTACGATATGGGCTGCGCATGACCCAGATGGCAGCAATCGACCCGAATTTCGCTGAACGGATCGAGGACCCCGCCGGCGCGCCCGCCGTCCTCATCGCCGACGACGACCCCGCGATCCGCCTCGTCCTGCGCCATCGCCTGGAGGCCGAAGGCTTTCGCGCCGAGGAAGCGGCCGACAGCGAAGCGGCGCTCGCCGCGCTCAAGACGAATCGTTTCGACGTGGCGCTGCTCGACATCATCATGCCCGGCGCAGGCGGCTTGGAGATCCTCTCGGCCGCGCAGGCGGACGGCGTCCGCACGCTGATAATCGTGATCACCGCCGCCAGCACGATGAATAACGCGGTCGAGGCGATGAAGCGCGGCGCGCACGATTACCTGACCAAGCCGTTTCCGAATCTCGATTTGGTGGCCGCGGCGATCCGGCGCGCGGTCGAAATCGCCCGCCAGGCGGCGGACTTCGATCGCCTGAAGGATGAAGTTGGCCCGCAACTGGCCGGCGGCGAGATCGTCGGCCGCGGCCCCGCGATGCAAGAGGTGTACAAGCTGATCGGCCGCGTGGTCACCAACGACGCGACGGTGCTCCTCTCCGGCGAAAGCGGCACCGGCAAGGAATTGGCCGCGCGCGCGATCCATTTCAAGTCCGCGCGCTGGCGTGCGCCGTTCGTCGCCGTCAATTGCTCGGCGATCCCGCAGGGATTGCTCGAAAGCGAACTGTTCGGCCACGAGCGCGGCTCGTTCACGGGCGCGGCGGAGCGGCGCGCCGGAAAGTTCGAGATGGCGGGTGCGGGCACGATCTTCCTCGACGAAATCGGCGACCTGCCGATAGAACTTCAGCCCAAGCTCCTGCGCGTGCTCCAGGAGCGCGAGTTCAGCCGCGTCGGCTCGGCGGAAACGCAAAAGTTGAAGGCGCGGGTGATCGCCGCCACCAACCAGAATCTCGAAACGCTGGTGCAATCGCGCCGCTTCCGCGAAGACCTGTACTTCCGCCTGCGCGTGATCCCGATCCGGATGCCGGCGCTGCGCGATCGCCGCGAAGACCTCCCGGAACTCACCGACTACTTCATTTCCAAGGCGGTGCGCGAGATGGGTGCGCGGGTGAACGGCGTCAGCTCCGAGGCGCGCGCCAAGCTCAAAGCCTACGAATGGCCCGGCAACGTCCGCGAACTGGAAAACACGGTCCTGCGCGCGGCGCTGCTCGCTCCGGGCAACACCGTCCGTGCGGAGGACATCGACTTGTCCAGCACCGCGCCCACGGCTGGAGTCGCGCCCTCCGCCGGCGATGCGGCGCTCTCAGACATCGTGGCGCAGCGAATCGCCGCCTGGTTCAACGCGCCCGAGGGCGGAGAGCCGCGCGATCTTTACCGTCACCTGGTCGCCGAAATCGAACGTCCGCTGATCGAGCTTGCGCTCAAGCGCTCCGGCGGCAATCAGGTTAAGGCGGCCCGGATGCTGGGACTCAATCGCAACACGCTGCGCAAAAAGATCACCGACCACAAAATCGTGCTCGCAAAGTATCCGGCGCAATGACGCGGCTGCCTTCGCATTTTTACGCGATGATTGACCCGGCGGGCGGCCACGATCCGGTGGCGCTCGCGAAGATTTTTCTCGATTCGGGCGCGCGCATCATGCAGTTGCGCATGAAGGATGCGCCCGCCCGCGCGATTCTCGCGGCGGCGCGCGAGATCGCTCCGCTCTGCCGCGAGCGCGGCGCGATCTTTATCGTGAACGACCGCCTCGATATCGCGCTTCTCGCCGGCGCCGGCGGGATCCATCTCGGCCAGGACGATTTGCCATTGGAGGCGGCCCGGCGAGTAGCGGGCGCCAAAATGCTCATCGGGATTTCAACTCACGATGCGGAACAGGCGCGCGCGGCGGAATCGGGCGGCGCGGATTACGTCGGCTTCGGCCCGATCTATCCGGGCGGGCTTAAAGCGAACGCCGCCGGCGTCGGTCTCGATGCGCTCCGGGCGGTGCGCGCAGTGGTGAAAATTCCAATTGTGGCAATCGGCGGCATTACTGAATCATCGCTACCCGAAGTTCTCGCGGTCGGCGCCGATGCCGCCGCGATTATCACCGACGTGGTGAAAGCCCCCGACGTCGCCGCCAAGGTCCGCTCGATATTGGCGAACGATCGCGTGAACTGAAGTTCACGCCGATTTGGCGAGTGCGCCCTTCGCGGCGCGGACTTCCTGCCTGACCGCCTGGCGCACGACGCGCTCCAGTTGCTCGCCTTGGCGGTATCACTGGACCGCGCTTGCCTTTGCTGAAATCGTATTGTTTTTTCATCGCAAGGCCGCCGGTCCTCCGCCGTCCACTACTCCAGCGCGCCGATCGGGATGAATCCTTCCAGGCCGCTCTTCATCCGAATTTTCACGTAGTTGAGCGCCAGGCCGATCGCGCGAACATTGTGGCCGCGATGGACCTCGGCGCGCTTCTTCGCCCACTTGTTCGGCTTGTCCAGCACGGCGGCGTTTTTGGTTAGCCGCCAGATTTTGTCGAGCGGGCGAACCATATCGGCCGCCGACTGCTCGACGTACGCGGTCTTTCCGCTCTTGAGCTTGACCCGCAGATAGTAGCGAGTGCTGCCGGTCACATTCACAAATTTGCCCGCCGTCACGCTCTGGATTCGGCGGCTCGATTTCCACGGCTCCTCATATGCCCACCCGTTCTGGAGCAATTGCAGCCGCGCCGATGCCGGTTCGACCTCGAAATGAAGCGGGTGACTCGCCCGGGCCGCGCGATGACCTGCATGGCGCGATTTGGGAACCAACGGTTTCAATGGCGCCGGAGCTTTGGCGGCGCCCGCCTCCGCCGGAACAACCGCCGTCTCAGGAACAACGGCTTCCGCCGCAATTGCGGGCGGCGCGCCCGCGCTCCACGCGATCGCCACCGCGATTGCCGCACCGGCGGTCAACGCCGCGATTCGTCCCGGCGCATTGCGCGCACTATTCATCCGCATCCTCGTTCTCCTTCCTCAACAGGCGCCGCATACGGTGCATCGGGTCACGTCGCAGGGCGGGCTTTGATGCTCGTAATGCGCCTTCTTGCGCTCGGCGAGCAGGAACCATTTGTGAATGTGATGATCGATAAAGTCCCACGGCAGGATTTCATCGTTCGCGTATCGCCGCGTGACGTAAAAATCGGGGTCGGGCAGTCCGCTCGCCGGATTCGCCACGGCTTCGCGATGAATCTCTTTCAACTCACGCCAGATCGGCCCCGGCGCGTCGCATCCCGCCGCGTCTAGCCGCTCGAAAATCGCGCCAACCCGCCGGTCGCCGCGGGAAACCATCGTTTGAAAATAGGCCTCGCGCGGCGATTCCGCATCGAGCTCGACCTGCCCGAGGCGTCCAAGCTGCGTCCGCAGCATCGCCGTCTTGCGCTTGAGCGCGGGCGCGTCCTCCATCGGATCCCATTGAAAGGGAGTCCACGGCTTGGGGACGAAGGGATTCAGCGACACCGTAACCGACCCGATTCGCGAGCGGCGCGCGCGCGCGCGTTCCAGCACGCGCCCCACCAACTCGGCAATCCCGATCACATCCGAATCGAGTTCCTCGGGGAGTCCAATCATGAAATAGAACTTGAGGTTCGGCACGCCCTCGCCCAGCATCATTTCGGCGGCGCGGATAATCTCGTCCTCGGTCAGGTTCTTATTGATGATCTTGCGCATCCGTTCGCTGCCCGCTTCGGGCGCGATCGTCACGCTGCGATTTCCGCCGCGCGCGAGCGCGCTGGCCAGCGCGGGCGAGATGCAATCGGCCTTGAGCGACGACGGAGAGAGCCGCCCGCCGCGATCGGCCACCGCCGCCGCGACGCCGGCCACGCCCGGCACACTCGCCATCTCCGCTCCCACCAGCCCGATTACCTTGCGCTCGCCAAGGCCGCGCTCCGCCTCGGCCAGAATTCGTTCCGGTGCGCGATAGCGAATCGGGCGGTACATGAAGCCCGCCGCGCAGAACCGGCATCCCCATTGGCAGCCGCGGCTCGCCTCGACCAGGAACATATCGCCGAAGACCGACTCTTCGGTGAGAATCAGCGACGACGTGTTGAAGCGGTTGAGGTCGCGAATCAGGCGGCGGCTGACGCGAGGACTGGCGGGGCCGGAATAACCGAGCGCCGCGAGGCGGCCCGAATCGTCATGCACCGGCGCGTACCAATCGGGGCGATACGCGCCTTCGACGGTCGCAATCGCGCCCATCGGATCGGCGCCGCGGCGGGCGGTCGCGTAACGCTCGATGAATTCCGGGGCCATCTCCTCGCCCTCGCCAATCAGGAACAGGTCGATAAAATCGGCGATCGGTTCCGGATTCAGGAACACCGCCGAGCCGCCCGCGACGATTAACGGGTAGCCGCGTCCCGCGCGCTCCGCGCGCCGCCGTGGAATTCCCGCCATGCGCAGGATTGCGAGGACGTTCAGGTAGTCGGTCTCGAACGGGATCGAAAACGCGAGAAGGTCGAAATCGGACAGCGGACGTCCGCGCTCGAACGATACCAGCTGTTCGCCGCCGGAACGAATCGCATCGCGTTCGTCGGGGTCGGGCAGGAAGGCGCGGTCGGCGGCCACCCGCGAATCGGTCTCGAAGATATGGAAAATCGCCTGGAAGCCCAGGTTGGCCATCGCGAGCCGGTAGATGTTCGGATAGACGATGCAGACGGAAATGTCGCCGCCGGGACGGCGCGCGTAGAGCGTTTTCTCCCGCGCGATGCGATCGAGGGCGCGCTTACGCGCGTACATTGCGGGCCGCCTGCATCCCGTTAGGTTATCGCCACGCCGCGCACGCGCTCAAGAGGGGCCGATTACGGAACGATCTGAAAGCGGCCCAGCCGATAGGGGCGGTAAAGCTCGAAATCGCGCCGGTCGATCGTGAAAATCCGGCGGATTTTCTCGCGCTCGGCGACGCGGACCAGCGCGGCGTCCGCCAGGTCCATCGGCAGGTCCCGATACTTGCGCATCAGTTCCGCAATTCGAGGAATGTCGGCGCGCCCCAATGCGGCAAATGACAACGCCGCGCTCTGCGTCCATTCAATCAAAGCATCCTGTGCGCGGCCGGAATAGCTGACCAGGTGCATCGCCTCGGTGAACGCCGGCCAAACCGTCACCAGCGGTTCGCGGATCCACGCCAGCGTTTCGCGGCAAATCTCATGCCATGAATCGGAGCTTTCAACCAGCGCGACGAGCGGTCCTGCGTCGATCAGCATCACGAGTGCGTTTCCGCTCCCACAACATCTCCGTGTATTTCCGGCCTGTATCCACAGACAAATCCGTTCTGCCGCTGTGGCAGACTCCGATCAGGTCTTTCATCAGGTCATAGGGACGCGGCTGCCGCGCGGATCGCGCTTTGGTTTTACTTTTGCGCCGGCCATATTCACGCAGCGCCTCGCGCAACACTTCGGACCTGGTTTTACCCTCTTCGCGCGCCAGCCGGCCGGCCAGCGCGGTGGAATCGGCGTCCAAACGTATGCTTACGATTCCCATCCGAATCTCCGTATTACACAATGTAATACATATTGGGACCGCAGGCAACCGCGCCCGATGCGGGCCTAATGCATCTCGACGCCGCCGCAGATATTGAGCGCCTGGCCCGTCATGTAGCCGCCGTCCTCCGAGGCTAGGAACGCAACCACGTTGGCCACATCGTCGCCGGTCTCCATCCGGCCCATCGGAATTTGCGCGACGAAGGTGCGAATCACCTTTTCGCGGTTGAGATTACGGGCCGCTCCGACCATCCCGATCAATCCTTCCAGCAACTGGGTCTCGACGAAGCCGGGGCAGACCGCGTTGACCGTTATATTGAGCGCGCCCAATTCCAGCGCGAGGCTCCGCGTGAGGCCGACCAGCCCGTGCTTGGCGGCGCTGTAGGCGGCCAGGCCCGGGCCGCCCCGCTTGCCGGCGATCGAGGCGGTGTTGATTATCCGGCCGCCGCGTCCGCCCGCGGCGATCTTCGGAATCGCGTGCTTCGAGCACAGGAACGCACCGGTCAGATTGATCGCGATCGTGCGGCTCCACGAGTCGAGCGATTGTTGCACCACCGGCCCGCCGCCGACGCCGCCGCCCGCGTTGTTGCACAAGATGTCGAGGCGGCTGAACTCCTTCATTGCCGCTTCCATCATCGCGGCCACTTCATCCTCGCTGGTCACGTCAACGCGGACGGCGATCGCGCGCCGGCCGAGCTTGCGAATCTCAGCGGCGACGCCCTCCAACTCTTCCATCTGGCCGAACTTGGTGTCCGGGTATTCCGGGATCGAGCGGCAATAGTCGGCCGCCACGATATTTGCGCCGTCGCGCGCAAGCCGCATCGCAATCGCCCGTCCGATTCCGCGTTCGCGCGCGCATCCGGTCACGATCGCCGTCTTTCCTTCAAGTCCCATCGCTGGTTCCCTCCGCCGTTAATTTGCTTAGACGGGCTTAGCGCGTTGCGCCCCCGCGCTCAATCTCTCCCATCAGCGTTTGCGCGGAACGATCGTCCGGCGCGAGCCGTAATGCGAGCGCGCATTCGCCGCGCGCCTCGGAATCGCGCCCCAAACCGTGCAGCGCGCGCGCGATCAGGTAATGGAACAGCGGGGCCGCCGGGGCGAGCGCCGCCGCCCGCCGCAGCGGCACGAGCGCATCTCCGTATCGTTTCTCGGACGCGAGCGCCGTGCCCATTGCGAGCAGCGCCTGGCGATTGTCCGGGTCGCGACTCAGGATTCCCCGCAGCGCGGCCTCGGCCCCCTTCGCATCGCCGTGGATCAATTGAAGTTGCGCGCGGCCGAGCGCCGCCGCTTCCGCCCCGCCGGGAAGATTGGCCGCCCACGCCAACGCCGAGTCCGCGCCCCCGGCATCGCCGGCGGCGTCCGCGACGACCGCCAATTGAACGTAAGCGCCCGGGGGAGGATGCGCGAGCCGCTTCAATCCCTCCGCCATTTCGCGCTCCGCCGGATGGGGATCGCCCAGCCGTTCGTCCATCAGGCCCAAGTCATAAAGAACGTTTCCCCCCGCGTACGGATCGAGCGCGGCGGCCCGCGCAAACTCGTGTCGCGCGCCGGCAAAATTACCCCGCTCCTTCAGCGTTACTCCGAGCCGGTAATGCCAAAACCCAACTCGCGGCGCCGCTTCGACGGATCGCGAATACAACGAGAAATCGTCGTGCCAGTACGGCTGGATTGAAAATGTCACCGCCGCGCAAACGATCAGCACGGCGGTCGAGCCGATCCACGCGGCGATGGCTTTTCTTTCATCCGCGCGCGCAAACGCCACGGTAAGATCGGCCGCCATCAGGCAAAACCCGAACGCCGACAGATACAGATACCGGTCCTGCACGAGGTCTTGCGCAAACAACGAGTTCAGGTCGAGCATCGGAGCGAGGGCGATCAGCATCCAGGCGGCACAAAACAGATAGAGACGGCGGTGCGGGTGATGCCGCAGCAGCAGGACCGCCGCGCCGGACAGCGCGGCGATTGCGAGGACGGGCAGATAGAACTGTGGCGCCGCGACGCTTTCCACGGCTGCGAGCGGATGGGCCGGTCCGGCCTTCCACGGAATTGCCAGAATCGCCAGGTATTTGGCGATGGCGGAGGGGATGGTCAGCGCGGTTTCGAGCGCGCTCATTGGATGCGTGTTGGGATTCGGCGCCGCTATGAACCCGAGAACCATGAACCGTAGCGCCAAATAGGCGGCTAGGATTACCGCGTACGGCCATGCCGCGGCGAGCGCATCGCGCGCGCGGGACGCATAAGAACTTGAGCGCCGTTCTTCGGTCCCGCCGCAGCCGAACAGGAACCCGTGCGCCGCGATCAGCGCCGGAAAGACGATTGCGGCCTCGTAGGTGAGCAGAGCCGCGGAGAAGAGGCCCAGTGACGTTGCGAGCCAAAGCGGGCGGCGGCGGCCGCCGCCGCCGCGCAGGTAAAAATCGAACGCCGCCAATTCGAACACGGCGGAAAGCGGCGCCACAATCGCCGCCGGCCAAATCGCGGCTTGAACGTGAGCGGGCATGACGGCGAACAGCGCCGCCGCCAGCAACCCGGTTGCGCGGCCGTCCCGATCGAGCCGCGCGGCTTCCGGGGGCAGTTCCGAAATGGATGCCGCCAGAAGCGATGCCACCCGAAAGACCAAGAACACCGCCAGCAAATGCATCGCGACCGCCGCCGCGTGCCATCCCGCCGGGTGAAGGCCGAACAAGCGAAAGTTGAGCCAGAGCCATAAGTCTTGCAGCGGCCGATAGTAGGTGGTCTGCGGAGCGCGAAGCGCTTTGCGAAACCACAGGACGTTGTGGAACAACGATTGCCAAACGAAAGATCGGCCGGCCAGGCGCGGATTATTTACGATCTGATCGTAATCGTCGGCAACAAATCCGTTATTCAGGGCGCGAAGATAAATAATCGCAGTCAACAACAGTTCAGCGGCAAGGCTCCAATTCACCAGCGCGTCCGGCTCGCAACCGCCAATCCAATCTTGGATGCGGCTAAAAATTGGTTTGGCGGTATTCATTCCACACGGTTGCGCCGGATCGCCGCCATCAGCGCCCTTGCGGATGGATTGTCCGGAGACATTTCGAGCGCAACCGCGCATTCGCGGCGCGCCTCGTCCTCGCGTCCGAGCCGGTGCAACACCAGTGCGATTTTGTAATGGAAGGCCGGCTGGCCCGGCGCCAACGCCGCCGCTCGTTTCAGCGGCGCGAGCGATTCTTGGTAGCGTTTTTCCGCGATGAGCGCCTCAGCGAGCGCTTCCAGCGCCAGTTCATCGTTCGGGTCGCGCGCCAGCAATTTCCTGAGATTCTTCTCGGCGCCCGGATAGTCCTTATGGAAAAGCTTGATTCTTGCACTGGTGAGGAGCGCGATCTCCGTTCCCCCGGGCATCGCGCGCGCCCGATTTAGATCGGCTTCGGCGGTCTTGTCGTCGCTGGCCGCGGCGGCGGAAAAGGCCAATTCGGCGTAATCCTTCGCCGCCGGGTGGGGAAGGCGCGCGAGCCGTTCCACGAGCGCACGTTCGGCCCCTTGGCGGTCGCCCAGCCGCTCGTCAACCAGGGCCAAATTGTAGCGCGTCAACGTATCGTCCGGTTCAAGCTTAATGGCGCGCTCGAACTGTTCGCGAGCCGCGGGGTAATCGTCCCGCGCGGCGAGCGCCACGCCAAGCCGGTTGTGACAGTATTCGATCCCGGGCACTTGGGCGACACAGCGGGAAAACAAGGAGACCTCGTCGTGCCACACTCCCACTTGAGCGAACAGCAGCGCCGCAAACGCCGCAATCACGGCTGCCGCTCCGATCCCGGCTGCAATCGCCCTACGGCGGCCGCCGCGCGCAAAGACTACCGTGGCATCGGCCACCGCCACGCACCATCCGAACGAGGGAAGATAAAGATATCGATCCTGGACCAAGCTTGGCGCGAACAGCCCCCCCGAGGTGAGCATCGGAGCGAGCGCAATCGGAATCCACAACGCGCAGAACCAGTAGAGGCGGCGGTGCGGATGACGCCGAAGCAGGAGATAGCCCGCGATACAGATCGCGGCCAAAGCGGCAAGCGGCAGATAAAATTGCGCTTGGGCGATGCGGTGTGCGAATTCCAGCCGATGCGCCGGTCCGGTGCGCCATGGCAGCGCGAGCAACATCAAGTTACCCACTAGCGCGGCCGGGATCGTC
The DNA here is from genome assembly GCA_050736715.1 of Binataceae bacterium (SeqCode). Lineage (GTDB taxonomy): Bacteria > Desulfobacterota > Binatia > Binatales > Binataceae > Binatus. Next base: position 1,315 of record JBOHWK010000062.1, on the reverse strand, counting down.
AAGATTGTTTCCCTGGTGTTCAACGGATGAAGCGGATAGACCTGGGTAATGAATCCGAGCACCCATAAGCGCACCCCAAGGTAAATCACGGTCAGTAGTACGTACGGCCACGCCGCGGCGATCGCATCGCGTGCGGCGTCAACGAATCTTCGTTGCGGACCGTTGATCTTGTTCGGCCCGATCAGGAACGCGTGCGCCGCGATCAGCATCGGAAACGCCACCGCTCCCTCCTGAGTTAGAAGCGCTCCGCCGAACAGGCCGAGCGACAATGCCAGCCGGCGGGATCGGATTGCGCCAAAGGCCAGTTCGCGAGGCGCGCCGCTATCGGGCGGTTCGGCGGTAATCGGGACCCGGCCGGCCGGCAGGTAAGCTTCGAATGCTCCGAGTGCGAACGCGGCGCACAGCGGATAAGAGACCGCGGCCGCCCATGCGACTGCTTCAACATGAATCGGCATCAAGCCGAACAGCGCTGCCGCCAACACCGCCGTCATACAATCGCCGGTCAATAGCGATGCGGTTTGAAAAACGAGCCAGACGACGACCAGATGAAGCAGGATCATCGCGGCGTGCCAGCCCAGCGGATGGCGGCCGAAAAGATCGATGTTTATTCCCCGCCAAATGTCCAAGAATGGGCGGTAATAGGCGCTTTGCGGCAGGTGGGAAGGATTCAGATACCACCACGCGTCGTTGACCAGCGACCGAAAGAAGAAGGACCACCGGCCGAGGTAGGGATTGGCGGCTATTACCGGATCGTCGTCGAAAACGAATTCGTTTCCCAGACATCGGCAGTAAGCCAACGCCGTCACGGCCAAGACCGCCGCCAGCCATCTTCCGGCCCGCGCATCGCCGGCGCCGATCTTCGCCAAGAGCCACGCCGTCAAGCCAAGGCTTTTCTCCCGGGCCGGCGTGCCAGGCGGGATCATTCGGGTGCGCGGTTCCCGATCGCGGCCATCAACTCGCGCACCTTGGGATTGCCGGGGGCGGCCGCCAGCGCGATCGCGCATTCACCGCGCGCCTCGCCGTCGCGCCCCAAGTCGTGGAGCACGATCGCAAGTTTGTAATGAAGGCTTGGGTCGCCCGGAGCGAGCGCTGCCGCGCGCCGGAACGCCGACAGCGAATCTTTGTAGCGATTGTCCGCGGCCAAGACGCTGCCCAAGGCCGAAAGCGCAACGGCATTTTCGGGTTCGCGCTTTATCAATTCGCCGAGCGCCTTCTCGGCGCCTTTCTTGTCGCCGTGCATAAAGAGAATTTGCGCGCGGGCGAGCGCCGCCGCCGCCGCGCCGTCCGGGAGTTTCGCCGCGCGATCGAGCGCGGC
>JBOHWK010000061.1:0-9872 GCA_050736715.1 Binataceae bacterium (SeqCode) | reverse complement strand
CCGCCGCCGCCAACGCTGACCCGATCGCGCAACTGAACCGCAAACCAACCCTCGAACAATCCATCCTAACGCTCCAAAAGGAAGCCAAGTTCTTGCTATTCAGCCATTTTTCCGCACCCTGCTAAGGCGGCCGGTCGTGGGCGGTGCGGGCGGCAATTGAACGGCGACGGTGTCAAAACGCGGCTCGTTCATCTTGGGTGTATCGGCGGGCGGCGCAAATTTGTTGGTCACTGGATCGTAAAGTTCTGTCGAAGAAAGCGTGACGAGGATGCCTCTACCGTCTTTGTCCACGTCCTTTTGTATGCCGCCGGCGATCAGAATCTTTCCCGCATTCTTCCCGGAACGAATTACCGTAGCCGTATGAGCGACCCGGGGGGTATTCATGGGTGGGCCGGGCGCAAAGCTGTTAGTGCCGGGATCGTAGAGCTCGGTCGAGGCCAGCGAGGCCCCACCGCCGCGTGTACCACTATTGGAGTGTTCGCCACCGGCGATCAGAATTTTCCCGCTGTTTGGTCCCGACGTAATCACCGTTGCCGTGTGGTCTTCCCGGATTTCTCTCATCGCTGGACCGGGTACAAATTTATTGGCCGTCGGATCGTAGAGTTCCGTCAGAGCCACGTCTTTGACGCTGGCCACGTCCACGGCGCCGACGATCAGAATCTTGTCGGCATTTTTTCCCGAAGGAATCGTCGTTGCGGTGTAAACAAGGAGCATCTTCGTCTTAGGACCAGCCAGGAATTTGTTGGTAGCCGGATCGTAAAGTTCCGTCTGGCCACCTCCGCTGTGCGGATCGTAGTAGCCGGATATCAGCATCTTTCCGGCGTTCTTCCCGGACCTGATCACTGTGACGGGGCACAGAGCACACGTGGCAGCCATCCTTGGGCCGGGCAAGAAGGCGTTAGCGGCAGGATCGTAAAGTTCCGTCGATGACAGCGTTTCGTTTTCGGCATTCAGGCCCCCGGCAATAAGAATCTTTCCGGCATTGGGACCGTAACCGATCACTGCGGCGAAGTGGCCAGAGCGGGGGGTGTGCATGGCTGGGCCGGGCACTACCGTGTTGGTGGCGGGATCGTAAAGCTCGGTCGAAGCCCGCGCGACGTTGTTCCGGTTGTCGCCGCCGGCAATCAGAACCTTGCCGGCGTTTGGCCCGGTGACGAGCAGGGTCGCGGTTGACCGCCCGCGGTCCTTCATCCGCGGAGTGGAAGGTTCGGGCGCAAACCGGTTCGACACCGGATCGTACAATTCAGCGGTGTTATCGTAGTGCCCGCCGACGATCAGGATTTGTCCCCAGGTGGGCCGCCGTTGCTGGGCGCACGCCAGCGCCGCCGTAAAGATCAACAGCGATGCGAACGCGATCAGAATTGCAATTGTTCTAGTTCGCGACCGCAACGCCGGCACATCCCCGTGAGAGCGTTTCATTACCAATGGAACTCGCCGCTTCCATGAAAATGTTCGTCAAAATCGTTTTCAACTACGCCGCCTTGTTTACTGGAATCGTGGCGAATAATGATTCTTCGTCTGCCGCCGGGTTCGCTGCTTTCGATGATTCGGACGACTAACCCGCAGTGCTTTGGGACGCCGTACTCATAGAGAACATAAATGTCGCCAACAGAAATGTAGCGGCGGGTCCTGTCGTCATTGCTGTGGAACGACCTCGTGCTGGCTTTAGCCGCCAAGAGGATCGGAATACGAAAGGTGTACCCCTTCACACATCTTTCGTCGTCGCGGCCTTGGCGGATCCCACGCTCGTGAGCGACCCAATGGGCGCACCCAGTGCCGATAATCGGCTCCCAGTCATCACCGCCGTGGAACATAACAAAACAATCGCTCGGAACAACATCGTGTCTCACATTCCGTCCGGCGTGTTCTATTCCCTCCTTGCACTTGGCGCAGTAATCGTACGGGCCAATCGTTATGACCGCTGGCCGGCCCTTATGATAATGACAGTGTGACATAAAACGCTCTCCCTGTGAATGAATTTTGGAGGCCGCCGGCTTGGCGGCCCTGCCTGGTCATAGATGCCAGAAAATTAATTCGCGTGGCAGGCTGAACTGTTCAGCCCTGAACCGACGCGCGGATACTGCGCGATACGGCTATAACCGGCGCGATGTGGCCGTTATACTTTCCCGGCCAGAGGGAGCTTGTCCGAACGCGCGCCAAATCCGAATGCCGAAGCCGCCGCCGCAAGCGCATCGCCCGCGTCCGGCGGCGGTGCGCGGCACGCCGGGACCGTCGCCAGCGGCGTCCTGCTGAGCCGAATCGCGGGGCTAATCCGCGACATGATCTTCGCCCACTTCCTGGGCAATTCCTCGGTGGCCGACGCCTTCAAGGCCGGCTTTAGAATCCCGAACATCCTGCAAAATCTTTTCGGCGAGGGCGTCCTCTCGGCGTCGTTTATTCCGGTGTACAGCAAGCTGCTCGGCGAGGACGACGCGGAAACCGCCGACATGGTCGCGTGGGGCGTCGGGGCGATCCTCGCGCTGGCGATGGCGGTGCTGGTCGCGATCGGCGTGCTCGCGACACCGTTTCTGATCGACGCGATCGCGCCGGGATTTTCCGGCGCCAAGCGCGAACTGACGATCCGAATCGTGCGCATCCTGTTCCCCGGCGCGGGATTGCTCGTGATGTCGGCGTGGTTCCTGGGCGTCCTCAACAGCCATCACAAGTTTTTCATCTCGTATGCCGCTCCGGTCGCATGGAACCTCGCGATGATCGCGGCGCTGCTTCACTACGGGCCGCATAGCACGCGGGACGGACTCGCGATCGCGATCTCATGGGCGTCGGTGGTTGGCTCCGCGCTGCAAATCCTCGTACAGATGCCGAGCACGCTCGCGCTGCTTCGGAAGCATCGGATCGACTTCGCGCGAATCGCGGCGCCGATCCGATCGGTCTTTCGCAATCTCGGACCCGTCGTGGCGAGCCGCGGCGTCGTCAATATAAGCGCCTATATCGACAACGTGCTCGCGAGCCTGCTTCCGACTGGCGCGGTCGCGGCGCTGAATTACGGTCAACTGCTCTATATGCTGCCGGTCAGCCTGTTCGGATATTCGGTCGCCGCCTCCGAATTGCCCACGATGTCGCGCGCGGCGGGCGCGGCGCCCGCGCAAATGGGCGGCATCCTGCGCGAACGGCTGAATCGCGGGTTGCGGACGATCGCGTTTCTGACCGTGCCGTCCGCGGTGGCGTTCCTCGCGCTCGGCGACGTGATTACCGCGCTGATCTATCAATCGGGCGCGTTTAGCCATTCGGACGCGATCTACGTCTGGGCCGTCTTGGCCGGTTCGGGCGTGGGACTCCTCGCCGCCACGATGGGCCGGCTGTACAACTCCGCCTTCTACGCGCTGTGGGACACGCGCACTCCGTTTCGGTTCGCGATGGTCCGCGTCGCGATTGCGGGAGCGCTCGGCTACCTGTGCGCGATTCCGCTGCCGGGATGGATCGGAATCGCGCAGAAGTGGGGCGTGGCGGGCTTGACGGTATCGGCGGGAATCGCGGCGTGGGTTGAATTTTCGCTGCTCAGAAGCACGCTCAACCGGCGAATCGGATGGACCGGCGTGGAGCGCGGGTATCTGGCGAAATTATGGGCGCTCGCGATCGGCGCGGCGGCGATCGCATTTTTGCTGAAGCTGCACATGGCGGGATTCGGGCCGCGCCTTACGGGGATCGCGGTGATTCCGGTTTACGGCGGGCTGTATCTCGGCGGCGCGTGGCTGCTCAGGATACCGGAGTTGTCGCAATTGGTGCGCGAGATCGCTAATCGCCTCGGCCGGCGCGAATCTTCGCAATAGTCGCGCTGGTGGCGCGGCCGCCCAAGAGCGGCGCGAGCGCCACCCGTCCGCCGCGCGATTCGACGAACGCTTGCCCATCGACTCGCTTGCCGCGCCAATCCTCGCCCTTCACCAGCACGTCGGGCTTGACCGCGCGGATAATCCGCTCGGCCCGCGCCTCGTCGAACACCGCCACGTAATCGACCGGCTCCATCGCGGCGAGAATCCGCGCCCGCTCTCCCACCGGCAGAATAGGGCGCGAATCGCCCTTGAGCGCGCGCACGCTCCGGTCGCTGTTCAGTCCGACCACCAGCAAATCGGCCTGCGCGCGGGCGAATGCGAGCAATTGAATGTGGCCGGCGTGAATCAGATCGAAGCATCCGTTGGTGAACGCGATCCGCCGTCCCGCGCGCCGTTCGCGATCGAGGGCGGCGGCCAATTCCTCCGGCGCGAGAATCTTGCGTTCGTAGGCGCTGTGCGCGGGGGCGAGCGCGCGCGCCAAATCTTCCCGCGCGATCACCTCCGCGCCCATCCGCGTCACCTCGATACTGGCCGCGAGATTCGCGATCCGCGCCGCCGCCGGCCATCCCATTCCCGCAATCGCGAACATCCCGAACACGCTCAGCACCACGTCGCCGGCGCCGGTCACGTCGTAAACGTCGCGCGGGGCCGTCGCGATATAGGTGTCGCGCCCGCCGCGTTCGGCGAGGTACATCCCGTCGCGATCGAGCGTAATCAGGCAGGCTTCGAGGCCCAGCTTGCGCACGATTTGCTCGGCGGCGGCGCGCCATGCCTCGCGATCGGTCATGCGGATTCCGGTCGCGGTTTCGGTCTCGAAGCGATTCGGAGTAAGCGCGGTCGCGCCGCGATAAATCGAAAAGTCTTCCGTGCGGCGCGGATCGGCGATCACCGGAATCCCGCGCTTGCGCGCCCCGTCGATCAGCGCGCGCAACACCGCCGGCGTCATGATGCCCTTGTCGATGTCGGAGATCAGCACGCCGTCGGCGCGGCGCAGCTCCGGCCCCATCCGCGCGATAAATTCGCGCTCGCGCGCAGGCCGCAGCGGAGCCGGGTCTTCCTCGTCCACGCGCAAGAGTTGCTGGGTCGCGCGATGGGCCGCCTGCACCGAGCCGAGCATCCGGTCCTTGGCGGTGGTCGGGCGGCCGGAGTCGGTCAGCAGCGCGCGAGTGGAGATTCCCAAATCCTCGAACATCTCGCGGAGCAGCCGCCCGTTGCGGTCCGCGCCGACGACGCTCGCGGCGCTGACCTCCGCGCCAAGCGCCCGCAGATTCGCCATCACGAATCCCGCGTTGCCGGGCCGTTCCTCGCGCCGCTCGACGCGCAGGATGGGAATCGGCGCTTCGGGCGAGATGCGTGAGACATCGCCCCAAATGTATCGATCGAGGATCACCTCGCCGGCAACCAGCACGCGCAAGGGTTTAAGCGCGGGAATCGAAAGCCCGTGACGATCGGAATGGGAATGCGCGGACGAAGCCGCCTTGCGCCGAGCCATGATGCGGCATGATACGCCCGCCCCGGCCCTTGGCAAATCCCACGCCCAGCACTTAAGATTCAGTAGGCGCAGTCGTAAGCCTTGCGCCGGACACTGGTGCATTCCGGCTGTTCTTGTTGTATCGTCCCTCTGAAGCGAGTTTGCGATGGGAGGGGAGTTTCTGTGAGTCGGCGCTTCGCGCTCTATGAGTTCTTCGCTGGGGGCGGGATGGCCCGGTTGGGCTTGGGGCCTCGCTGGCAATGCACCTTCGCGAATGACATCTGCGCCAAGAAGGCGGCGGCTTACCGCGAAAATTTTTCTCCCGCATCCGAACTCCTTGTCCGAGACATCGCTAAGGTCAAGGCACAGGACTTGCCGGGTCACGCCGATTTGGCATGGGCGTCGTTTCCGTGCCAAGACCTTTCGCTCGCCGGTGCCGGTGCCGGGCTTGACGGCGCGCGAAACGGAACCTTTTGGCCGTTCCTTAAGCTCATTCAAAATTTGCGGAAAGAAGATCGTGCACCTCGAGTCGTCGTCTTGGAAAACGTTCCCGGCGCTCTGACCTCCCACGCGGGAGAGGATTTCGCGGCAATTTTTCATGCGCTCGTGATGGTTGGATATCGCGTCGGGCCGATGGTGATCGACTCAATTCACTTTTTGCCCCAATCGCGCGCGAGGCTTTTTGTCGTGGCGGTCGAGATAAAGCGCGATATACCGGATTCTCTGTGCGCTTCCGGCGCGAGCAAGCCTTGGCATACCCGTTCGATTCAAGACGCCTATGCAAGGCTCAGCCCCCATTATCGGCAGCGATGGATTTGGTGGAGGCTGCCTCCGCCTTCAGCAAGTAACGCATATGAAGACACTATCCCTGCGTGAAAAATCGATACTTGCAGGGCTATATTTGTCGAAATTTGATGCCGTTGGTTTGCGACGGCTCGGGTTTGATAGCTTCGTCGAGGCTTTCAATGTCATTGGGTTGGCGTTGGGCGTACAACCAGCATCGGTAAAGAACTATAGGGATGAATTCGACCCGCTGTTTCCGAACAAGAGAAAGGGGTGGCACAAGCGGGCGATACGTAATTATTGCAAGGCAGTTTATGACACTTCTGGCAGTCTGGGAATCGAGGATTTTTCCAAATTGCTCAAACAAATTATTTACAGGGAGCATGATCTTGATGTGCTCATGGAAGAAGTTGCCAAAATAGACGGCGGCGAGGACGGTTCGTTTGCGAAACGATTGATAACTGGACAAGCTGCCGAGCAATATTTCAAGAGAAAATATAAAGAAATTGATTTATTCGACGGGTTCAAGCTTGAAGAAACAACAATGTTTGGCTGTGGATTCGATTTTCGCTTGGTGTCCGCCGAGGTCTTCTATGGTGTGGAAGTGAAGGGAATGAATGAATCGAGCGGAACTATAGCAATGACGAACAAAGAGCATTCGGTCGCCTCATTGCTTGCAAATAGATATTTCTTGTTCGTGGTTAAAAACTTTAGGGAAAAGCCGTTTTACGAACTCCATCGAAACCCGCTCAATGAAAAATTAGTTTTTAACCGTGTGGCGCAGAGAACAACTCAAATAAGTTGGACAACAAAATTGTGAGTACCGCTGATTTATGGCTTTCCACCTTGGCACAGCTCCGAGCGTGAAAATAGATAGCACCCTCGACGTTCATAATTATACTACTCCTTCGGTCAGGTCACGAGCTTCACTGATGAGGCTGTGGAGCGTGTCTACGGCGTCATCGTTGGGCATGTCCCAAGGCTGATGATATACGCATTCGGTGTTTGGCTCGTCGCCGTCTTTGCCGCAGGTCGCGCACTCGCCGTCTTTGTTCAGCTTGGCGGTCATTCTGACAAACTCGCGCGCATTCGAGTCCGAACTAAGAACGATCCGCTCGCAAAGCGCGTCGATTTCCTTGGTGCTAAGCGGCTGCTGATCAGCAATGTGTTCCATAAGTTTGCTCGGCCTTCCGGCCTGGAATATCCGGAGGGCAGCCAGTATGGCTGCCGCCTCACGGGTTGTGAGATAGAGGGACGCGAGTTTGCGCTTGCCAGGCTGGTAGGCTTTGCGGGCCTGGCGTATCTCCGTCAACGTGACCGTTTCGTAATTGTCAGGGTTTGGAATGTAAGAAGCGTTGCCAGCTTGGAGTGTTTCGTCGGGCGTCCACTCCTCAATGGCGTACCGATCCGGGGCGACGGTTGCGGCGTTGTGGGCGGCTCCAATCGTCAGCGCGTCGTCCACAATCACTTGCCGCGATTCGGTCACGTATCGAGTGATGAGAAAACGAAAACCTTTTTTCGATTTAACCATTTCCCTGCTCCTTCTCCCTGAGGGCCGCGAGCTTGCACCCGTAGTATAGGACACGGGTTTGCCATTTGCACCGGTCGTTGCGGCCAGGCTCGGGATCCGGTTACAGGCAAGCCCGTCAAGATCGGAAACTACAAATTCGGCGTATATGCCTTCTTCGATTACGACGGCGAACCAATCTACGTCGGACAGACAAACGAGAATTTGCGGACGAGAATTCGCCGCCATCTGACCAACCAGCGCACGGACGCGGTGGCGATGGGCGTGCTCGATCCATTCGAAGTAAGGGAGGTCGAGGTTTGGCCTTTGCCGCAATTTCAGAACCGAGGAAAGAAGGACCCAGAAGCCAAGGGCGATCTTGACGCTCTTGAGTTTCAAATCTTTCAAAAGGCAATGAGCGATTCGCGGTTTCATGCAGTTCTTAATGAGAAAGAACCCTCAAAGCCGAATAGAAAAGTGGAAATTCCGCAATCGGCCCGCTGGACCATAGTTTCCGACGAGGTTTTTGCGATTCGAAATCATCCTGACCTGCGAATCGCCCGGCGCGCTTCAACGCTGGCTCGCTTGGCTCAAGTGATAAGCGAGCGGCTGGTCCAGCCGGGTTTGAGAAAAACTCTGCTCACGCAGGCGAAGCGCTTGGAATGGCTCGCCAAGCGCCGTTACGAAGGTGCGCCAGAAGCAATCGAAGAAGAGGAAGGCGGCGACCACAACAACAGCGAAGATAGTGGCGCTTAAGAAGCCGAGCGCCGCGCGCAGCGCCACTATGCGGGCAGTGCGCTCTCGCGACACCATGCCTGAGCGGCGAATTCGTTCGCTTATTCACCGCTTGGGTTTCCGGTTTCGGCTTTATCAGTCAAATCTTCCCGGCAAACCCGACCTAGTCTTTCCTGCTAGGCGAAAAGCAATTTTCGTTCACGGATGCTTCTGGCACGGCCATCGCTGCGCTCGAGGTTCGCGCGTTCCCAAGACTAATCGCTCCTATTGGCTGGAAAAAATTGGGCGCAACCGTGCTCGTGATCGGAGAGCGCGCGATTCGCTGCGCCGTATAGGCTGGAAGGCGCTTGTCGTTTGGGAGTGTGCGCTTCGCAACCGAGCGAATACGGAAAAACGTCTGCGGGCGTTCCTCGGCAGAACGCCGAGGAGAGAACCGGGCGTGCCGCAACGCTCCCCGGCCAAGGAACGTGGAATCCGGGATGCCTCGCGCGGCAGCCACGCGCGGGCATGACACACAAGGAAGGAGGAGAGAGAGAGAGAGAGAGGCATAAGGAAGGCGCGCGCGCCGCCTATCTAATTGCGTAGCCGCCGTCCACGCAGAGGATCGCGCCGGTCACGAAGTCCGAGGCGGCCGAAGCCAGAAAAACCGCCGCGCCGGCCATTTCCTCCGGCTTGCCGAAGCGGCCCATCGGCGTGCGCATAATTATTTCGTCGTGAAAGGGGCCTTCCTTAATCACTGCCGTCATGCCGGTCTCGATCCATCCGGGCACGATCGCATTGACTTGGACATTGTGCTTTCCGAGTTCCGCCGCCATCGTTTTGGTCAATTGGACGAGGCCGCCCTTCGACGCCGAATACGAGACAAGGCGCGGCCCGCCGAAGAGGGCATACTCGCTTGCGATATTGATAATTTTTCCCGCGCGCCGCGCGACCATCGCCTTCGCCGCGATTTGCGACAGGAAAAAGCAGGCGTTGAGATTGGTCTCGATTACGCGGTCCCACGCCTCGGCGGGATGCTTGAGCGAACCGCCGAGGAACGACACCCCCGCGTTATTGACCAGAATCGAGACGGGACCCAGCCGGCGCTCGGCTTCGTCGAAGGCGGGTTGCAACGCGGCGCGATCGGTTACGTCAAGCTTGACCGCGATCGCATTCGCGCCGCGCGCGGAAAGTTCCGCCAGCACCGTGCGATTCTTATCCTCGTTGCGCGCGAGAATCGCGACCGCCGCTCCCGCCTCGGCGAGACCGATCGCGATGCCGCGGCCGATTCCGCCGTTGCCGCCGGTGACGATGGCAACCTTGCCACTCAGATCGAACATTTTCGGCGCTGGCATCGTAGACCTCGCTGAGCTTACCTCAAAATCATTCCAAGTGATGTTTTTCGGTGGCGGGGGCGGCGCTGAAAGCGCCGAAGGAAACTAGCCCAGGGCAACGCCCTGGGTTATCGGATAATTTCAGAAGGCGCGCCCTGAAGGGGCGCGGGGAATCCTCCCGCCCCTACAGGGCGGGGCCGAGTTTGCTTCGTCTTAACCCAGGGCGTTGCCCTGGGCTAGTTTCCTTCGGCGCTTTCAGCGCCGCCCCCGCCACC
>JBOHWK010000060.1:0-4607 GCA_050736715.1 Binataceae bacterium (SeqCode) | reverse complement strand
CCGCCGCCGCCAACGCTGACCCGATCGCGCAACTGAACCGCAAACCAACCCTCGAACAATCCATCCTAACGCTCCAAAAGGAAGCCAAGTTCTTGCTATTCAGCCATTTTTCCGCACCCTGCTAGAGCGATCAAGGTGAGCGATCGTTAGTCCGGTCCAACCAGTCCGTCCGGCCCTGTCTGGAACGCTTAGCGCCATGCTATGTTGAGTTCGATGGAATGAGGGGACCAATGTGGCCCTCAAATTGTAATTGTGCAAATGCATAAGTGGAATTTCGCCTCGCTTGACGATGTTCGGCGCTTCTGGCTTAGGGTTCAGGAAGTGCCGAGGCGATCCGAAGGCCGTACTCATAAGCAATATGAGCGGCACTATCTCGGTCTGTACCTTCTAGTGCTCGCTGACAATTCGCTGCTCTCCTACCCGCTTAAGATTGAAGAGCCGGATTCTGGAGACCAGAAGCGGAAGTCACCTGATTTCACGCTCGTGTCGAAATCCGGCGAGACGACCGGCTTGGAGGTTGTGAGAGCCACCGATGAAGCGCTTCAACGCTGGATGTCTCGTGCTGAGAAGGAACACCCTGAGGGGGCGGCGATTCTGGCTTCTCCGGGGGGATATGTTGGAGACGAGATCGAACGGCAATTTTGCGTTTCGGTCCTTGAGGTGGTTAAGAAAAAGTGCGCGAATTTTAAGGACTATAGGCCTGCGTCGCGTTACGATCTTTTGATCCCCGACGACACCAGGGCGGGCGCTGGAGATCGGCGAAAAGTGCTCAATATGTTGATTCCGCCGGTGCGCGAATTAAAGCGGAAGGAGCCAAAGCTCGGTAAAATCTCCGTTGTGGCGTCCCGCGACGTGCTTTATGACATTGGGGGCGAGTCCCGCATCTTTCCCTATATCCAGTGGTCCGCGCCCGAACTACAGGGCAATGACCCGGCACAAACTTTTTCGGGGCGGGTCGAACTCGCGGGACAAGCGGCGGCAGGACGCGCCATCCGGGAACACAAACGGGCCGGAGCGCCGATTTATTTCATGGATGGCCGGGGGCGGCTGGTGAAAGAGGAAGCCGATGGGCGGCGCTTCGAAGTGCGGGTCCGGGAAGACGGCGAAGAAGTTACCGTCCAAGAGCTTGCCCGCTGAGCCGGTCCGGCCGTGGTTCTGGCTGTTGGCCGGGCCAAATGGAGCAGGCAAAAGCACGTATGCCCCAAATCTCTTCTCGGGCTTTGCAAGTGTCGATGAAATTGTCCGGCCCGACGAGATCGCTTCGATCTTTTCACCGCAAGCACCCGAGGAGTCGGCGATAAAGGCGGGGCGCGAGGCGATTCGGCGCGTTCGCGATCTGCTGCGCAAACGCCGCGGCTTTGCCATCGAGACAACGCTCTCCGGCCGCCTTCATGTACAGGCCGCCAAGCAGGCCAAATCCGACGGCTGGAATGTCGGTACGGTGTACATCGGCCTTGCAAGCGTGGAACTTGCGATCGAGCGGGTCAGGCAACGGGTTCTCGATGGCGGGCATAACGTGCCGCCCGCGGACATTCGCCGGCGCTATGAACGCAGCCTGAATAATTTGGCCGCCGTTTGCGAAGCGCTCGATTTTCTAATTGTGCTGGACAATTCTTCGGCCCGCATACCGATGAGAGGTGTGTTGGAAGCACATCAAGGAAGAACCCTTTTCAAACAGCGGATATTCCCAAAATGGCTCCGGCCGGCGCGCGATGCGATTCTAAAGCGCTGGCCGCCGAGAAAGGCGAATCGCTAAATTCGCGCGCCCTTGGCGCGTGTGGCTACTTGGAATATTTCTTCAAAAACTCGAGCATCCTGCCTGTCCATTCGCCGGGCCAGAAGAAATGGTTCTTGGCGCCGCGGATGAATCCGAGCGTGGGAATGTCGCCGCCGCCGTCGGGATCGGTCCCACACGACACATCGCAGGAGGCGACGCGATTGTTATCCGCATCGATGATCACGTCGTCGAAATTGACTCCGGCGGAACGCATTTGCTTCGCGAGGCGGTTTCCGTTGGGGCAAATGCCGCCGATGTCGCAGGCGTTCCGCACGTGCATCACGGGGACCTTCGGATTGAAGATTTGAACCTCGCCATTGTTGGCGGGCGAATTGGCGACGGGAGTCTGCTCGCAGGGATCGCCGAATGCGCCGAACGGATCGGGCGCTGAATAGATCGCGGCCGCCGCGACGTTGGGGCGGTTCAGCACGTACAGCAACGCCATCGCCGCGCCGTTGGACCAGCCGGTGAGATAGATGCGTTTCGGATCGACTTTACCGGTGGCGATTTCCTGCGCGATAAAATGATCGATCGCGGCGGCATCGACGTTTTCCTTGTAGGTTTTCCCTGCAATAGTCACATTGCCGGACGGATTTAACTGCCGATACCAATTGTCCCAGCCCAACCCGGTGCGATCCGGCCCGATATAGTAATGGTCGGTGTCGCGGCCCTCGACCGCCAATAATACGAATCCCGGCCGGCCGGCGCCGAGATCGGTGGTATCGGCCGCCTTTACCAGATTTGTCACCAGAATCGAGTCGGCGCTGAACATCGAGCCGTGCAGGAAAACGACCAGCGGAAACTGTCTTCCCGGCGGCATCGACTTCGGCTCGTAGAGGCACGAGTAGCGCTCGGTCCCGTCGCTGTCTTTCCACGGGCCGAGCAGCTTGCCCTCGAAGCATTCGGGCGAATGTTCCGAAACGAACCGCGGAAGAAACCCGGTCAGGACTTTCTCCGGCGAGTCGCCAAACGGCCCGCATTGCGAGTTTCCGGCGAGCGCCGGACCGGCGGACAGCGAGACGGCGAGCATGGCAGCCGTAATCGATGTGAGTATCGCTTTCATCGTGGATTCAAACCTGCACCAGGACGCCATTGTGGATTAGGAAACTCAACACGCCGGCAGCGAGCCGGGGCGATTCCGAATCGGCGTTTCGCTCGCGGAATTCCTTGACCTTGTTCGCATAATGGGTGCGCCATTTCGCGCTGATAATGCGTTCGCCGTCGGATTTGCGGATGCGAAAGCATCGACTGACGATCATATCAGGGTCTTCGCCGGTGAACGCGCAGAATTTTTCGAGCGCGGCGAGCTTTTCCGGCTCCTCGGCGAGCGGATCGCCACCCCATTGCTCGGCGAGGCCGCGCCGCCATGTCCGGACCGATTCGTAGTCCTCGATCTGATGCTCCGCGGCCGCCATCACGTCGGCAAGTTTAATTTGCGGGCGAGTTGGCGGACTTCTTCCTTGCGGCCCGGCAGGGGAGCGGGCGCCTGGAGCAGTTTCGAGTTTTTCAATTCCTCGACGACCTTGGGATCGCGTGGAAACGGTTTGCCGTATTGGCCGAGAAAATACTGCTCCTCGAACGGCGGCCGCGGGCGCTGTCCACCCGCCTCGCGCGATTCAAGCGAATAGCCGACGTTCATAACGTAGAGCGGCATCCAATCCTCCGGCGGCTTGGTGATTTCGTTAATTACCGGCGCAACGTACGCGGTAAAGCATGCGCCCAGCCCCTGCTCGAACGCCATCAAAAGCCCTTGGCAGGCCGCAACGCCGCAATCGAACGCCGCCATCGCTGGATAATTCGGCAGCATCGTGAACGGCTTCAAGAGCATCGGATAGACGATCTCATCGACGAACTTGTGGCTCCATCCGTGGGTGGGATTGAGCGCGCCCGCATCGACCAGTTCCTTGAGGCGCGATCCCTTGATTCGGTTGACGACGCCGAGATCGGCGTAGAAATAGATATGCACCGGCGCCAGTTCGACGACGAGCGCCTGCACTGGAGTCTTCATCTTGTCGAGTTCGGCCTTGGGAATTTCGTCGCGATAGA
Organism: Binataceae bacterium (SeqCode); assembly: GCA_050736715.1. GTDB lineage: Bacteria > Desulfobacterota > Binatia > Binatales > Binataceae > Binatus. Next base: position 784 of record JBOHWK010000060.1, on the reverse strand, counting down.
CGACGATCGCGCGCAGCCAATGCGCGTTGACGGCGCACGAGGCGATGAGGCAGGCCTCGAGGATTTTCTGGATTTTCTCGCGTTCGACGGGCCGCTTCGGATCGAAGAAGCGGATCGATCTGCGCGAGCCGATTAGTTCCTGATATTCCATCGCGCGCCCTCCTGAATTGGGAAAACCTCACCCCGAACTTCTCTACGTTCAGGAAAGGTGACTATCCCGCTATTGACAGTTGACCTTAATTTGCTAGGGTTTTTCATTTGACAGACCGGTTAGTGCCTCGCTTCCCATGGAACCTCTTCAACACGCTATCCGAGTTGATTCAGGACATCCATAGATGTCTTAGCGATTTCCATCATAATCCCCTTCATCTCGTGCTCTCCCCACGGTTCGCATCTGGCGAATATGGAAGCGGCTTGAAGCATTATCGACGAGTTCTTTTGGGCTATGAAGATATTCTTGCAGTAGCTACGATTAATCGGCATACAGTAATTCACTGCCGTTACCCTGTCAATCCGATTCATCACACCTGAATCGTGTCTAATTTCGACAAAGGAGCCGTCTCGCTTAAATACCTGCACTGTCTTAGTCGCAAAGTTCGATCCCTGCAAGAATACTGCATACGGAAAATGAAATTCATCGAGCATAAAGTTCCTAATTTCATTAATGTTTTTGTAGACTCTCTCGATAGCATTCCCGGCGACCATTAACAGGGTGCGGAAAAATGATCGCTTTTCGCTCCGCACCGAGGTAGATAGATAGGTGACCGTTGTGGGTTGAGGAGGA
>JBOHWK010000059.1:0-24536 GCA_050736715.1 Binataceae bacterium (SeqCode) | reverse complement strand
CCGCCGCCGCCAACGCTGACCCGATCGCGCAACTGAACCGCAAACCAACCCTCGAACAATCCATCCTAACGCTCCAAAAGGAAGCCAAGTTCTTGCTATTCAGCCATTTTTCCGCACCCTGCTAGCGCCACCATCGTCGGCGCCGCCACCGGGCTGGATGGGCCCTTCGGGATTGCGCTGGATTCCAGCGGGAATATCTACGTGGCGGACTACCTCAATAGCAGCGTGACGGCCTATCCAGCCGGCAGCAACGCCAACGTGGCGCCCAGCGCTACCATCAGCGGCGCCGCCACCGGGCTAAGTGCCCCGGAGTTTATGACGATCGGGCCGTGATTTCCGCACGCGGTGGAGATGAAACATTCCTTGCTTTTGCGGTGCCGGGGGCGGGACTCGAACCCGCACGGGGGAATTACGCCCCAGAGGATTTCGAGTCATCTGCTTCGTGCGCTGTTTGTAGTCCCGCTTTTCCGCAGCGCAAGAAACCGGAAAGAATTGGTGCGGGAGGAGGGACTTGAACCCTCACGAGCTTGCGCTCGGTGGATTTTCTTACCACTACGGCTTTCGCCGTCCTCTCCGAAAGCGTCAGGACCGCTCCGTTGAGGTTTGGGGTCTGGACTATCCCTTCACCGTGCCGCGAACGCTGTTCGCGGGTTAGGTGCTGCCCGTCTAGTCTCTACACCTTCCCGGAGGGTTGCTCCGGGCTTGGCTCGGGATTGCCATTTGACAGGTTTCCCCGAATTTGAGCAGTTCTGCATCGCCGGTTTCCCGGCGAGCACTCAAGTTTTGGTCTGAGTCCACTGCGTCTGCCGTTCCGCCACTCCCGCGTGGCCAATCGCCGAGACTTATCTATCACACAAGGCAGACACATGTAACGAGGTCTAACGATCTGGATCCAAAATGCGATTGTTGGTTATTGCAACTTAAGCAAGTGTAAGTTGAGCACACCTGCGCGACCATGAACGGGTACGACCGCATTGCGGCATCGATCTGACCGCTATTTTGAGTCCACTGCGCCTGCTCCTTGTCGAAACCAGCGGTCTGAGCCGCTGCCGCATCCCCATCGCCACGTCTAATGTCATGCCAGTAGGAGCATGACGGCGCGCCCGCCTCGATTTTTGTCACGCGGCTTTGACCGTCAATTTGCCACGCCCGCTCAATTTTAGGCGCGCGCCGGTTCGACTAGAATCTTGGCGTGGGTTTCCGGCGAGGCGAGATCCTCGAACGCTTGAGCCACGCCCTCAATTCCAACCCGGCCCGTAATCAGCGGATCGACGTTGATTTTGCCCTCCGCGATATTGAACAGCGTCGCGGCGAATTCGTTGGGCTGGTAGCCGAGCACGAACTGGAGATTGAGTTCCTTCGAGATGCCGAAGAACGGCTCGATCTGGTCGTGCTCCATGCACACGCCGACAACCACGATCCGCGCGCCGGCGGGCGCCGAAGTCATAATCGAATCGATCACGCCCGGCACGCCCACGCACTCGAAGATTACCGCGGGCCGCACCGGCGGCCCGGACATCCACGGCATCTGCGGCGGCGCCGCATTGGGATCGGAATAAACCGCGAGTTCCTGCCAGCTTTGGTATGGCGAGCGCTCCTTCGGATCGACTGCCGCGTCGGCGCCCATCTTGAGCGCCAGTTCGCGCCGCCGCGGCGAGAAATCGGCCGCGACGATCGGATGGACGTCCGCGAGCTTTAGCGCCGCGATTACCGCGAGTCCCACCGGGCCGCATCCGATTACCAGCGGCGCGTCGTCGGGCTTGAGGCGCGCCTTCTGTACCGCGTGGTAGCCGACCGCCATCGGTTCGGTCAGCGCGGCGCGATCGGTCGATAATCCGTTGGGCACTTGCAGGAGCAGCATCTCGGTCAGCCGCATGAATTCGCCGTATCCGCCCGGATTATTGTTCGAGTAGCCGACCGGATCGATTCCCGCCGCGCTCACCGTCACCGGCATCGAGCAGACCCGCGCCCCCGGCTTCAAATGACGCTGCGTGGCGGGCCCGAAATCGACGACTTCGGCGCAGAATTCGTGGCCCATCACGACATCGCGGTTCAAATCCATCACGAAGCGCGCCCCCGAACGCCGGGCGCTATCGACCAGCTTTTCGGCATACTTGAGCGCATGGAGATCGGAGCCGCAAATCCCGCAGGCCAGAGTTTTGACGAGTACTTCGCCGGGACCCGGCTTCGGAACCGGAATATCGTCCACGACGATTTTATGTTTACGCATTACCGCGGCGCGCATATCGGCAAGCTTAGCAGAATCGCGAGCGATCCGGTAACATTCGCGACGATGCTGCCGAGAGTGTTTGTAATTGCATTTACGATGTAATAAGTTTTCCGAAGCCGCATTCGTGCGGCGGGAGGGACGCTCATGGAAATTCTGCGCACGCCCGACGATCGTTTCGCCAATCTGCCTGGCTATCCGTTCGCGCCACATTACGTGCAATCCGGCGACGTGCGGATCCATTACGTCGATGAGGGCCAGTCCGGCGCGGCGCCCGTTCTGCTCCTGCATGGCGAGCCGTCATGGTCGTATCTCTACCGCAAGATGATTCCGATTATCACGGCGGCCGGTTTTCGCGCGGTCGCCCCGGATTTAGTGGGCTTGGGCCGTTCGGACAAGCCGGCGGCGCGCGAGGATTACACCTACCAGCGCCACGTCGATTGGATTACGGGCGTAGTCGAAAACCTCGACCTCAGGAACATCACGCTCGTGTGCCAGGATTGGGGCGGGCTAATCGGGCTTAGAATCGCCGCGGAGCATCCGGAGCGCTTCGCGCGAATCGTCGCGGCAAACACGGGATTGCCCACCGGCGATCAGACGATGCCGGACGCATTCCTGGCCTGGCAGAAGTTCTCGCAGGAGACGCCGGTATTCCCCGTGGGCAGGATCATTCAGGGCGGATGCGCAACGCCGCTGTCCGAGGAAATTCTCGCCGCGTACGACGCGCCATTTCCGGAGGAGCGATACAAAGCCGGCGCGCGAATATTTCCGAATCTCGTGCCGACGCGCCCGGACGATCCGGCGGCGCCCGCGAATCGCAAGGCGTGGGAAGTCCTCGCCAAATGGACCAAGCCGTTCCTGACCGCGTTCAGCGATTCCGATCCGATCACCCGCGGCGGAGAGGGAATCCTCCAAGCGATGATTCCTGGCGCAAAGAATCAGCCGCACACGACGATCAAGGGCGCCAGCCATTTCCTGCAAGAAGACAAGGGCGAAGACCTGGCCCGCGCCGTCGTGGATTTCATCCGCAAAAGCTAAGGCACGGATATGAGTTCAGTCGTTCCGAAAGCCGAAGAATTGCAGAAATTGATCGCGACCCATAAGGGGCCGGTCGTGATGCTCAACCTGCTCAAGTTCCGCGCACGCGCCGAGGGCGAGCTGGGAACCGGCGAAGAAGCCTATATGCGCTATGCGGACGCCGTGCGGCCGTTTCTCGCCGAAGCCGGTGCGAAGATTCTGTGGGGCGGCCGGCCCGCCGCGCTTCTGATCGGCGATGCCTCCGATAATTGGGACGCGGTGGCGATAGTGAAGTATCCGACCGTCAAGGCGTTCCTTGAGATGGCGATGAATTCCGAATACCAAAAGATTCACGCCCATCGCGAGGCCGGCCTGGAGCGCACCGCGCTAATCGCCTGCTCCACGATGGCCGAGTTCGCGGGAACTTGAGTCGGGCCGCCGTCGATCAATCCGCCGTGGGGCGGGCGAGACTCAGGAAAAAGATTGCGCCGGCGATCGAAATAATCAACGGACCGGCAGGACGATCGAGAGCGCCCGCCGCGTAAGTTCCGATCGTCGTCGAAAGAATCGCGACGCCGACGGCGATCACGAGCATCTCGTTTAGGTTTCGCGCGAGCCGCCGCGCCGTCACCGCCGGAATGATGATGAGGGAGCCCATCAGCAGCACGCCAAGGAAGCGCAGTCCCAACGCGACGGTGAACGAGAAGACCAACAGGTAGAGCAGATTGATGCGCGCGTTGTCGATCCCGCAGGTCAGCGCGACCTCCGGCGAAACGAGCGATACCACCAACTCGTCCTTGAATTTCAAGATAAACGCCGCGACCGCGATCGAGCCGGCCAGTCCCGCCGCGATTTCCCATCCGCTGAGCGCGCCCGCCGCGCCGAACAGCGCATCGATCAATTGCTCGCCGCTCGCCATCATGCTCCCCACCGCGAGCGCGACCGAGAACGTCACGCCGATAATCGCCTCGGTGGAAATTTTCGTGCGCGTTTCGAGCGCCCAAATCAGGACCGCGCCAAACAGGAGCATCGCGAGCGCGCCCAGCACCGGGCTAAAGCCCACGATGATCGCGAGTCCGATTCCGGGCAGCGCCACGTGCGACATCGAATCCGCCGCCAGCGTCATTCGGCGCATCACCGCGAAGCATCCGACCAGCCCCGCCGCGACCGCCATCCCAAGCGCGAGTACGAGCGAACTAATTTCCGATGCGGTCATGGACATGGAACTTGAGTGGAGCGCCGTACAGTTCGCTTAGGGTTTCGGTCGTGAGCGCCGTTTGCGGCGGTCCGCACCACGGGCGCTCGCCGCCCAGGCATAGAACGTTGGTAGCGTATTCATAGACGACGCTTAAGTCGTGCGAAATCAAGAGCACGGTCACGCCGCGCTCGGCTTGGAGGCGGCGAATCGCCTCGTTCATTTTTTCATGGCCGGGCGCGTCGATTCCCGCCGCAGGCTCGTCGAGCAACAGCACGCTCGGCTCTCCGATTAGCGCAAACGCGAGCATCAGGCGCTGGAACTGCCCGCCCGACATTGCGCCGATCGTCATCGCCAGGGTCTCCTCGGAAAGCCCAGCCACGCTTGCCGCGACGGCGGAATCGTCCGCGCGCGCGTGCGAGACGGAGGTCTTGGCGCGGAGGAAATCGTTCCCGGTAATCGGCAGATCGCGCTCGATGTCGAGCTTTTGCGGCACGTAACCGATGCGCGTGCCCGAGGCCCATCGAACTGCGCCGCGATATGGAATCGCACCGATCAGAGCGCGGAACAGCACGCTTTTGCCGGCGCCGTTGGGACCGATAATCGCGAGCGTCGTCCCGCGCTCCACGCCAAAGCTCAGGTCGTCAAGGACCTTCGTCTTGCCGAAGCTGACGCTCAGCCGCTCCACTTCCAATGCGTTCACAAGGCGCCGATCCTACAGGAGCGGCCTTATCGGGGGAATTGGCGGGTGCCGGTTAAATCGGCCGGCGCAACAGTGTGATTTTGCTTTGCTCTTGGCTGCGAAGCGCCAATCATCGCCGGCATGAACGCGACGCGTAGCTCGTACCCAATTAAATCCCACGAAAGACGGAGCGTTAGGCAACCCCGCGATCTATCCAATTGGCGCAATCGGCGCGGTTCGCGGCAATTTTGCCTCCCCAGCGCACTCCCGAACGGACCGATTGAATGGCTCCAGAATTTCCCCCAGAATGTTCCGAGGCTAACGACGGAATGGCGGTTGCTCCTCCTAATCAAGCGAACGGCGAGCTTTTCCACGAGCTGATCCGGCATCACATCCGGTTTTCGCTGGCGAAACGGCGGACCCGGCTTACGCGCCACGATTGGTACCGTGCGTCCGCACTGGTCGTGCGCGACATTCTGGTGGAGAAGATGCTGGCGACGCGCGCGCGGTTCCACCGCGCGGGCGCCAAGAAGCTCTATTATCTTTCGCTCGAATTTCTGATCGGCCGCTCGCTGGAAAACAACCTGATCAATCTCGGGATGCTCGACGTGTGCCGCGATTTCCTGGCTGAAAATGGCGTCGATCTGCGCCGCTTGTTCGACGAGGAGCCGGATGCCGCGCTCGGCAACGGCGGCTTGGGGCGGCTCGCGGCCTGCTTTCTGGATTCGATGGCGACGATGGACATGCCGGGCTACGCCTACGGCATCAACTACGAGTACGGCCTGTTCCGGCAGGAAATCCGCGGCGGTTATCAGAACGAGTTCCCCGATAGCTGGCAGCGCGAGCGGTCGCCGTGGCTGATCGCGCGGCCGGAGGAATCGTGCATTATTCCGGCTTACGGCCGGATCGAGAATCGGACCGACGAGCGCGGCGAGCCGGCGCCGCGCTGGATCGATTGCCGCACGCTGGTCGGCGTGCCCTCCGACCTTCCGATTGCCGGCTTCGGCGGAAACACGGTCAATTACGTGCGGCTTTACTCGGCGGGCGCATCGGCGGAGTTCGACATGCAGATTTTCAACTCCGGCGATTACCTGAAAGCGGTCGAGCAGAAGATGGTCTCCGAGACCGTCTCGAAGGTGCTCTACCCGTCCGACTCGATTCAGGCGGGGCGCGAATTGCGCCTGTTGCAGGAATATTTCTTCGCGGCCTGCGCGGTGCAGGACATCGTGCGAGCGTACCTGCGCCGCGGCGAGGAGGACTTCCACGATTTTCCCTCCCAAGTCGCGATTCAATTGAACGATACGCATCCGGCGTTGACCATCGCCGAGTTGATGCGCGTGCTGATCGACCTCCATCGCGTGCCGTGGAAAATCGCCTGGAACATCACCCGCGCCACCGTCGCCTACACCAACCACACCCTGATGCCCGAGGCGCTGGAACGATGGCCGGCGGGCCTGCTTGAGCGCGTCGTGCCGCGCCATCTCCAGATTATTTACGAAATCAACCGCCGCTTCATGGCGCGGGCGGCGGAGGTCTTCGGCGAAAGTTCCGAAAGCCTGCCGCGCGTGTCGATTCTGGACGATCGCGGCGAGTGGAACATCCGCATGGCGAACCTCGCGATCGTCGGCAGCCATTCGATCAACGGCGTTTCCAAGATCCATTCCGAATTGCTCAAGACCCGCGTCGCGGCCGATTTTTACCGGCTCTGGCCGGAGCGCTTCTCGAACAAGACCAACGGCGTCACGCAGCGCCGCTGGCTGTTGCTGGCCAACCCCGGCCTCGCCCAACTGCTCGACGACACGATCGGAACCGGCTGGACGGCGAGTCTCGAGGAGTTGGCGGGAATCGAGCGGTTCGCGGACGACCCGGAGTTTCAGGCGCGCTTTCGCGCCATCAAGCGGGGCAACAAGGAGCGTCTCGCGCGCCTGATGACCCGGCTCGCGGGCGTGGACGCCGATCCCGATTCGCTGTTCGACGCGCAGGCCAAGCGCATCCACGAATACAAGCGCCAACTCCTGATGGCGCTCGGCATCGTGCACCGTTATTTGAACCTGGTCGATGACGGCATCAAGCCGCCGGCGGCGCGCGTGTACATCATGGCGGGCAAGGCGGCGCCGGGCTACTGGGCGGCCAAAATGATTATCAAGTTGATAAACAACCTTGCCCAAGTGATTAATAATGACAAGCGCGTGGAGGACCTGATCAAGGTCGCCTTTCTCCCCGATTACCGCGTCTCGCTCGCCGAGAGCATCATTCCCGCCGCCGACCTGTCCGAACACATCTCCACCGCCGGCCGGGAGGCGTCCGGCACCGGCAACATGAAATTTGCGATGAACGGAGCGCTGACGCTCGGCACCTTCGACGGGGCCAACCTGGAGATTCGCGACGCGGTGGGCGAGGAGAACATCTTTCTCTTCGGGCTGTCCGCCGCGAAGATCGAGGAACTGGCCGCCGCCGGCGCCTACCATCCCTACGAATACTACGAGGCTGACCCGCGCATCCGGCGCGTGCTGGACGAAATCGCATCGGATCGCTTCTGCCCCGCCGAACCGGGACTGTTCCGCTGGGTGCGCGACGCGCTGCTCTCACGCGACGAGTATTTTGTTCTCGCCGATTTCGCCGCCTACATCGGCCGGCAGGCGGAAATCGCGCGCGAGTTCAGTCAGCCGGGCGTGTGGGCCAAAAAAGCGATCCTCAACGTCGCGCGGATGGGATATTTCTCCAGCGATCGCGCGGTCGCCGAGTATGCCCGCGACATCTGGGATTTGCGCCGGGTGCCGATCGGCCGCTAAATCCGGCGCGGCTTAATCCCGCCGCTTCGCGCCGTGCAGAACGTCGAACGGCGCGCGCCGTTTATCCCGCCGCAGCAGCACGTACATCGCGCCCGCGCCGCCGTCGGGGGGCCGCGCCGTGACGAACGCCAGCACGTGCGCGCCGATCGCGCCGTGCGCCAGCCATTGCGCGCATCCGTGCTTCAGCACCGGCTGCCCGCCCGGAGAATTATGGCCGCGCCCATGCACCACCAGCACCGCGCGCAAACCCTTGCGAACCGAATCGGCGATGAACGTTTCCAGAACCGACTTGGCTGCGGCGCGAATCATCCGGTGCAGATCGATATGCGCCTGCGTGGCGAATTCTCCCCGCCGGAGCCGCGTCAGCAGCCGCGGATCGAGGCCGGCGCGGCTGCCCTCGACATACTCGTCGGATTCGGTGATGTCGAACGGCGCCTGCCCCGACACCAGATCGTTCAACTGCGCGATCACTTCCGCATCCTCGCTCGCGATCGTCCGGCTGATGCGCGGCGGCGCGACAGGAATCCGCGACAGCCGCGACCCGTTCAGCGGACGGACGCCCGCCAGCGCCTCGCGCAGGAGCGCCTCATCGTCGTCCGGCTCCGGTTGGATCGGCGCGGCCTGCGCTTTGGGTTTCACCGGTGCGGGCGGCGCCGCGAGCTGGCGCGCGGCCAGCAATTTTTTCAGCTCCTTGAACGGCGATGCGAAGGCCGGCTTGGGCGCGGCGGGTTCCTTCGGTTCGTCAAGCGGCCGGCGCGGCTTTCGCTGCTTACCCATCGGAAACGGCAGGAATCGATCCGGCCTCCTATCAGCCTACGACGCGGCGGCGGCCCGGCGCAAATTGATGCGTTATCCGCGCGAGTCGTCTAAACTCTGGCGGGGCTGCGGAGCGTCCGCAATCCCACCGTGAGGAGATACATTCGATGCGCCGACTATCGATCGCCGTTGCCGCCACCGCCACGGGAGTGGTGATTATTGTTGTGGTGGTTCTCTTATATGCCGCGGCCAATCTCAATTCGATTATCGCCGGCCGCCGGGAGGCAATTCTGGCCAAAGCGAGCGCCGCGATCGGGCGCCCGGTCAAGGCCGACAACATCAAGGCCAAACTCGGATGGGGTGTCAGCGCCGACATCTCCGGCGTCACGATCGGTGACGACCCCGCGGTGTCGTCCAAGCCGTTTGTTCAAACTGGCGACGTTTACGCGCGCCTGGAATTGCTCCCGCTACTCGGCAAACGGATCGAAGTCACCGAAATCGTGCTCGAAAAGCCAGTGGTTCGCATCGTTGAAACGCGGGGCGGGCGATGGAATGTTTCCGCGCTCGGCGCCAAGCGCGAATCGGCGCCCCCCGCGATTAAGCCGCCTCACGCTGGGAAGGGAAACGCCTCGCCGATGGCCGCGGCGGAGAAAGTGAACCCGCACCGCGGATCGGCGGCGCTCAATTCCCTGTTCATCAAGAACTTCACCATCGACGATGGAACGGTAATTTTCAAGCAGCAGGGCGCGGGGCGCGGCGCGACGGTGAATGCGATCGACTTGCATCTGAAAAATTTCGGGTTTCACAAGCCCTTCACCGTCGATTTAGCGGCGGCCGCGTTCGGACCCGACAAAAACATCTCCGCGAACGCGACAATCGGGCCGCTGCTCAAGGGCGGGGCGCTTGACGTTGACGCGATTCCCGTCTCCGCGAAGCTTTCGCTGGGGCCGCTCGCGCTCGAACAGTTGAGGGCGATACCGCAACTTGCCGCCGCGATTCCCGCCCAGCTCTCGATGCCCGATCCGGTAAGCCTCGCGCTAAGCGCGGACGGCACGGCCGGTTCGTTAAGCGTCAAAGTCTCCGGCGACCTGACCTCCGATCGGATCGCGTTCGGCGATTCGTTCAACAAGCCCGCCGGGGTCGCGCTTAAGTTTTCCGCCGCCGCAGTTCGCGCGGGCGGGACGATCGGAATCAAGTCCGCGCGGGTCACGCTCGCCGATCTCAAGTTGAAGGCGGCGGATGTAAAGCTCGGCGGAGGCGGTCTCGCCGCGCATCTCAACACCAACAACTTCGATCTCGCCCCGGCCGCCAAGCTGGTTCCCGCGCTCGCGAAATATGGTCTTGCGGGGAACGCGATGTTCGATGGCGTCGTGCGGAAGGCCGGCGGCGCTCCGTCGGCCACCGGCACTTTGACGCTATCGGGCGTGGGGCTTGCGCTGCCGGGCCGCAATGCGCCGCGGCTCGGCAATCTGGGCGGAAAAATCCAGTTGAATGGCGCGACGGCGGACAGCGGGCCGCTGACCTTCAACCTCGGCGCAACCAAGGCGACGCTCAAGGCGCACGCCGATTCGATTTGGCCGGCGAAGCTGAATTACGATCTGAGTGTCCCCGGCGCGATTCATCTTGCCGATTTCGTTCCGTCGCGCCCGTCCACTGACGAAATCGGCCAATTGACCGCCTCCGGGACAGTCGCAGCCGGACAAATCGGCGGGCCGTCGGTGGACGTGAAACTCGCGTCGCCGTCGGGAAATTTGAACCGCGTGCCGTATGAGAACCTGAGTCTTGCCGCCTCGATTCAAGGCAACCACGCCCGGCTCATGAAGCTCAACGCCGACGCCTTCTCCGGCAATCTCGCCGCGACGGGAGGCGCGGGACTTGCGGCGGGCAGCCCGTTCACCGCGTCGGTCAGCTTCACGAATATCGATCTGCAATCGGCGCTCGAATCGCAGGACTCGAAAGCGGCGAAGACCGTACGCGGCGCGCTCGGCGGCAATATTAATCTCGCCGGTAAGATCGGCTCGTTCGACGCGATGAACCCCACGCTCCAGGGCGATGGGCAACTAACGCTCACCAACGGCAAGCTCGTCGGCATCAATGTCGGCGGGGATGCGTTGCGAAAAGTCCAGCACCTGCCGCTGATCGGCAACTTGGTGCCGAAAGCCGCGATCCGCCGCCATCCCGAATTGTTCGATAATCCCGATACGGACATTCAAACCGCGAGCCTCACTTTCACGATAGCGGGGCCGAAGATAGTCACTCACGATCTGAAAGTTCGGACGATTGACTACAGCCTGCTCGGCGACGGCTGGGTGGACATGGACAAGAGCATCGGCGTGGCCGCGCAAATCGTGCTCGCCCGGCAATTCAGCGGCGAATTGATCGCGGCCAAGCACAACATCCGGTATCTTGCCGATCGCAACGGCCAAATAATCGTTCCGCTGCAAATCAGCGGCCAACTGCCAAAACCCGAAATCGTGCCGGACGTGGCGCAACTGGCTCAGCGCGCCGGCCGCAACGCGGTCGAAAACCAAGGGCAAAAGTTCCTGGGAAAATTCCTCGGCAAGAAGGGCTTGGGCGGGATTTTCGGCGGTGGCAACAATTCCGCGCCCGATAACGGCAACGGCGCGTCGTCCGGCAACGGATCGAATCCGCCGTCGAATCCGCTCAACCAGCTAAAGAAGCTGTTTTGATGGATACCCTATAGATTCATCTGCACAATCGTCGCGCCGGCGCCGCCCCGATGCGGTTCGGCTTGGCGGAACGATGCGCAGTACGGCGACGAGGCGAGATGCTCCGCGATCGCCTTGCGCAGCGCGCCCGAGCCGATTCCGTGGACGATTCGCACTTCGGCGCGATTGGCGACGAATGCGCCGTCGAGAAAATCTTCGAGTTGCCGCAGCGCCTCGGCCGCCCGCATCCCGATCAGGTTCAATTCGCCGCGCTCGGGAGCGTCCGCCGTGAAAGTGACTATTAGTGGCTTGATTGGGCCACGCGGCTCCCGCAGCGGCGCCACCGCGCGCTTGAGGCGCTCCGGGGCGACTTCGATGCGCAAGCCGCCGCGCCCGATTACCGCGCGGCCCAGCTCCAGCGCGATCAATTCGCCGCGCAAATCGCCGACCTCGACGTGATCGCCAACCTTGAGCGGCGCGGGCGATTCATCCGATTCGTCCGGTGCCGGCGCAAGCTGTTCGATTTTTTCCTCTGCCGCCGCCGCGAACGAACGGAGCGCCGGTCCCGGCCCGGGCCCGGGCTGCGATTTCTCGCGATGCTTCAGCGTGTCCATCAGCGCCGCGCCCTCGCGCCGGATTCCGCCGATCAGTTCCGCCGCCTCGGCGCGGATCCGATTGCGCTGCGCCGCGGCGATTTGGGCGTCGCGCTCCATCGTTTCGCGAACCTCGCGCTCGGCTAGGGCGAGCGATTCCTCCCGCGCATGGAGTTTTTCCACCTCGTCAGCAAGGCTCGCGCGCGCCGCTGCGAGCCGCTTCAGCGCGTCATTCAACTCCAGGCTCGCCGCGCCGAGCGCCTCCCGCGCCGATTCGATTATCTCCTCGGGCATCCCCAGCCGTTGCGCGATTGCGAGGCCGTAGCTCTGCCCGATCGTATGGGGCTTCAGCCGGTAGAGAGGAACCAGCCGCTCCTCGTCGAAATCAACCGCGGCGGCCTCGAATCCCGCGCGCGAATAGGCGTGCAGCTTGAGCGCGGTGGAATGGGTCGCGATCGCGGCGATGCATTCGCGGGCGGCGAGATGGCTCATCAGCCCGATCGCGAGCGCCGCGCCCTCGACCGGGTCGGTGCCCGCGCCCGGCTCGTCGAGAATCACGAGCGAAGGCTCCTCAAGCGAGCGAATGATGTCCGACAGGTTCGCGATATGGCCCGAAAAGCTCGACAGGTTCGCCTCGATCGATTGTTCGTCGCCGATATCGGCGAACACGCCCCGGAAGACCATCGCCTTGCCGCCCGGATTTGCCGGTATGAGGAGGCCGGCCTGCGCCATCAGCGAGAGCAACCCCAGCGTCTTCAGCGCGACGGTCTTGCCGCCGGTGTTCGGGCCGGAAATCACGATTCCGCGCTGGCCGGCGGCGATTTTGAGATCGATCGGGATTACCTCGCGCCCGCGCTCCAGCAGCAGCGGATGGCGTGCACCGACAAACTCGACTCCCGCATCGACGATCTCCGGCTCGGCGCAAGCGTAACGCTCGGCGAAAATCGCGCGCGCGTTCAGGCCGTCCAGCGCGACCATCGCGTCGAACGTGATCCGCAATTCTTCGGCGTAGCCGCCCACCATCGCGGTCAAATTCGCCAGAATCCGCGTCTCTTCCGCCTCGGCCTCGCGCTCGAACATCATCAGGCGGTTGTTCAATTCGACCGCCCACATCGGTTCGACGAATAGCGTCTCGCCCGAAACGCTCCGATCCTGCACGATTCCTTCGAGCCGCTCCGAGTAATTCAGCTTGAGCGGCAGAACGAAGCGCCGGTTGCGCATGGTGACGAGATGATCCGAAACGAACGGTTCCATTCCCGGCGCGCCCAGCGAGCGCAAGAGCCGCGCCTCCAGTTCCGTCCGTTCGGCGCGGAGCCGAGTCCGGAGCCGCGCGAGTTCGGGGCTGGCATCGTCGAGGATCGAGCCGTCGTCCGCGATCGCGCCGGCGAGCGCGGCGGCCAGTTCCTTGGGCGCAAGGAGATTCCGCACCAGCGCGGCGGCGTGCGGGAACGGTCCGATGCGCGAGCGCAGGAACGCGGCGGCATTTCGCGCGGCGGACACGAAATCGCGCACCCGCACCAGCGATTCGCCGCCGAGGATCGCGCCGGTGCGCGCCGCGGCCAGAAGCAGCGCGCGCTGATCGGCGAATTCATCGATCGGGACCGATCCGCAATGCGCTCGGATCTCCACCATCTCGGCGCTCGTCCGCAATCGTGCGCGGACCTCGTCCGGATCGGTTGAGGGCCGAAGTTCCGCGATTGCCTCGCGCCCCGGCTCGGAAGCACACAACTCCGCAAGGAGGCGCACCACCTTGTCGAATTCCAGCGCCTTTAAGTCCCGCTCCCGCATCGGATCGGCTCCGCAGTTAGTGTCCCAAGTTCTAACGAACGGCGAAAGCGGCGTAGCGGCGCCGGAGCAACGGGGCGCTTCGGTTTTCATCCGCAAGCGATTTTCCCCGCGTGACTACCACCAGATGGCGCGAGCCGTGGTCGGAGGTCAGCACCGGCGTCAAGCCGGACGCCCCGTCTCGATGGGCCTTCCACACCGCTCGCGGCACGACGATGTCTCCGGGGGGCGCGTCGCCGAGGCGCCCCTTGAGGATGGGCGCGTCGCGGTCCAGATAGAACAGGAGCGGCGCCACCTCCTCGTGGAATCCGTACAAATAGAGCGGAGCGCCGGGACCGATGGCCCGCGTGATTTCGCGCGCCGCGGGACGATACGAATCGCCCCCGCAGGACTGAATCTCCGCGTGGGGGATATAGAAGAAGTTGAAGGCGGCCGCCGCGCAGCAGATTGTCGCCAAACCCCGGATCGCGATTCGGCGGTAATCGGCCCAGGGAAGCGTCACCGTCCACCACGCGATCATTACCGCTGCGGCCGGCCACAACGGCAATAAATACGCCCGGCGCTTGTATGCCGCGATAGTGAAGAATCCGATCGTGACCACCCAGAAGATCGCGAGCAGCAGGATCGCGTCGGGTGCGCGCCGCGCGGAAGCGCCGGGCGATTGCGCATTCCCATTCGACGGTTCGTCCGGGGCGCGGCGAAACCGCCCCCACAATGCGGCTGCGGCGGCAATCGGGACGAGCAGGCTCTCCGGCGCGGAATTCAGCAGGATCGGCTTGACGTAGTACCACGGCGCCATCGCGCCCAACTCGCCGAAAAAGCGGCCGGCATTTTCCGCGCCCAACTGGCGGTGGAGGAAATCGGTTTGCCCGGCCACGTAGCAGGCCAGATACCAACCCGATGCGACAACGGCGCCCAGAATAATCGCGCCCGGATCGAGCATCGCGATTATTTGGCGCGCCCGCCTTGCCGCGATCATGAACGCCAGAATCGAAACTCCGGGGATGAACGCCCCGACCGGCCCTTTGGCGAGCACGCCCAGCCCCATCGCCAGCGCCATCAGGTATAACGCCGCCGGATTCGATTCATCGCGCGCGCGCGCGCCCGCCGCGCCGGGATCGGAGGGCATCCACCACACGAACGCGAACAGCGCCAGCGTCTCGAAGAACGCCAGCGTCATATCGACGCGCCCGTAGCGCCCCTCCTCGACGTACTGGTACGAACCCGCGAGCGCGAGGCCGGCTAGGATCGCTCCGTCGGCGCCGAGAACGTCGCCCGCAAACAGCATCGTGATCGCGGTGCCCGCCGTCGCATAGAGCGCGGACGGAAAGCGCAGGTTCGCCGCGGTGACGCGCGTAATGCCTGCCGCGCGATCGATCGCCAGCGCCGTCCAATGGAACAGCGGCGGCTTGTACATCGGGACGGTCCCGTTCTCGCGGGGAAAGAGCGCCTTTCCATGCTCGACCATCTGCTGGACGAAGACGCCCTCCACCGCCTCATTGCCGCCGCATACGTCCGCCGCGCCAAGGCGATAGAGCGTTAGCGCGGCCATCAGCAGCGTGACGAACACAATCGCAATGGCGGGATGAATCTTCGGAAACGCGGAAGGCGCGGGCGAATCTTCGTTCGGAGACATCGCCGGCCCGGTCAGCGCAGGTTGCAGCGAAAGATATGAAGGCGGCCGGCGCGCGCCGCGTCGTAGCCGCGCCATTTCGCCGCCGGCACGCCGTCCTTGCGCACGCGTTCGAATCCCTGCCGCGCGAAGAAGCTCGCCACGCGCTCGTCGCTGGTGCAGGCGAAGACATATTTGAGCCGGCGCGCGCGCGCTTCCTTAACGACTTCGCGCACCAATTCCGCAGCGGCGCCCTCCCGCTGAAAGCGGGTCAATGTGTACATTGCGGTGATCTCTCCGGCGTGCTGCGCGCGGTACGGCTCCGTGAGCAGCGAGCAGATGCCGGCCAGGTGTTCGTCGCCGATTCGATAGCCGAAGCAGGAGGGTAGAATGCGGGCGATCTGGCCGGCGGTCCGCGGCAGGAGGGAGCCTTCGTTCTGGCCGCGAACGATGAGCGCCTCGACTTCCTCGAAATCGTCGATCGAAACCGGCCGCACCAAGCCGTATTGCATCTCCGTGAACATCGTCCCCGCGCCGGTAAAGCTGAACAGGTCTTCGTACACGTCGCGCGGCGCGGTGAGGTTGACCGAGCCGACACCGTCCTTGAGCGCCTCGAGCGCGGCACGGACGATCGCGCGGCGCGTGAGTCCGCGCACCGATCGCATCGCGCGGGCGATTCGTTTTTCCTCGACGAAGGACAGCCGTGCGCCGTCTCTGCCGGTAAGTCCACCAGCCTTGTCGAGCAGCAAAAGTTTGAATACGCGCAGGCGGCTTGCGAGTTCACGGGCGAAGACGATCAAGCCGTCCGCGTCATCGCGTGACATCGAGACGACTACGACCTGCCCGGCGCGCAGCCTCTCCCAAATTGCGGCGACGGCGAAATCGGGCGGATAGGGCCGCGACCGCATCCCTTGCGACGGGTTGAAGACCAGCGGCGGACCTTCCGGAGCGAGCCGCCCAAGCCGGCGCATCAGCTTCGGCAGCGCCGCCGGAGACACGACCACGACGCACGGCGTGTGATTATGCCGCAATTCGCGCAGTGTTCGCACAAGAGCGTCGTAGTCCGCGATCCGATTTCCGGCGGGTGGGATGAAAGCGAACAGCAGGCTTTTCCCGTAAAATTCCTCGAGGTAGAAAGTCTTCTCGATGAAGACCGGCGTCCCGCGCCGTTGCCGCGCGTTGAAAATCGCAAGAGCGGAAAGGTCCTCCGCTCCGGGACGGTCGGCTGCGCTCACTTCGATGGTTCCATTGCGGACGGTGTGGATGAAATCGGATGGCGCGGCGGCTTCAAGCCGCCGGCGCGCGCTGGCCCCCGGCCGCCGCGCCCGCGGAAGGCGGAGGCGGTTGAGCGGGATGCGATGCGGCGATCTCCGCGAGCGACGCCTCGGAGAAAACTCCGAGCAGGACGCGCTGGCCCTTCTCCCACACCCGATACATCCGGCAGGCGGGCTGGAGCGCGCACGACCTCGATCCGTCGGTGCAGACGTTGAGCGTGATCGGCCCCTCGACGGCCTCGATAACGTCGCGGAACGTGATCGCCGACGCGGGCCGCGCGAGCTGGTAGCCGCCGCCCGGGCCGCGCCGCGCATGGACCAGCCCGCGGCGCATCAGGTCGCGAATCACCTTTTCGAGATAATACTTCGGAATCTGCTCGCGCGCGGCGATTTCCGTGCCGCGGGCGACGCCTCCCGGCCGGTCGGCCAGATAGATCATCGCGCGCAATGCGTATTCGATCTTGCGAGGTATCTGCATCAGGCTCATGCGCGGACTCTCCGGGGCAATCCGATATGCTTCCGCGCGGCGGCCTCGCCGCGGCCGCTCTCTCGCACCGCAAGAATTTTTTCCACGTACTTGGCCATCAGGTCGCTCTCGACGTTCACCGCATCGCCCGCGCGCTTGCGGCCCAGCGTCGTGGCCTTGAGCGTATGGGGAATCAGCGCGGCGGTGAAATTCCGCCCGCGCACCGCAAACGCGGTCAGGCTGATGCCGTCGATTGCGATCGATCCCTTCTCAATCAGGTAGCGCGCGGCGGCGGGCGCAACCGCGAACGTGAACAGCTTTGAATTGCCCTCCGCCCGAATCGAAACGATCCTGCCGATGCCGTCCACGTGGCCGGAGACGAGATGGCCGCCGAGCAACTTGCCGAGCGTCAGGCACCGTTCGAGATTCACCCGATCACCGGAGCGAAGCTCGCCCAGCGTCGTGCGGCACAGCGTCTCGGCCGAAATGTCGGCGGAGAATTTTCCGCGCCCCTTCGCGGTGACGGTCAGGCACGTTCCGTTCACTGCGATCGATTCGCCAATTTTTATTTTAGCGGCCGGCAGCGCGGTGCAAATCGCGATGACCGCGCCTTGGCCGAAGAGGCTGACCCGCTCGACCTGACCTAAGTCCTCTATGATTCCGGTAAACACGCCGATACTGCCGCGGCGCGATCGACCGCGGCGAATAACCCAGAAGAATCTTATCTTTTCTCCGTACTTGCCGCAACCGTTCTGGACGTCGGATATGTGCCCTTGCTCCGGTTCCAATGGCTTTGCTACCGTCTGCAATCCGGCCCGCGTAGTGTGTCCCTCGCCCGCCTATTTTCGGGAGAGGATGCGCGTCATGGCGCTTGCGGTTTTCAGCCAGCGCCGCGCCGCGCGGGTGAAGGTGCTTTTTCCGTCCCCGTCGTCTAGCTCGGCCTAGGACACCGGCCTTTCACGTCGGTAACACGGGTTCAAATCCCGTCGGGGACGCCACCTTTAGATAATTTGGTTTTTTTCGCATTTGAAGGGCGGTTTGCAGCCAATTTGACAGCCACCAGGGGGACAACTGCTGACGACGTAGACGCAATGGACCGCATCCCAATTTCCCTCGAGTCATAAGTGGAGACCGTCGGTCATTGTCATTGACCCGCCCCGCAAAACTAGGCCACTGGAAGGTTGAAAATTCTTCCTGGTGCGGTCGGTCTGGTGCGGCCGGCTTTGGCCGGATTCACCGGCGGCCATCGATTTCAAGTAGCTCAAGTTAGAACCTCTGACAGACGCCCTGCTTCGCTCAATAGCAGCTTTTCGGCCTCGCCCTTTACTTCGGCTGAGGGCGTGGCGCATCGGAGCACGGTGGCTGGCGTCACCAGCAACGAAACTACGGCTGAAAACCGAAAAGTGCTAGCGTTCTTACGGTTTGGGAATTTTGCCGAGCGACAACGATAATTGTTCGTATCGAAGGAGCAATCTTTTATGAGGGAAGCTGAACCGGTTGCCGATTTTGCCCCGCGAAAAGGAATGACCGCTGGAGAAATTTCCTTGGTCGTCGATCGCATTCTGAAAGCCGCAACACTCGAGGAGAAGGTCTTCATGATGTCCGGCCATGGAATGTTCGCACACATGATGAAGACCGGCGGACGCTTTGTGCCTTATCCGGCCCAGACCGGAGGCGGATGCGAACGGATGGGCGTGCCTGCATTCTATTTCACCGACGGCCCGCGTGGCGTGGCTATCGGCAAATCGACTTGCTTTCCATGCACAATGGCGCGGGGTGCAACTTTCGATCGCGATCTGGAGCGGCGAATCGGCGAAGTTATGGGGATCGAAGCGCGCGCCCACGGATGCAATCTCTCCGGCGCCGTCTGCGTGAACTTGCTCCGCCATCCGGCGTGGGGCCGCGCGCAGGAAACCTACGGAGAGGACCCGTATCATTTGGGTGAGATGGGCGCGGCACTTGCCACCGGAATCCAGACTCACAATGTCGTGGCGACGGCAAAGCATTTCGCGCTTAACTCGATTGAAAATGTGCAATTCCAAGTCGATGTGCGGATCGACGCCCGCACGTTGCGCGAAGTCTATCTGCCTCATTTCAAGCGAATCATCGACGCGGGCTGCGCGTCGGTCATGTCCGCGTACAACCAGGTCAACGGCGAATATTGCGGCCAGAATCGTGAGTTGTTGACCGGCATTCTACGGAAGGAACTCGGCTTCGAGGGGTTCGTTCATTCGGACTGGCTGCTCGGCGTGTACCATCCCTACGGTGCGGCGGCCGGCCTCGACGTCGAGAATCCCGAGGCGATCAACTTTGGCCATCGGCTTGTCGAAGCGGTCAAATCCGGAGCGATCGAACCTCAAGTAATCGATAACGCCTGCCGGCGCATCTTACTCACTCTGTATCGATTCGCGGCATCCGAAGATCCGTTGCCGGCGTACACACCGGACCTGGCCGCGTCGCCCGCTCATTGCGCGATTGCTCATGAGGCGGCGCTTAAGTCTGCCGTTCTGCTCAAGAATACGGGCGTGTTGCCGCTAAATCGAAACTCGATACGCCGCGTCGCGATCGCGGGGCGGCTCGCTTCCACGATCAATACGGGAGATCGCGGTTCCAGCAACGTCAATCCTCCCTACGCAATTACTCAGTTTGAGGGAATTAGAGAATATCTCGGCGCGGACGCGGTGAATCTTGCCGGGGACGAGAGCGATCCGGCGCATGCGGCTGGCGCCGCGGGCCAAGCCGACGCTACGGTCGTGGTGGTCGGATACACGTGGAGGGACGAGGGGGAATACATTCCGACCGACATGACCGGCGCCAACGCGGAAGGAGTGGGCCAAGCCGGTCACCCTCTGCCCAAGGCGATTGGCGGCGATCGTAGCAGTCTGGGCCTAGCTGCCGATCAAGTCGCGCTGATTCGCGCAGCCGCCGCCGCGAACCCGCGTACGATCGTCGTAATTGTTTCCGGGTCCGCCGTCTTGATGAACGATTGGATTGAAGGGGTTCCTGCCGTGATGCAGACGTTCTACCCCGGAATGGAGGGTGGCCGCGCGCTTGCGAAGCTGCTCTTCGGGGACGAATCGCCATCGGCCAAGCTGCCCTTCACGGTACCTGCGTCGGCGGACGATCTGCCGTTCTTCGATCGGACCGCAAAATCTATCGAGTACGGTCCCTATCACGGCTACACCCTGATGGAGCGATCGGGGCGGACGCCGGCCTTCCCATTCGGATTTGGGCTATCGTATTCGCGGTTCGCATACCGTGCGCTTCGCGCGCGCCGCAGCCGGGACGGAATCGAAGCGCAGGTGTCGGTTTCCAATATCGGCGGGGTCGAGGCGGATGAAATCGTGCAACTCTATGTGGGGTTCCCCGGGCGCGCGGTTGAACGCCCGAAGAAGCTGTTACGCGGCTTTGAACGGGTGCGCCTTAAACCCGGGGATATCCGCACGATTCGTTTCAGCGTGCCGACAGAAAACCTCCGCTATTACGACGCCGGCACCCGCGAATGGCGGCTGGAGCCAGGGACCCACATCCTCTACGCGGGCGGCTCCTCGCGGGACGAAGATCTGATTCGCGGTCAAATCGAACTCTGAAGTTCGCGGGCGGTTGCATTCAACCCTGTTTTGACGTGTGGCTCATGCGCTAAGCTTCCCAACTATGGAGCACGAGTCCGCGTCCGAATCCGCGGAGCGTTTAATCAGCGGGGAGGTCCCATGAACGACGCGTACACGCCACGGCGGGAAGATCGGTTCACATTCGGGCTTTGGACGGTGGGAAATCGAGGGCGCGATCCGTTCGGCGATCAGGTTCGGCCTGCGCTCGATCCAACCGATGCGGTCCGCCGGCTGGCCGAGCTCGGAGCATACGGGGTCAACTTTCACGACAACGATCTCGTTCCATTCGGCGCAACCGCGGCCGAACGCGACCGGATAGTCCGCAATTTTCGCCGCGTGCTCGAGGAGACCGAGCTAAAGGTCCCGATGGCCACGACCAACCTGTTCTTTCATCCGGTCTTCAAAGAGGGCGCATTCACGGCTAACGATCCCGCCGTTCGCCGCTACGCAATGGTAAAGACCCTCGATTCGATCGACCTCGGCGCGGAACTCGGCGCCCAAGTGTACGTAATGTGGGGAGGGCGCGAGGGGGTGGAATGCGATGCTGCGAAAGACCCGCGCGCCGCGCTCGATCGTTACGCCGAGGCGGTCAATATCCTTTGCCAATATGTCCTCGATCGGAAATATAAGTTGCGCTTCGCGCTCGAACCGAAGCCAAATGAACCGCGCGGCGATCTGTTCCTTCCGACCGTGGGACACGCGCTCGCGTTCATCGAGCGCCTGGAACATCCGGAGCTGGTCGGCCTGAACCCGGAGTTCGCCCACGAAACGATGTCGGGATTGTCATTCCATCACGCGGTCGCACAAACTCTGTGGGCTGGAAAGCTTTTTCATATCGACTTGAACGGGCAGCGAATCGGAAAATTCGATCAGGATTTTCGGTTTGGATCCGAGGGCATCCGCGACGCGTTCTATGTCGTGAAGCTGCTGGAAGATGCGAAGTGGGACGGGATGCGCCATTTCGACGCGCACGCGTACCGGACGGAGGATCGGGAGGGCGTTTGGGAATTTGCCCGCGGCTGCATGCGGAACTATCTCATCCTTCGCGAGAAGGCGCTCCAGTTTAACGAGGACGAGGAAATCATGGCCGCCCTCCGGGAGGCGAAGGCCGGCGGGATCAAAGTGCCCACGATGCCTGAGGGGTTCGGGCGCGATTCGATTGCGCGGCTGCGCGACGAAAAATTCGATCTCGACGCGATGGCGGCGCGGGGCTATGGGCATGAGCGGCTCGATCAATTGGTCCTCGAACTCATCCTCGGCGCCCGTTGACGCGCAAGCGCCGCGGCTCGATATTTAGGGGTTCACATGCCGCTGGTAATCGGCGTTGACTCGTCAACCCAATCGACGAAAGTCGAGATTCGCGATGTGGACAGCGGCCGCCTGATGGCCGGAGGCTCCGCGCCACATCCCGCAGCTAATCCTCCCCGCAGTGAACAGGACCCGGCCGCATGGTGGAAGGCGCTCGTCGATGCGATCAGGATGGCAGGACGCGATGTTTCCCTATCCGGCGTGCGCGCGATCTCGGTTGCAGCTCAACAGCACGGGATGGTGGCGCTGGGCCGCGCGGGGCAGGTAATTCGTCCCGCAAAGCTCTGGAACGACACAGAATCGGCGCCCGATATCGCTGCGCTGGTTGAAAAGTTAGGTGCGAGACAATGGGCGTTGGCATGCGGCAGTGTTCCCACGGCTTCATTCACGATCGCGAAACTTGCATGGTTGCGGCGAGCTGAGGTCACCGCTTTCGCACAAACCGCTCGGGTTCTCTTGCCGCACGATTGGCTCACCCTGCGGCTCTGTGGTGAATTTATTACCGATCGGGGCGATGCCTCCGGGACCGCGTATTGGTCACCCGGAGAGGCAAAATATCGTTTCGATCTGCTTGGAGAAGTCGACGCCGGCCGCAACTGGGACACAATGCTGCCGGCCGTGCTGGGACCGCTCGATGCCGCCGGGAAAATATCCGCCGCAGCGGCAAATGAACTCGGCCTTATCGCGAATGTAATCGTCGGCCCCGGCACGGGCGACAATATGGCGGGCGCGCTCGGCATCGCGCTGGATGAAACTTCGGTTGCAATTTCGCTCGGAACGTCGGGGACCGTTTATGCTGTCGCGGAGCAGGCCACGGCGGATTCTACGGGCGCGGTCGCCGGCTTCGCGGATGCGGCCGGCGAATTCCTGCCGCTGGCCTGTACCCTCAACGCGACCAAAGTGACCGACGCATTTGCTGGGGTACTCAATCTCGATCGCGACGCTTTCGCGCGCACCGCCCTGGATGCCCCGGCCGGCGCGGGCGGCATAGCGGTGGTCCCCTATCTCGACGGCGAGCGCACGCCGAATCGTCCCAACGCGACGGGCACTATCATAGGGATTCGTTCCACCGTTTCGGCGCCTGAAATTGCCCGCGCGGCATTCGAGGGCGTCGTGTGCGGCTTGTTGCAGGCCCTCGATGCGCTTGCCGCCGCGAACGTTCATGTCGAAGATCGAAAAATCATTTTGCTTGGCGGCGGGGCGCGGTCGCCCGCCTACAGGAAGATTATGGCCGATCTTTCCGGCCGCGAAGTGCTCATTTCCGAAGTCGATCAGAATGTCGCTGCTGGAGCATGCGTCCAGGCGGCCGCCGTCCTTTCGGGAGTATCGCCGCGCAAGATCGCGAAGGAATGGGGCCTCGGACGTGGAATGACAATCGCTCCAGACCCGAAGGTTGACCGCGATAGCATCAGGGCAAACTACGCCGCCGCAGCGGCGAAGATATAGCGGCCTTTCAACTCAGGCCAAGCCGCTCGAGGTGATCCTTTGGCGCTTCCATTTCGATCGACGCGGCTCGCAACCGATCCGCGGCCGATTTCTCCGCATTCGATCTGGCCCGCTCCCCAGTTTGCTACCAGTGATAAGTAGAAACGTGCGCCGATTATTCCGCAACCGGCATGACGACGGGGCCGCATTTGATGACGTATCTGCGGCCGGAGCTGCAAGCGCGCGGAATCCTGAGCGCCGCCGATTTGGAGCGCGCCGCGCATGGAGCGTGGGTCAGAACGGCGGGCGTCGTGATCGTGCGCCAGCGCCCCGGCACCGCCAAGGGATTCCTGTTCATCACACTTGAAGATGAAACCGGGATAGCGAACCTGATCGTGACGCCGGACCTGTTCCAGCAGCATCGCCTGTTGCTGCGAAGCGCGGGAATCCTGCTTGCGGAAGGCGTCTTTCAGAAGGAATGTCACCCTGAAAGGGTCGATGGCGTGATAGCGATCCGCGCGCGGCGCTTCGCCAAACTCACGATTGACGGCGCGCTCCCGCCGTCGCATGATTTCCGGTGACGGCAGTAGGCCCCGCTTCTACGTCTCAGGCGGAATGGCTCAGGGACAAATGTTACCAGGCTTAACGCCGTACTCCTCCAAAAGCCGTCCGACGACGATCTTGTGGTTGGTCCCTAGCTCACTCGGTGTCCATGCCTGATAACTTCGCAGAACCCTCAAGGAATTTGGGCAGGTATCAATGCACTTTTCGAAATAGTGCTCTTTCTTTTCACTGTAGTCCAGATTTCCCAACGACGAATTCTTGCGGCGAGTAATCAGAACCAAATTACCGAGCCGGTCCGTCCACACGCTCCGTTCCTCTGGTGAGAAATCTTTCATCCATTGGCTATTGGGTGCTGGATTCTGCGGTAAAATATGTTCGACCGAGAGCGTCTTACAATGCATACGGTGGTCGTGGTTCTGATATAGATAATCAAGCTTTAGCAGGGTGCGGAAAAATGGCTGAATAGCAAGAACTTGGCTTCCTTTTGGAGCGTTAGGATGGATTGTTCGAGGGTTGGTTTGCGGTTCAGTTGCGCGATCGGGTCAGCGTTGGCGGCGGCG
>JBOHWK010000058.1:0-11590 GCA_050736715.1 Binataceae bacterium (SeqCode) | reverse complement strand
ATCGACCATTACGTGCGCCACTACAACGCCCACAAACGCCCCTTCGCGTGGACCGCCAGCGCCGATTCCATCCTCGATAAACTCCAGCGTCTTTGTAAGCTTATTAATGGGACAGGACACTAGAAGTAGTCTCATAAACTCCGTTCAGGGCGAGATGATCGTGGGATCGCAAGGTTCCAACCGCTGGCGGGTTGCTGCGTGGGCGCGCTGAAAGCGCGCCGGGAAATTAGCCCAGGGCAACGCCCTGGGGTTCACGGCCAGATTAAAGATCGCGCCCTGTATGGGCGCGGGGAATTCCGCCCGCCCTTTCAGGGCGGGAGGGTTTGCGTTCAAATAACCCAGGGCGTTGCCCTGGGCTGGAACCCTTCGGCGCTTTCAGCGCCGAGTACCCGATCCCCCAAAAGCAACCTCCGAAGATTGATGAGATTGCTTCTAAGATACTCGACGGTCGATCGTGAGTTCCAAAAATGGTACGCTACCTTCTACTGCCGGTCTGAAGCGTCTGCCCGCGCGGTTCTATCGTTCCGATAATGGGCGCGAGCCGGTGCGCGAGTGGCTGAAAAGTTTGCCGCCAGAAGATCGGCAGGCGATCGGCGAGGACCTCAAAGACGTTGAATTTTCCTGGCCGATTGGAATGCCGCTGGTTCGCTCTCTCGGCCGGGAGTTGTGTGAAGTGCGCAGCAGCTTGCGGCACGGGCGAATTGATCGGGTTATCTTTTGCATAAGGGAGGGAAATATGGTGCTGCTTCACGGCTTCATCAAGAAGTCGCAAAAGACGCCGCATCGCGAAATCGAAGTGGCGCTCAAACGGAAAATGGGAACCAGCGGATGAAAAAGAAAAATGCCGGCTCATCCTTCGACAGTTGGCTCCGTGAAGAGGGCATCTATGAGCAGGTCACCGCAAACGCCATCAAGCGGGTACTCGCCCGGCAGGTTGAAGCCGCAATGAAAGAGAAGAAATTCGCCAAGGCGGAGATGGCGCGGAGGATGCGCACCAGCCGCGCCGCGTTGGACCGTTTGCTCGATCCCAATTACGATGCGATAACGTTGAACACGCTGCGCAAAGCGGCCACCGCGGTGGGCCGCGAGATTCGGTTGGAGTTGGTGTGAGACATTAGCGGCGCGATCGCTTTGGCGATTCCGGCGAACGCGATGACAGCGCTGCCATCGGTGCCCGCCGGAATCAGAGAACACCACCCGATTGTCCGCAGGGGGCGAATCGGTCAGGGGGGGGGATTATGTTGATGTTGAAAGAAAGAGCCGGTAATCCGGCTGGGGCGTGACAGGCTGGGGAAAATGTTTTGCCGGCTGCTTTTTCCTTTCGGAACAAATTTGGGCTATAAAGATTTTGCGGGATGGGGACGATGGCGAACGGGCTAGAAAGTCAAAATTATCGGATCAAGGTAGAACTCGAAGGGAGTGTTGATCCCGATACCGTCGCGCGCTCGACCAGCGATTTCATCAAGGCACTTCGGGATATTGAGGAACACCTAACTAACGACACCGCCAAAATTCATTGGCGTTGGCAAGACGATGCCGCCGTCTGGGCAATAGCGTCGCCTAACGGCGTCAAAGCAGACGTATTAAGAAAAGTTTGCGACGAGGCGCTCTTAGGATTTCAACGGATCAAAGAATCGGATGGTAAGAATATTAGTTGGCCGGAGAGCTTCGGTAAGCCCGCCCAACAGGGATTCCGGCACTTAGTCAAGCGATTGGCGTCGAAGGAATCGATCGAAAATCCGAAGAAAGAATTTGTCGGTAGGCCGGAAGCCATAAGAGTCGAGGTCTCAGGTCAACAGCCGCTACTGATCGATCATGTCGTAATTCAAGAAGAGTTGGGGCGCGGCGAAACCAAAACCGAAAGAGCGTCGATAGACGGCCTTCTTGATCTCATTTCTGTTCGAGGCGGGGCGCTCAAATTTGAGATTACCGAACACGGCACAAAACGAAAAATAGTCTGCGCCATCGACCAGGAGTCGCTTCTAAAACGTGCGACCAAAGCTCTTGGCCAGCGGGTCGTCGCTGAGGGGGTTCTACAACTGAAGGCCGATGGCACGCCAAGGCAATTATCGCAAATTACGGAGATATGGAAGCGCCCGGCTGCCGTTCCGATTGCAGGTCTTCGCGGTGCCGTTCCTAATCTGACGGGCGGCATACCAGCAGAAGAGTTCATTCGTAAAATCCGAGGGGGCAAACGGCGCGATGCCAAAGGGTAAGCTTGAGCCAATTATCCAATATTGGGATTCAGGTCTATTCATAAATTACCTGATGGATGATGGCGATGACCCAAACCCGAAAAGCCGGGTATTTTTGCGCCTGATAAGTGACGCGGAAAGTGGTCTCATACGAGTCGCGCTTTCCTATGTTGTACTCGCAGAGGTTCGCCCAAAACGCCGGAATAAGGCTTCGGACAAAAAGATCGAACAGTTACTTGAGTCTGATCGGCCTTTTCTCCAATGGTTTCCGGTTACTCGTGCAATTGCGGCCAGGGCGCGAAGAATCGGTGCGGCCTACAGTCTTGAAACCGCCGATGCTCTACATATTGCCACCGCAATCGAAGCAAAAGCGGCGGTAGTGTTTACCTATGACGGCGATCATGCCGACAAGAAGGACGACGGACTGTTGGCAATGAACGGGAAGATTGCTGACCCCAGTCTGCCCGGCCATGCTCATGTGAAGATTGAAATACCGTCCTATGATGATGGCGAAATGTTTGGACGGCAAACTTACAAAACGCTAGAGAAAGGGAAAAAGCCCACAGTGGAATCAAAGGCTTAGATTTCGTTCTTTATCGTCGCGGATGAGATTTTTTGGTCCGCGCCTTCTTCACATTCGGCACAGATACAAGCGCCCTCATAAAGGCATCGAAATCCATGCCGTGCGATGACATCGCTGGTGACTTGCCCGCGAACGCACCTTACGGCGTCCGTGGGCTTCCGAGTGCTTTGGCTGCACCGATGAAGGAAGGTCCACGAAAAGATCGGGGTTGTTCCGGTTGTTGAACCGCCGCTAATCGCGGCGCGGCGACGCATCCGCTATCATTGTCCGCGCGATGGCGTCGTGGGCTGCGGGTGGAACGGGGCCTCGCGTTCGACCTGCAAGGCGGAAGCATCCCTCGGATCGGTATCGGCAGGCATCTCGGCTATAGGGCCGGAGCGTGCTACATTTCCGGCATGGACCCGGTGGAAGCCATAACCAGGCTGCGCGAACATGAAGCCGAGTTGAAGCGGCTCGGCGTGCGGCATCTCTACCTGTTTGGTTCAACGGTCCGCGGCGAGGCACGCGCCGATTCGGACATCGATCTATTCTTCGACTACGAGAAGGGAAAACTCGGCCTTTTCGAACTGATGGACGTGAAGGAGGCCGCCGCCCGGATTCTTGGCCGCAAGGCCGACATCATGACGCGCGACAGCATCCATCGGCGTCTGCGGGATCGCATTGAAGAAACGGCGGTGCCGGTCTTTTAATGGCCGCTCGATCCGTCATTTTCCACCTTGAAGACATTATCGAGGCGATCGAGCGGATTAGCGAGGCGCTCGGTGATGTTCCGCTCGATCGGTTTGAATCCAACTGGCAAAACCAATGGCTCGTTGAGCGTGGGGTGGAGATCGTCTCGGAAGCCAGCCGCCGCATCCCCGATGAGTTAAAGTCCCGGCACCCGGAAATTCCGTGGCCAAAAGTGGCCGGGATCGGCAACGTCCTGCGCCACGGCTACGAAAATGTTTCCGCCCCGATTCTATGGAAACTCATTCGCGAAGATCTCCCCATTCTCGAGCGGGCTTGCCGTGAGGAATTGGAGACGATGCGGACTGGCGGCCGCTAATCGCGGCGCGGCGGCGCATCCGCTATCATTGTCCGCGCGATGGCGTCGTCCGATGCATACTGGGTCGCGTTGAAGCGGGTGCGCGGAGTCGGTCCGCGCACCTTCAAGCTGCTCGTCGAGGCGTTCGGCGCGCCCGAGAAAATTTTTTCGCTTAAGTCCGGCGCGATTGCCGAGGCCGGCATTCCAATCAAGGTCGCGCGCGCTATCGCCGAATCCCGGAACTTCGCCGCCGCCGAGAAGGAGTTGTGCGAACTCCCGAATATCGGAGCGCGGATGGTCAAATGGACCGACGCGGACTATCCGCCCAATCTGAAGCATATCGCCGATCCGCCGCCGTATTTCTTCGTGCGAGGCGATGCTCCCCTCGACACTCCGAATTGTGTCGCCGTCGTCGGCGCGCGCGCCGCAAGCGACGCGGGCCGCCGGATGGCGCAGCGGCTCGGCCTCGAACTTGCCGCGAAGGGATTCACCGTCGTGTCGGGCCTTGCGCGCGGTATCGACGGCGAGGCGCATCAGGGCGCGCTCGACGCCCACGGCCGCACCATCGCGGTGTTGGGCTGCGGCATCGACGTTATCTATCCCGCGGAGCATCGCAAGCTCGCCGAGGCGATTCTCGCCGGCGGCGGCGCACTGATCAGCGAACTTCCGATTGGCACGCAGCCGATCGCGGAGAATTTTCCGGTCCGCAACCGGATTCTGTCGGGATTGTGCCTTGGGGTCGTAATCGTGGAGGCGGCGGAGAAGAGCGGCTCGTTGATTACCGCGCGGATGGCGCTCGAACAGGATCGCCAAGTTTTCGCCGTCCCCGGCAGCCCGCTCACCGGCAAGAGCCGCGGCAGCAACCGATTGCTCAAGGAGGGGGCGAAGCTGGTCGAATGCGTCGAGGACGTGATCGAGGAGATCGCGCCGCAATTGGGAGGGGGCTTGCCAAAGCCGGCCGAAAAGTCCAAGGTGTCCCACTCGGAGCCGACATCAGGCCGGGCCGCTATATCGAAGCAAACTCCCGCCCAAGTGACGATCCAGCCGTCCGATAGCAAAGAAGCTGTGGTTATCTTGAATTACCTGAAGCAATCCGAAAAGCTCCACGTTGACTCGATTATCGAGGCCTCCGGGCTGAACGTTCAGACCGTGCTTAAGTTATTGCTGGAGCTTGAACTCCAAGGCCGCATCGCCCAGCATCCGGGCAAGCTTTTTTCGCTCGCATGAGGCGATAATGCGTGGGATCGGAAAAATAACCTCACCCCTACCCCCTCTCCCTTCTGGAGAGGGGAACCGGAAGGAAGAAAAGAACCGCGCTTGCGTTCCCCCTTCCCTGAAGGGGAAGGGGGACAGGGGGTTAGGTTGTTTGAACTTCATTCGCCTAACCTCAAATTCAGGACATTAGCGGGAGCATCTAACCGGGTGGCAAAAAATCTCGTAATCGTTGAATCGCCGGCCAAGGCCAAGACCATCAAGCGCTATCTGGGCGCCGACTATCAGGTCACGCCCTCCGTCGGCCATGTGGTCGATCTGCCCAAGAGCACGCTCGGCGTCGATATCGAGCACGATTTCGCGCCCGAATACCAGGTGATTCCCGGCAAGGCGAAGATTATCGACGAGATAAAGAGTCTCGCCAAGGGCAAAGAAAACGTCTATCTCGCGACCGACCCCGACCGCGAGGGCGAGGCGATCGCATGGCATATCGCCGCGCGGCTCGGCAAGACCCAAAGCCATGTTTATCGCGTGCTGCTTCACGAGATCACGCAATCCGCCGTCAAGGAAGCGATCGCGCATCCGACCGAGATCGACCGCCATCTGTTCGAGGCGCAGCAGGCGCGCCGCGTGCTCGACCGACTCGTCGGCTACAAGATAAGCCCGCTTCTGTGGGACAAGGTCAAACGCGGAATCAGCGCCGGGCGGGTGCAATCGGTGGCGCTCAGGATAATCGTCGAGCGCGAGCGCGAGCGGGAGGCGTTCCGGGCCGAGGAATATTGGACGCTCGACGCCCGCCTGGAAGCGAAGAATCCTCCGCCGTTCAAGGCGCATCTCTACAGCCACAAAGACACGCGCATCGACAACAAGGCCTACAAGCTGCCCGAGGCCGAGGCGCGCGCGATTATCGCCGCCGTCGAGCACGCCGCCTTCATCGTCAAAAGCATCGAGCGCAAGGAGGTCCGCCGCACGCCCGCGCCGCCGTTCATCACGTCGCGGCTTCAGCAGGAGGCGTCGCGCAAGCTTTACTTCTCGCCGAAGCGCACGATGCAAATCGCGCAGAAATTGTACGAGGGCGTCGAATTGGGCGATCAGGGCGCGGTCGGCCTTATCACTTACATGCGCACCGATTCGCCGCGTGTCTCCGATCAGGCGCTCGCGAGCGTCCGCGACCATATCGGCGCCAAGTACGGAAAGAGTTACGTCCCCGAACGGCCCAATTTCTACAAATCGGGCAAGCGCGCGCAGGACGCCCACGAGGCGATCCGGCCGACCGCCGTCGAACGCGACCCGGAGTCGATGGCGCGCTATCTCGCCAAGGACGAACTCGCGCTCTACACGCTGATCTACAATCGCTTCGTCTCCAGCCAGATGCCTCCCGCCGTGTACGATCGCACGACCGCCGACATAGCGGCCGCCAATGCGATCTTCCGCGCCACCGGCCAGGTGATGAAGTTCGACGGCTTCATGCGCGTGTATATCGAAGGCGAGGACGACACCGCCGCCGACGGCGAAGAGGGCACGCTGCCGCAACTCACCGAAGGCGAGACGCTAAAGCTCCTCGGCCTCGACCCGGAGCAGCATTTCACCCAGCCGCCGCCGCGCTACACGCAGGCGACGCTGATCAAGGAATTGGAAGAAAAGGGCATCGGGCGGCCTTCGACCTACGCCGCGATCATGACCAGCATTCTGAATCGCGAATACGTCGAAGAGGATCAGAGCAAGCGATTGCGCCCGACCACGCTCGGCCGCGTCGTGGCCGACCTGCTGATCAAGGCCTTCCCCGACATCCTGGAGGCGGGGTTCACCGCGCAGCTTGAAGAGAACCTCGACCAGGTCGAAGAGGGGAAGGAAAACTGGGTCAAGACGCTCCAGCGCTTCTACGTGCCGTTCGAGAAACGGCTCGGCGAGGCGAAGGAGAAAATGCCCGAGGTCAAGCGCAAGGGGCTGCCCACCGGAATCAAGTGCGAACTGGACGGGGGCGAGATGGTGATCAAATTCGGCCGCAACGGCGAATTCCTCGCCTGCTCGAATTACCCCAAATGCACCAAGACGGCGGATTTCACCCGCGACGAGCAGGGCGCGATAACGATCAAGGAAGCCTCGGCCGCCGCGGCCGCGCCGACCGACGAAGTGTGCGAGAAGTGCGGCAAGCCGATGGTGCGAAAGCGGTCGCGCTTCGGCGAGTTTTTGGGCTGCTCGGGCTACCCGGAATGCAACGGAATCAAGCGGCTTCAGGGCGCCCCGGTCAACACGGGAGTGAAATGCCCCGAATGCAAAGAGGGCGATATTTTGGAACGCCGCTCGCGCCGCGGAAAAATCTTCTACGGATGCGGCCGCTACCCAAAGTGCAAGTTCGCGGCATGGGACAAGGTCGTCGCGCGGCCCTGCCCCTCGTGCGGCGCGAATTATCTGGTCGAGAAGACGCTCAAGCGCACCGGCACGATATGGCAATGCGCCAACAAGGAATGCGGCTACAAAGCGCCCGCCCCGGCGGGTGAAGCGCCAGCCGCCCCGCCCGCATCGCCACCATCGGGCGCGTAGCGCAGCGCTGAGTAGAAGCCCGGCGCGCCTTCAGCCGCCGCTTAGCGCGCAGATGATCTGCACCTCGTCATGCTCGTGCAGTACGAAATCCAAATCGCGCACCGGCTCGCGGTTCACGAAGATGCGGATGTGTTGCCGAATCCGATCCTGCTCGTCGATCATGCGAAAGCGGATGCCGGGATAGTCTTGGTCGAGCGCGGCGAGCAGTTCGCCAATCGTCGCGCCCCGCACGGCGACCTCCGATTCGCCGTGCGTATAGGATCGGAGCGGACTCGGAATCGTGACGCGCATCAACCCAGCGCCGCCGCCTCGACCGAATAGATGTGCGGCAGATGCGCGGCGATCTGCCGCCACGATTTGCCCGCGTTGGGGCTCATCCAGAGTTCGCCGCTGGTGGTGCCGAAGTACAATCCAACGGGATCGCATTCGTCGGCGCAGAAGGCCTGCCGCTTGACGGTGTACCAAGCGTGCTCGCGCGGCAATCCGCGATCCTGCCGCGTCCAATGGCGGCCGGCGTCGGTGGTGCAATAGACCGCGGGTTTGCCGTCAGGACTCGTCCGCGGCCATACCGTTGTTCCGTCCATCGGAAAGACCCACGCCGTGTTCGGATCGCGCGGATGGACCACGATCCCGAATCCGATGTCGCCGATATCGCGCGGCATATTATTGCCGATCCTGACCCATTGCTCGGACGGCCGGTCGAGCCGGTAAATCCCGCAATGGTTCTGCTGATAGAGCCGATCGGGCCGCGCCGGATGCATTCGGAGGCAATGCACGTCCTGTCCGTATTCGGGGTAGGGATCGGGCATGAAGTTCGCCTCGACGTTCTTGTTGAGCGGCCGCCACGAGATTCCGCGATCGACGGTCTCGAACGCGCCGCCGTTCGAACTGACCAAATAAAGATGGGCAGCGTTGCGCGGATCGACGTTGACCCAACTCAACTGCGGCCCGTCGGGCGCTCCTTCGCCGGGCCGGTTCCATTTCGCGTACATCGGATGATCGTTGAAGCCCTCCATGCCGTGCCATGTCGCTCCCCCGTCGTCGCTGCGGAAGAGCGCGGGCGGGGAGGTTCCCGCGTACCATGCGTCCGGTTCGGTGCGATGCGCGGGAGAGAGCCAGAAGGTGTAATCGACCGCGCGTCCGTTCCCGCCGGGCGCGGCCTTGGGAAATGCGGGCGGCTCTTTCGCCTCGATCCACGTGCGGCCGAAATCGGTGGAGCGGAAGATCGTGGGGCCGAGATGGCCGGTCCGCGCCGCCATCAACATCGTCGTCCGGTCGCGCGGATCGAGCACGATATGATTGACGATCTCGCCCAGGCGATGCGGCCCGTCGAGCGTCCATCGCGCGCGCGACGCGTCGCCATAATAGATGAACGCGCCCTTGCGCGTGCCGACGAGCAGCGCCACGCGCCCGCGATCGGCGATGCCGCGAGTCGCGGCGGATTTAACCGCGCGCTTTCCGCGCGGCCGCGTGGCCTTCGATCTGTTCCGGCCGCTGGGTCGATTCATCTTTGCGCCTCCGGCTCCCGCTTCGCTGAGCAGCGCCGATGGTAATGCCGCCGCGCGGGTTTGGCAACTGAACCCATGGCGGCGTCCAATGCGCTTTTGCGCAGCCGCACGCGGGGTTCATTGCGGGCTGCATCGCACGTACGCTGCATAATACCATTTCCTCCGCCGTCCATGGCGGATTATCCAGCATTCGAAGCATCTTCAGGGTTGGCACGTTCGCTGCTCATTAAAGCTTATGGATGGGGTATGCCATTGGGCCGGTTGGCGGCGGCCTCGATACGGCCGCGCGAGATGCCTCAACGGCAAAGCGGATAATTCCGCCGCGGCTTGACTCCCGTCCGAATCTCCAAACCCGGAGCAAAATTGTGTTGGATTTTATTGCGGTTGCATCGACGCTGATCTTCTTCGCTATCGGCATTTACTACGTATGGGGATGCGAAAAGCTATGAACTTGGAAATGATTTTTGGACTGGCAATGGCGATCGGACTGACCGCGTACCTGGTTTACGCGATGATTCGGCCGGAAAAGTTCTAGCGGGAAAGTCACCAATGACTCTAAACGCATTGCTTCAAGTCGGCCTGTATTTCTCGCTGGTCGCCGCCGTTAGCATCCCGCTCGGCCGCTATATGGCGAAGGTTTTCGCGGGCGAGCCTACGTTCCTCGATCCCGCGCTCGCGCCGATCGAACGGCTCATCTATCGCCTCTCCGGGGTAAGTCCGGGGACTGAGATGACGTGGGCCGAGTACGCCATCTCGATGTTGCTGTTCAGCTTCGCCGGGATGCTCGCGCTGTACGGCCTCGAACGGCTCCAGGGCTTCTTGCCGCTGAATCCGCAGGGGTTTAGCGGCGTGGAACCCACCCTCGCGTTCAACACCGCGGCAAGCTTCGCCACCAACACCAATTGGCAGGCATACAGCGGCGAAACGGCGATGAGCTACCTCACCCAGATGGGGGGGCTGGCGTATCACAACTTCGTCTCCGCGGCGGCGGGAATCGCGGCCGCGATCGCAGTGATTCGCGGCTTTGTGCGCAAGCGCACGCGCACGCTCGGCAATTTCTGGTGCGACCTAACCCGCGCAACTTTGTGGGTGCTGATGCCGATCTGCATCGTGATGACGCTCGCGCTGGTGTGGCAGGGCGTACCGCAGAACTTCGATGCGTACACCCGTGCGAAGACCGTCGAAGGGGCGGAGCAGGTAATCGCGCAGGGGCCGATCGCCTCGCAGGAATCGATCAAGGAACTGGGCACCAACGGCGGCGGCTTCCTGAACGCCAATTCGGCGCATCCCTACGAAAATCCGACGCCGCTGTCGAATCTGATCGAGATGCTGGCAATCTTCGCGATCGGCGCCGCGCTCTGCCACACCTTCGGCGCGATGGCGGGCGACGCGCGGCAGGGATGGACCCTGTTCGCCGCGATGTCGATTCTCTTCTTAATTGGGGCCGGCTCCGCAATATGGGCCGAACAGCGCGGCAATCCGCAATTCGCCGCGATGGGGCTTAATCTCGCGCCGGCCGCATCCCAGAGCGGCGGCAACATGGAGGGCAAGGAGGTCCGCTTCGGCATCGTCGATTCCGCGATGTGGGCGGCGATCACCACCGACACGTCATGCGGCGCCGTTAATTCGATGCATGACAGCTACACGCCGCTGGGTGGACTGGTGCCGCTGGTCAATATGCAGCTTGGCGAGATCGTTTTCGGCGGCGCCGGCTCGGGATTGTACGGGATGCTGGTAATGGCCGTGCTGGCGGTGTTTATCGCGGGGTTGATGGTCGGCCGCACGCCCGAATATCTCGGCAAAAAAATCGAAGCGCGGGAGATGAAGCTCGCGATGCTATTCGTCCTGATTTTCCCGGCCGCCATCCTGCTCCCCGCGGGCGTGGCGCTCGTGACCAAGGGGGGACTCGCGGGAATCACCAATCCGGGGCCGCACGGCCTGACTCAGGTTTTGTATGCATTTACGGAAGCCGCGGCGAACAACGGCTCCGCGTTCGCGGGACTGAA
The DNA here is from genome assembly GCA_050736715.1 of Binataceae bacterium (SeqCode). Taxonomy (GTDB): domain Bacteria; phylum Desulfobacterota; class Binatia; order Binatales; family Binataceae; genus Binatus. The sequence continues at coordinate 518 of JBOHWK010000058.1, read as the reverse complement.
TGCCAACTTGCCGTTTTACAACTGGTCGATGGCGTGGGTGATGCTAGCCGGCCGCTTTCTGATGATGATTCCGGTGCTCGCGATGGCCGGCTCGCTGGCAATCAAAAAAGCCGTGCCGCAAAGCGCGGGAACCTTCCCGACGACCGGCGCAATCTTCGTCCTGTTGCTGATGGGCGTGATTCTAATCGTCGCGGCGCTCACGTTTTTTCCGGTCGATTCGCTGGGGCCGATCGTCGAACAACTCGAACTGCGCGCCGGCCATCTGTATTAGCCAATAGGTATCAACCCAATGAGCGATAGGAAATCGGCTTCGATTTGGAACCCCGCGATCGTCCGGCCCGCACTCCTCGAATCGTGCCGCAAGCTCGATCCGCGCGTGCAATTCCGCAATCCCGTGATGTTCGTGGTCGAGGTCACGGCGCTCGCCGTGACCATCATTCTTATTCACGACATTTTCGCCGGCGGCGCCAAACTCGCCGGCTTCGAATTCCAAATCGTCGTCTGGCTCTGGTTTACCG
>JBOHWK010000057.1:0-9600 GCA_050736715.1 Binataceae bacterium (SeqCode) | reverse complement strand
CCGCCGCCGCCAACGCTGACCCGATCGCGCAACTGAACCGCAAACCAACCCTCGAACAATCCATCCTAACGCTCCAAAAGGAAGCCAAGTTCTTGCTATTCAGCCATTTTTCCGCACCCTGCTAGGTCGATCCCCGGATAGATATTGCGATAGCGGACCTTCGCGTACATCGGAATGTCCGTATGCCAATGCTTCGGATTGTTGCCGATGAAATAGTTGGCTTTGGCGCGCAATCGATCGACGCCTTCGATTCGCGCGTGGCGATTCGCACCGACCAGTTTCATGCGGAGGACTTGCTCTTGCCCCTCGCCCGTTCTTTTACGGGAGAGGACCGCGCGGCGCGCCGCTTGCGTTTTTTTTTGCAAGTGGCGTGACGCGCAGGTGAGGGTTCTGCCCTGCCCGCGTTGAAGCTGCTGTAGCGAACGATCCAGCACCCTCACCGCCGTCGATTTTACGGCGCTCCGCTTTTAAGGTGGGCCCCCTCTCCCGTAAAAGAACGGGAGAGGGGCGTGAAGATGAGGCGGGGGTGGAATTGCGCAGGGCGAGGGTTGCGCCATCATTCGTCAGGAACAACGTGTAGCCCTCGCCGCGCGCGAGGAATTTCACCCGCGCATCGGTCTGTCCCCGATTCGCTTCAAACGTGAGCGGGAGATTGCCGAGCATCGCGGCGATGCGCGGCTTCGCGTTCGGCGCCAATCTGCTCGATTGCGCGGGCGTGGCCGGCCGCGGTCGCAACGACGCAATCGCATGGGCCGCAAACATGGACGCGCTTGCCGCAACCGCGGCGGCGGCACTGAGCGCCCAAGCAGTACCCCTCCCCGGAAATTTCTTACCGCCCCTTACGATTTTCATGGTTATTTTCGCTCCGCAACTAATCCGTTCCAATCGCCACCGGATGAAAATCCGGGCCTCCCCGCCGGCTACAGCGTGGCGTGAACTTCGTCGAGCGCGGCGCGGGCGGTGCGCACGATAAATTCGATCTCTTCATCGCCGATTATGAACGGCGGCGTAATCATCATCCCATCTCCACCCCCCGGCCCCGCCATCCCGCTCGCCGGATAGAAGAACATCCCCTTCCCCAGCGAAGCGGCCAGCACGCGATTGACGACCTTCTTTTCCGGTGCGTAGGGCGCGCGCGAGGCTTTGTCCCGAACGAGTTCAATCCCCCAAAACATCCCCGCGCCGCGAATGTCGCCCACCATCGGATGCCCCGACAGCTCCTCGCGCAGCGAAGCGCCCAAGCGCGCGCCGACTTCCGCCGCGCGCTCGACCAAATGCTCGCGCTCCATGATCGCCAGCACTTCATTGGCGACCGCGCACGCAACCGGATGGGAACTGTAGGTATAAAACATGAAGTCCGCGTGCGCGCGCTCGGCCTCCGCCGCCAATTCCTCGCGCACTGCGAGCATCCCAATCGGAAAATATCCGCCGCTCAACCCCTTGCCGCCTACTATCAAGTCGGGGACGACGTCCCAATGATCGACGGCGAAGCGCCGGCCCGTGCGGCCGAACCCGGTCATCACTTCGTCGGCGATCAAGAGGACATCGTACTTGGTGCAAATTTCGCGGATGCGCGGCCAGTACTCCTTGACTGGAGGAACCGCGCCGCCGCCCGAACCCATCATCGGCTCGGCGATAAAGGCGGCGATCGAATCGGCGCCCTGTTTGAGTATTTCTTGTTCGAGCGCCGTTGCACAGTCAAGATCGCAGCCGGGATAGGTCTTGTTCCACGGGCATCGGTAGCAGTACGGCGGTTCGATCTTGGGCCAATCGAGCAGCACGGATTCGTAATCGGCGCGGCGCGCGCTGCCGCCGGCCGAGAGCGCGCCGATAGTATTGCCGTGATAGGCAAATCTCCGCCCGATTATCTTGCGTTTCGACGCCTTGCCGCGGACCTTATGATAGAGAATCGCGAACTTGAGCGCCGCCTCCACCGATTCCGATCCGCCGCTCGCGAAGAAGAATCGCTTGAGACCCGGCGGTGTCCATCGCCCAAGCCGTTCGATTAATTGTTCGCGAGCCGGCGTGGTCCAAACCGGCAAAACGTAATCGAGATTGGCGATCGCGCGCGCGGCCACTTCGGCAATTTCCTTGCGCCCCTGCCCGATATTGACTACGACCGCGCCAGCGCCCGCGTCGAGGATGCGTCGGCCGCCCGCGGCGTAAAGCCACGCGCCCTCGGCGCGCTCGATTTTAAGCGGCTCGAACACGCCGCGAAGGAATTGCGATGAACGTTCCGCCATGAACGAACCTTACCCCGCCTTGCATTCGGCGGACAACGTGCGGAAGAATTTAACCGCGGATTCCACAGATTTCGCAGGAAATAAATTCCGAATCGGTGAAATCTGCGTAATCTGCGGTTTCTTTCTGTCCTACCGAATTGCGCCGTCGTCGCGCCACTTCGCGATATCCTCGGCCTTGTAGCCGAGCGCTCCCAGCACCTCGTCGGTATGCTGCCCCAACCGCGGCGCGAGCGTGCGAATCGAGCCGGGCGTCTCGGACAGTTTGATCGATACGCCCACCTGCTTAACTTTCTGGCCGCCGGGCGCATCCAGCTCGACGATCATCTCGCGCGCCTTCACGTGCGGATCGCCGCCGACCTCGTCCAGCGTGAGCATCCGGCCCGCACAAATGTCGGTCTTGCTCAGCAGCGCGAACCATTCATCACGCGTCTTGGTTTTGAAGGTATCGGTGAAGAACTGACTAATCTCGGCGCGCTTGCCGGAATCGAATTCGTGCGGGATCAAGTCCTCGCGCCCGAGCAGGCGGCATAGATTCGCAAAGAACCACGGCTCCAGCGAACCGATGGTAATGTACTTGTTATCCTTGGTGAGATAGGCATTGTAGTTCGGAATCCCGCCGTCGAGCATCGTCTCGCCGCGCTGCGGAATCTGCCCGCTCGCGAAATAGGTTGCGAACACCTGCGCCATCAGTGCGATGCTCCCGTCCATCATCGAGATGTCCACGTACTGGCCGCGCCCGGTGCGGCTCCGCGCGGCGAGCGCCGCCAGAATGCCGATCGCGCCGTGCATTCCGCCGCCGGCGAAGTCGGCGACTAGATTGTGCGGAATCGTCGGCGGTTGTCCGGCGCGGCCCATAATCGAGAGCGCGCCCGCGGCCGAAATATAGTTCAAGTCGTGGCCAACCAAGTCGCGGTACGGCCCGGTCTGTCCGTATCCGGTAATAGCGCAGTAGATGAGCTTCGGATTGTCCTGCTTGAGCGTGTCGTAGCCGATACCCAGCCGCTTCGCCACGCCGGGCCGGTATTCCTCGACGACGATATCGGCGGTGCGCGCGAGCTTGAAATAGATTTCCTTGCCCGGCGCGCTCTTGAGATTGATTCCGATCGACTTCTTATTGCGATTGAGCGCGTTGAACGGCGAGCCGCCGAAGCCCGCCGCGATATTGACCGCGCCGGCCGCACCCGCCTGCGCCGCGCGCCGTCCGGCCGGCGCGCCCGGCTCCTCGACCTTGAGCACGTCGGCGCCGAGGTCGGCCAGGATCATCGTGCAGAACGGTCCCGGCGCAAGCTTGGTCAGATCGATTATCTTGATGCCGTCGAGCGGCGCGGTCGCAGCCATTGTCATTCTCCTTAATTCAGTCTAATCGGACGGGCACGGAGCAATCGATTCCACCAGGTTGTCAGGATTGGATTGCCAATCGAGGTAGCTCAGATAGTAAAGCGATACATTTTTATACCCTGCGTCTATCAGCGCAGTGGCGGCAAGCGAAGATTTTGCGCCGTCCTGACAGTACACGATTATCCTATCGTTCGGCCGAAGCTGGAATTGCCGGAAGGTTGAGTTCAATTTGCCCGGACGATCGAGGAATGCGATCAAGCCGCTTTCCGCCCCGGATTGGGAAGTAAGAAGCTCCTCGATCGGCAGGTTTCTCGCCCCCGGGATATGGCCGCCCCGATCGATTCCGGGCAAAAGCAGGCAGCCGGCAAACTCCGCCGGTGTGCGGACATCGGCCAGGCTAACCGCGGGATTACCCAGAACTCCCAAAACGGTTGCCTGATCCACCAGATGAATCGGCTGGTCCTTGATGCTCACGTCGAATGTCGCCGTGGACGGCGTGCCCGGCGAAGTAAGGGTCAGCCGCCCGTCCGAAATCGATCGCGCCATCGCATTGAAGCCGCCATTCACCAGCAAGGTGCGGCGGACACCGAAATAATTGAGGAGAAACCGGACCCGAGAGGCGAACTTTAGCTCGCCGTCGTCATAAACGATCGCGGTGCTCCGGTTATCGATTCCGAAGCTTCCGATATACTCGTCCCACGCCGCGTTATCGGAGAAGATTCCCGGAATCTCGCTCATCGTCGTCAGGGCGTCCACATCGATCGGGATCGCATTGTTCACGAACCCGGCTTCCGCCACTTCACCCTTGGATTGCGCGGACAATAGAACTACTCCGCCTCGCTTCAACAAACCGGGAAGCTGATTCGGCTCGACGATAAAGCGGCGGCTAAGTTGCGGCGTCGGATCGCCCGCCAACACCGCTGGCGCCGGCGCCAGCGTCCCGGCAATCAAAAGCGCCGGTAGAATCAAAGCGTGCGGCATGAATCGCATCTTCCGGAACCCCTACAGGCTGGTAGGTACCGCAACCCGCCCGGTTTGGCAAGTTTCGGCCCGCGCTGGCGCAGGCAGGCCGTCACTCGGCCGCAAGCTTGGTCAGATCGATTATCTTGATGCCGTCGAGGGCGCATTCGAAGCCATGTGTCCTCTCCTCCCATAAGCGGGTTTCCGCTGGTTCTACCACACTATGCGGCCGGGGTTCCACGGCGGCTGCGCCGGCGCTGGTTAAGGCCAAGCGCCGATGATAGAATTACCGCTTTGGAAGTGGAACCGATGGCATCGGCCGCCCTTGACGAAATATTCTCCATTCTGCGCGGCGGCAAAATGGCCGTGATGATGGCCGAGGAGCGCGAGGACGCCGAGGGCGACTTGGTGATGGCGGCGGAGAAGATCGCCCCCGCCCACATCAATTTCATGGCGCGCGAGGCGCGCGGCGTGATTTCCGCCGCGATTACCGAGGATCGCTTCCGCGAGTTGGGCATCCCGCTCGCCACCTCCACTGAGAACGGCAATTCGCGCGAACAGGCGGGCGCGCTGATCGAAGCGCGCGCGGGCGTCACCACGGGAATCTCGGCCGGCGATCGTGCGCGGACGATTCAAGTGGTTGCCGCCGGCGGCACCGGCCCGGAAGACCTCGTCATGCCGGGCCATGTGCTGCCGCTGATGGCGCTGCGCGGGGGCGTGATGATGCGCAGCGGACGCGCCGAGGGCGCGGTCGATCTGGTCCGCTGCGCGGGGATGAAACCGGTGGCGGCCCTGTGTACGATCCTCCGCGAGGATGGCGAGGCGGCCGGCCTGCGCGAACTGCGTGAATTCGCCGCGCGCCATTCGATGCCGGTCTGTTTCATCAAGGACCTCGTTTCCCACCGCCTCACCAATGAAATCCTGGTGCGGCGCGTCGCGGAGCATCCCTTTCCGATAAGCGGCGGCGTGCTGCGCGCCGTGGTCTTCCGCAACACTGTTGACGGCAGCGAGCATCTGGCGCTCGTCAAGGGGCCGGTGGGCGGCGGGCGCCCCGCGCTCGTGCGGCTCCATTCGGAATGCCTGACGGGCGACGTGTTCGGGTCGTCGCGATGCGACTGCGGAGAGCAATTGCGGGAGGCAATCGACCGGATCATGGCCGCCAACGCGGGCATCGTGATCTACCTGCATCAGGAGGGGCGCGGAATCGGGCTGGGCAACAAGATTCGCGCCTACGCCCTGCAGGACCGGGGGATGGACACGGTCGAGGCTAACTTGCACCTGGGCTTCGATGAGGATTTGCGCGATTATGGGATCGGCGCGCAGATTTTGCGCGACTTGGGCGTGGGCGAAGTCCAACTTTTGACCAACAATCCGCACAAGATCGAAAGCCTGCGGCGCTACGGAGTCAGCGTGTCGCGCGTTCCGATCGAGGTCGCGCCGCGTCCGGGGAATATCGCGTACTTGAGGACCAAGAAGGAAAAGCTCGGCCATTTGTTCTCCGAGCTGAAGCTGATTACCTGAGCACGCGGCGCGGAACGATTCACGGACGATTTTTACGATTATGGGACTTCGGCATTTGGGGCGCGAACTGGCGCTCAAGGCGCTCTACCGCATCGACATCTGCGGCGGCGCAACCAACGAGGACCTGGCGCTCGTCTTCGCGGAGCCGCCGGCGGCCGATGCGGCGCGTAAATTCGCCGCCGAATTGGTCGAAGGCGTGCGCCGCGAGCGCGTGGAACTCGACCGGCTGATCGCGGGCGCGCTCGAACATTGGTCGGTCGGCCGGCTCTCGCGGGTCGATCATGCGATTTTGCTGCTTGCGCTGTACGAATTGATGCGAATGAAGGACATCCCGGCGCGCGTGACGATCGACGAGGCGATCGAACTCGCCAAACGCTACGGCGACGCCAATTCCGGCCGCTTCGTCAACGGCGTCCTCGACGAGTTGGCGGGCCGGCTGGACCTCAAGCAAAAAGGGGAAGACCGGCCAGCGGGAGAAGACCGGCAACCGGGAGGAGAACGAATTGATCGCGGCGCGAATTAGAATGTTCGCCGCGACGTTCGCCGCCGCCTGCGCGATGGCCGGATGCGGCTACCATTTCGCGGCCCAAGGCGACGCGCTGCCGGCCAATGCGCGGACGATTTACGTGAAGCTCTTCTCCAACGGCACCCGCGTAACCGGCATCAATGACGAGTTCATGCGTTACGTCAAGGACGAAGTCGCGGACCACGATCGCCTGAAGCTGGTGGACGATCCGGCGCAAGCCGATCTCCAGTTGTCGGGCCGAATCAAGTACAACAACCACCTGCCGCTCAACTTCAACTCGGCGCTCGAACCGACGATCTACAGCGAAGCCCTTTCGGTATCGGCCGCGCTGACCGATCGGCGCACGCACCAGGTCATCTGGAGCACGCGCAGCGTCAGCAACACCCAGCACGTTCCGATCGTCGGGCAGACGGTCGTCGCGACCACGCCGAGCTTCCTGCAGCAGAATTTGCGCGGCGGCGACATTGCGCAACTGCCCGACGTTCAGACCGCTCAGGTTGAGTCCGCGGCGACGCAGGATCTCGTGATGCGGCAGGTGGCGAAGAATCTCTACGCCGAGATGGCCGAAGGCTTTTAGCACCCCTTGAGCGCGGCCGTGCGAAGGCGACCCAAGGCGCGATTCGGATGGCAATAGAAAACGCGCTCGCATACTTGAGGGCGGCAGAGGTCGGCCGCCCGATTCCGCCGGCGGCGATAATCTTCGGGCCGCACGCTTTTCTCCGCGAGCAGGTACTCGACTCGATGGTTCGCGCGCTCCGGCGGGACGGCTTTCAGCGCCGCGGCTTCCAGGCGATTACCGATTTCAGCGCCGTACTGGCGGAATTGCGCGAGGCGGACCTGTTCGCTCCCAAGCGCGCGATCGTGTGCCGCATCGGGAAATCGCGGCGCGGCGGCGAGGCTGACGGCGAAGCGGCCGATTCCGGGGCGCGCGGCGGCGAAACGGAACTGGCCGCCGCGATCGAGGATGCGCGCTCCGGCGATAATCATCTGATTCTAATCTATGAGCGCGACAACGCTCCGGCCAAAATCCGCCGCGCGGCGGAAAAGTCCGCGCTCGCCGTCAATTGCATGAGGCCGTTCGACAATCAGCTCGATCAATATGCGCGGCTGATCGCGGCCGGAATGGGCCTGAAGCTCGATTCGCGCGCGGCGGAAACGCTCGTCGCGCGCCACGCCGGCGATTTGGCCGCGATCGCGAACGCGCTCGAAAAGGCGGCAATTTTTTCCGCGCCGGGCCGTTCGCTCCGGCCCGCCGATTTCGACGAACCGGCCGGAGCGCGCCGGATGCCGGAGGCATTCGAAATCGCCGACAGCATCGCACGAGGCCGCACCGCCGTGGCGTTGGCGCAAATCGCGCGGGCGGCGGCGCTCAGCCGCGACGCAATCGAAATCCTCGCGGTCGAGATCGTCCCGGCGCTCCGCCGGATGACCGCCGCCGCGGCGATGCTCGCGGCGCAAAAGCGCGAGGCCGACGCGGCGGCTGCGCTGGGATTCCCCCCGCACAGCCCAATCGTGGCGCGCGCGATCGAGGGCGCGCGGCGGTATGGAATCGGGCGGCTGGAGCGCGCATCGGGCCGCGCGTGCGAACTCGACGCGCGCTTCAAAAACGGCACGCTCAAGGAACGCGAAACCGCGCTCGCCGGGCTGTTGCTCGACTTGATGGCCTGACGGGATGCCGCGACGCTACGCGATTTTGCCGAACTTGCGGTGAAATCCCGCAGAGAGGCGGGCGATCTTGCGGCGCGCGGTATTGCGATGGAGCGTGCCGCGGCCGGCGGCTTTGTCCAGCACCTTGATCGCGCGGCGCAATTTCTCGCGCGCTTTCGTCTCGTCACTCGACGCGATCGTTTCCGCCGCGGCCTTGGCGGCGCCGCGCGCGTTGGTCTTGACCGTCCGGTTGCGCTCGGCGCGCTTTAGGCTTTGGCGGTGACGCTTCTCCGCCGACGGATGAACGGGAATATGCGGCATAACCAGCCCTTTCTATCAGCCCCCGCACGCCGGAGCAATATGTGCTTGAGCGGGAACTTGCCGCGGCGCCGGTCAAGGCTCCGCCGAGCCGCCGCGCAGGCTGATGTCACAGAGGGGCGAAATTTCCGATTCGTAGAGGTTGACCTCGATCATAACGCCGCCGCGCCGCTTCACGTCGATTGCGAATCCCGCTGCCGGATAGACCGTCGCCGACGTTCCCGCGACGATTATGCAGTCGGCGCGCGCGGAGTGCTCCGCGCATCGCTCCAATACATCGGCGGGAATCGGTTCGCCGAACGAAACCGTATCGCTCTTGAGCAGGCCGCCACATCGCGGACACGCGGGCGGCAGTTTTTCGAGGTTAATCGAATCGTTCGGAAAACGCGCGCCGCATCCGAGGCATCGAATGAGCGTCCAATTTCCATGTAAGTGCGTCAAGCGGGGCCGTGGCTGCGTTTCGTGCCCCTGGTTTTTCGGTGGCCGCAGGGGCTGCCTGAGGTCGTGGCGGCGGCGGCGCTGCGCGCGAACCGCCGCCGCTGACCCGCTTTTAGCTCCGCGCGGACGTGGATTCTCGCTTGGTTTCGACCCGGCGTGCAAGGACCGGCGCGCGGAAGGCTATTCGGCCAGCGGCCCGGCTCGCGGCGCGCCCGTGTGCAGCAGCGTTATCAGCCCGAGGAGTTCTTCGGCGATCGCGGCGGTCACTACCTCCAGTTTGGCGAGTCGGATTTTGGTCGGCAGCGTCTCCGCGATAGCGCTTCTGGTGTGGAGTGCAGCGATGAGGTCGGCGACCTCTCCGCCGAGCATCAGTAGTTGTTGTTGGTTCATTCGATTCTCCTTGAGGCCAGCCTTTCGAGGTCACGGCCTTCACTCTTAAAGGCCGTGGCCGGAATCTGCGTTGTGGCCGTGGAGCTTACTGCATCGTGTGCCGCGCCGCGCGGCGCGGCGCTCGATGCTCTGGCGGAGCGGACGCTTTCCGAATGAATCCTCAGCTTGGCCCTCCAGGGGGTTCGCGGAGGTTGGTCTGCGGCTGGAAGCGGAGCGGCG
>JBOHWK010000056.1:0-7783 GCA_050736715.1 Binataceae bacterium (SeqCode) | reverse complement strand
ACACGGAGCCCTTGTGGCGAGCGGCGCGATCGAGGACGTTTGATAAGAACGGCAGGTCGGTGTCGACCGCCCGCGCCACGAAGCTGGCCTCGGCGGCCAGGGCCACCGCGAGCGGATTCAGCGGCATGTCGATGGTGCCCATCGGCGAGGACTTGGTCTTCTTGCCGATCTCCGAGGTGGGCGAGTACTGGCCCTTGGTCAGGCCGTAGATGCGGTTGTTGAAGAGCAGGATTTTTAGATCGATGTTGCGGCGCAAGATGTGAATCAGATGGTTGCCGCCGATCGACAGGCCGTCGCCGTCGCCGGTGACCACCCACACGTCGAGGTCCGGGCGCGAGACCTTAAGCCCGGTCGCGATCGCCGGCGCGCGCCCGTGAATAGTATGGAAGCCGTACGTATTCATGTAGTACGGGAAGCGGCTCGAGCATCCGATGCCCGAAATGAATACGACCTTTTCGGGCAAGATGCCGAACTCCGGCATGATCCTTTGCACGGCGGCCAGAATCGCGTAGTCGCCGCATCCGGGGCACCATCGCACCTCCTGATCGGAGGTGAAATCGGTGCGGGTAAGGGGAGCGTGAGTTTGAGTTTGGGCCGGCATGGAAGCCATCGTTCAACCCTCCAATTCGCGGTTGATTCGGTTGAGAATTTCGCTGACCTTGAACGGGCGGCCCTGGATTTTGTTGAATCCAACCGCGTCGATCAGGTAGTCCGCGCGAATCATCTTGAGCAATTGTCCCAGGTTCATCTCGGCGACCATCACGCGCTTGAAGCGCCGGAGCGTCTCGGCCAGATCGCGCGGGAGCGGATTCAGGTAGCGCAGATGGACCTGCGAGACCGGTTTGCCGGCCGCGCGCGCCTGACGCACCGCCTCCCGAATCGGGCCGAACGCCGAACCCCATCCGAGCACGACGAGGTCGCCGCCGGCCGGATCGCCGAAGACCTGCGTGGGCGGAATCTCGCGCGCGATTCCCGCGATCTTGCGGGCGCGCGTCCGGACCATCAATTCGTTGTTGGCGGGCGAATAGCTGACATTGCCGGTCAGGTTCTCGCTCGACAGCCCGCCGATCCGATGCTCCAGTCCCTTGGTGCCGGGCACCGCCCACGGCCGCGCGAGCGTCTCCGCATCGCGGGAATAGGGCATGAAGTCCTTGGGATCGGTGCGAAGCTCGACCTTGATCGGCGGCAGCTTATCCGGATCGGGCAGCGCCCACGGCTCGGCGCCGCTGGCCAGTTGTCCATCGCCCAAAAGGATCACCGGGGTCATGTACTTGACCGCGATTCGGATCGCCTCGTAGGCGCAATCGAAGCAATCGGCGGGCGTGGCCGCCGCGATAATCGGAATCGGCGACTCGCCGTGCCGCCCGTACATCGCGTGCAGGAGGTCCGCCTGCTCCGGCTTGGTCGGCATCCCGGTGGACGGCCCGGCGCGCTGGATGTTGGCAATCACGAGCGGCAGTTCGATTTTGACCGCGAGACCGATCGCCTCGGACTTGAGGTCGAGGCCGGGGCCGGAGGTGGTGGTAATCCCAATCGCGCCGCCGAAGGCCGCGCCGATCGCGGAGCAGACGCCGGCGATCTCGTCCTCGGCTTGGAACGTATAGACCGGGAAGTTCTTGTAACCTGCGAGTTCATGAAGCACGTCGCTTGCGGGCGTGATCGGATAGGAGCCGAGGAACAGCGGGCGGCCCGATTTCACCGCCGCCGCGACGAAGCCCAGCGCGGTCGCGCTGTTGCCGGTGATGTTGCGGTAGATGCCCGGCGCGATCGGCGCGGGCGGCACTTCGTAGGAACTGGCGAACAATTCCGTCGTCTCGCCGAAGTTGTAACCGGCCTTGAGCGCGCGGAGATTCGCTTCGAGAACTTCGGGAGTCTTCTTGAAGCGGGTTTCCAGGTAATTGATCGTGCTCTGGATCGGGCGATGGTACAGCCACGACAGCACTCCGAGCACGAACATATTGCGGCATCGGAAGGCGGCGCGATTGTTCAGCCCCAGACCGTGAAGCGCGAGCGTGGTGAGCTTGCTGATGTCGAGTTCGATTACCTGAAACTTGGCCAGCGAATGGTCGGTGAGCGGATTATCGGAATATCCCGCGCGCTTTACGTTGGAATCGGTGAACGCCTCTCTATCGACGATAATCACGCCGTTGGGCGGAACGTCGTCGATGTTGGCCTTGAGCGCGGCGGGATTCATCGCGACCAGCACGTTGGGCTCGTCGCCGGGGGTGAAAATCTCGTTGCTCGCGAAATTGAGCTGGAAGCCGCTCACTCCCGCGAGCGTCCCCGCGGGCGCGCGGATTTCCGCCGGGAAATCGGGCAGCGTGGCGATATCGTTGCCGGCCAGCGCCGATTCCGCCGTGAATTGCATCCCGGTCAATTGCATCCCGTCGCCGGAATCGCCGGCGAACCGGATCACGACGCGATCCTTGCGGATGGGCGGCTTGCGGCCCGCGCCCGATTCGGCGGATTCGTGCGGCGTGGCGGTGTGCCGGGCCGCCTCAGGTGGTACAGCCATCTCGGTCCTATCTCCTTGCGTTAGAGCGTGGTCGAAATTTCTCCGGGGCCTAAGCCCGGCAAATCTCTCTCTCTGCGGAATTGAAGTATATCTAATATCCGAGCCGCATTAAAGCCCGCCGCTCCATCAACGAATCCTAAAGTCCGCGAATTCGTCCGCAAACTCAGACCATTCCTCCGCGACCGATTCGACGCGGGCCATTCGCGGTCCCGAATTTGCCCATTTCGCCAGCATTTGTAATGTTTCCCGCCGTCCCTCCGCGATAATTTCGACTTCGCCGCCGGGCCGATTGCGGACCCATCCCGTGAGTCCCATCGCGGATGCCTCGTCGGATGCGGCGAAGCGAAAACCGATGCCCTGCACCCGGCCGCGAATCACCAGATGCATCCGCGCGCGCGCCGAGTCCGCCATCATTCGCCTCCGAGCAATTCAAGCAGTTGCTTCTCGTCGAGCACGCTGACTCCCAACTCCTCCGCCTTGCGCAGCTTCGATCCCGGCTCGGCGCCCGCGACGACGAAATCGGTCTTGCGGCTGACCGACGACGTGACGCGCCCGCCGGCGGTCATGATTTTGCGCTCGGCCTCTTCGCGCGTCATCGTGGGTAGCGTGCCCGTCAGCACGAAGGTCTTGTCGCGGACCGCCGCGCGGCCGCGAATCTCGGCGGGCGGGGCCGCTTCGATCTCCTTCATCAGGCGCCGTATCGCCTTCAGATTTCGCGGCTCGGCGAAATACTCGCGGATACTGTGCGCGACTTCCGGGCCGACGTCGCGCACGGACATCAAGTCGTCTTCGCTCGCATCGATAAGCGCCTCCATCGTGTGGAAGCGCGCCGCAATTAAATGGGCGGTATGCTCGCCGGCGTTGCGGATTCCCAACCCGTTGATCAATCGGTCCAGACTCGTCTTGCGCGATTTTTCGATCGCGTCGAGCACGTTCTGCGCGCTCTTATCGGCCATCCGTTCGAGGCCCGCAAGCTGCTCCTTGGTGAGCGTATAAATATCGTCGAGTTCCTTTAGCATCCCCTTCTCGACCAGTTGCGCGACGAGCTTGTCGCCCAGCCCCTCGATATCGACGCAATTCTTCGCCGCGAAATGGCGAATCGATTCGCGCACCCGCGCCGGACAGTTCGCATTGACGCAGAAGTAGGCGACTTCGCCCTCCTCGTGGACGATCGCGCCGCCGCATTCGGGGCAATGCTTCGGCATCGCGAACGGATGGGCGCGTGGATCTGCCGGCTTGGTCACCTTCACCACGTAGGGAATCACGTCGCCGGCGCGTTCGATTAAAACAGTATCGCCCGCGCGGATATCCTTGCGGCGGATTTCGTCGAGGTTGTGCAACGAGGCATTCGATATCGTCACGCCCGCAAGCGGCACCGGCTTGAGCTTCGCGACGGGCGTCAGCGAGCCGATTCGCCCGACCTGCACCTCGATTCGCTCCAGCAATGTCTCGGCCTGCTGCGCCTTGAACTTGTACGCGATCGCCCATCGCGGCGAGCGCGAGACCTCGCCCAACTGCTCCTGCAGGGCGTATGAATTGACCTTGGCGACGATTCCGTCGGCGTCGTAGTCGAGGCCGTCGCGCCTTTCGCCGATCTCGTTCCAATATTCGAGCACCGCCTCCACGTTCGGGCATCGCTTCGAGAGCGGATTCGTGCGGAGCCCAAGCGCCTTGATTCCGTGCAGGAACTCCCATTGCGACTTGAACTCGGCGCCCTCGATCACGCCCGGCGCGTACAGAAAGGCATTCAGCGGACGCGAAGCCGTAACTTTCGGATCGAGCTGGCGGAGCGCGCCCGCCGCCGCGTTGCGCGGATTCGCGAACGTTGGCTCGCCCGCGGCCTCGCGCTCTTCGTTGAGCTTCGCAAAAGCTTTGCGCGGGATAATCACCTCGCCGCGCACTTCGAGCAGCGTCGGGATTCTGCCGTGCGCGGGATGAATCAATCTGAGCGGGATGCTCTTAATTGTGCGGATATTCGCGGTCACATCCTCGCCGTTGATTCCGTCGCCGCGCGTCGAGCCGGTGATGAGATGGCCATCCTCATAGACCAGCTCGATCCCCAAGCCGTCGAGCTTCACCTCGGCGGCGTACTCGATGTCGGCGTCCGACTTCAGGAAGCGTTTGGTCTTCTTGTCGAACTCGCGCATCTCCTCCGCGTCCATCGCGTTCGCCAGCGACATCATCGGCCGGCGATGTTTGACGGCGCCGAATTTCTCGGACGGCTTGGCGCCGACGCGCTGGGTGGGAGAATCGGGCGTGGCAACCTCGGGATGCTCCCGCTCGATCGCTTCGAGCCGGCGCATCAGCGCGTCGTATTCGGAATCGGAAATCTCCGGCGCGTCGAGGACGTAATAGAGATAGTTGGCGCGATCGATTCGCTCGCGCAGCTTCTCGGCCTCGGCGGCCAGTTTGTGGGTGTCTTCGCGCATGGGCGTCGCTACGATGGTTTTACCGAATCGCGCGATGCTTGTGGAGCGCCGGGCATTAGCCGCGCGCGGGACGTTTGAATTAGGCAGCGGAATATGTACAATGTACACTGGATGGCGGAGCGGGAGGCGGAGTTCGAGTGGAACCCGGGCAAAGCGGAAGCGAATCTCCGCAAGCACGGCGTCGAGTTCTTGGATGCGGTGATAGTTTTCGGCGACGACCGGGCGATTACGCTTGTGGATGAGCATCCCAACGAAGATCGGTTCGTAACGTTCGGAATCGACGCATACGGGCGCGTGCTTGCGGTCGCCTATGCGATCCGCGGAAACGCCGTTCGGATAATTTCCGCCCGCAAAGCGGCCGCGCGGGAACGCGCGCAATACGAGGACCAGCGGTTATGAAACGCGAGTACGATTTGAGCAAAGGCCGGCGCGGCCCCGTGCTGCCGCTGGCTCCCGGCAAGGTCAGGATAACCATCCGGCTCGACCGCGATATTGTCGATGAATTTCGCGAGCAAGTCCGCACGGCGCACGGCGGCAACTACCAGACCTTGATTAACGACGCGCTCCGCGAGCATCTGCGCCGCCCCACGCTCGCCGAGGCGGTAGGCGCGGAAGTGCGCACGGTGCTTCGCAAAGAGCTGCGGAAGTGCGCACGGTGCTTCGCAAAGAGCTGCGGAAGGCGCGCCGCCGGAAGATGAAGCTATCCGCATAGGCGATTCGCCCTCCTCGCCGATTCATTCACCGAACCGCGCAATGCTTGTGGAGCGCGGGACAAGACGCGGCGGCCTCCAAAATCCCTCGCCCGTTATTTTCACGGGAGAGGTCGCTATCCGCTCGCGAAGCGATTAGACGAACGGCGGGTGAGGGTGACTGGATTGCTCGATACGCCGGCGTTCCGTTCAAGTGTCATGCCCGCGCGTGGCTGCCGCGCGAGGCATCCCGGACCTTTAGTTCTCTGTCTGTCAACCCGACCGCAGGGGAGTGATCGCAATTCCTCGTCTCAGCCTGCTCCGAGCGGAATCTCCGGTTAGAAAGCGGTACTCGGATTTGACTCTTTTCCGTTCCTGTTCGGTAAGGCCCGTGTGTCGTTGATGTTCAAGAACAAAACACCTTCTGCTTGCGTAGCACGATAATTGGCCGGAGAATCTGTTGATATGGCTGATGCAATAGACGATCAAGTTGGCGTTTTCCTTCCGTTTGACGCCGCTTTTCCCGAGAAGTCGCCCGATATCTACCTGCTGCGTTCTCTGCTTCAGCAACTCAACAAAACCGAAATGATCATGAATTGCTCGCTCCTAAACTTGATTGTTACGGACCACCTGCTAGAAGGCCAAGGGACCGGGCCTGAAAGGCATCTACGTAAGCAGTGGCAGCTCGTCACCGCACTGTTTCCTCCCAGTGCCCTTCCCCGGATTGCGGACTTCATCAATCAACATCCCAACTTCTCGATCATATTCCGTGGCCAACTCATCGAATTGATTCGATGGGCAGCGCTGTTCGGCCAAGACGGTGAATCGAGTGATGAAATGGTTACCGATCTGAAAAAGCGCGAAATTTTCTGCAAGGCACTCCTGATAGCTAGCAATCTTTGGGCTGAACGCGTCTATCGTAATAAAATGCGCTCCGACGGAGATTTGACCGCGAGGAGATTGGAACTGCTATCGCGATGCCGAAGATCGATTTCTGAAACGGGGAAGGGGCCGGACTTGACCCAGGCGTTTGTCCGTGGTCGCGCCCTCATCTATGAGGGGATTTGCAAGCTTGATCCAAAGTTCAGCGAATCGTTTAACAGCAAAACGGGACTAAAGGTCGACGAATATTACTGTTGTCTACTGCTAATCGTGCTTCGCAGCTTGGGAATCGACGTTGACCCCGGCACTGAGCGGATTTTCGCTCGCCGGACTTTTAACCCGTTGGATACCGTCACAAAGGAAATGCCGCTGCTTCTTTCTCGCTTTATGGCCAGGTGCTCACAGTCTGCCGCAGAACTCACCGCCCAACTCTGGGGCGAAAAAACCATGCCAAGTCAAACAGACTTCGAAACGTTCGATCACCGCGTATTGTTACTGAGACCGGTCTTCCGAATTCGTAAAGACCTGGCAATTGTCATGGACCCAGTTTGGCTCGCAGAAATAATGGCCACTGGCCCGCTGTTCGAAGCAACTAATGTCGAAGACGCATTGCGGAATTTTGGTGAAGTTTTCGAGAGCCACTGTCTCGCGCGCCTTGAGCGGATGTACGCCACCGGATCGGGACTCACGCGCCGACTCTGGTGTGTGCCGAAAGGGCACGCTCGGGGTAAAGGCGAGGTCGAGCTTGCAGACGCGATACTCGATTGCGTCGACAGAACTGCTTTCATTGAAACAAAAGCCGTATGGATGAGAGAAGATAAGATCGAAGGTCCCTCGAAGGATTATATCGCTTTTCTCCGAAGCAAGTATGGAGCGGCCGTGAGCGGAAAAGACTGCAAACGGAAGGGCGTGGCGCAGCTTGCAGGTTCGATTCGTGACTTCGCACTGGGCAATCGGAAGCCTGAGGATAAGGATCTTCAAATTTGGTCGATGATCGTGCCGGTCCTGCTGGTCTATGATTCATTGATTGACGCACCACTCCATCCTTGGTTTCTGGCTCGCGAGTTCGCTCTGTTGCTCGATCCTTTGAACGTCGATTGGAGGGGTGAGTCCATTCGGGTCGGCCACAATTTGGTCACGAGCCTAACAGGGTGCGGAAAAATGGCTGAATAGCAAGAACTTGGCTTCCTTTTGGAGCGTTAGGATGGATTGTTCGAGGGTTGGTTTGCGGTTCAGTTGCGCGATCGGGTCAGCGTTGGCGGCGGCGG
>JBOHWK010000055.1:0-12664 GCA_050736715.1 Binataceae bacterium (SeqCode) | reverse complement strand
TTGAAGGTCTTGACCAGGTGCGGTTTGAGCCCGTGCCGCCGCCAGAGCCGACGCACCGTCGCGGCGCTCAAGCCGTGGCTTTGGCCATGCTGCGGGTGCTCCAGTGAGTCGCGTTTGGCGCTCGCTGAGGTCATCGATTGTGTCGAACTGAACCGCGATGGCATCAAGGTATCGCTCAAGCTGCCAATCTTACCGGCCGAAGAATGTGACGGCATGCCGCAGAGCCACATCGCTCTCACCAAGTTTGTTCCGATGCAGATGAAGCGGCGCGGCGTCGAGATGCGGATGGTGCTTGAGGAAGACTCCGCGCCCACGCGGATCGACTTGCCCCTGCTCAAGGCTGTGGCCCGCGCCTGCAAATGGTCAGACGACTTGGTTTCGGGTCGCGTACAATCGGTCGGCGAGCTTGCCAAGCGCGAGGGGATCGATGTTCGGTCCGTCCGGCGGCTCATCCGGCTTGGGTTTCTGTCACCCAAAATAGCCGAGGCGATCGCCGAAGGCCGCCAGCCGCCGGACCTTACTGCGATCGGCCTCACTCGCCGGGTCGATCTGCCCCGGCTCTGGAGCGCACAGAAACAAGCGCTCGGCATCCGCTGATTCACGCCCCGGCCGCTTCACGCCAAAAAATCGCCGCACCCACTTTTCGCGAGTGCGGCGTTCCGGCGATTAGATGCCTTGCCAAGCCGCGCTGGTATTCCGATCGGCCGTGGGATTGACACCTCTCCCGAATTATCTATCTTTGCCGCGTCAGGAGAACGCGATCGGCGTCATCGGTCGTCGGCGATCCTTTGTGCAGCGTCGCGGCGCGTTTATAAGGCGGGTCATGAGATACGCCCTCCTTGGCACGCGGATCGATTCCCACACCCGGCAGACTCGCGGGCAAATGCCGCTGCTGAGATTCGTCCGCCTCCGCCCCACCTTCTGTATCGAGACGGACCTAGCAAAATCGCACGCACACGCGCGGATATCGAGAGATTCTCCGACAGGCGCGAAAACTAAGAGACTGGATGGTGGAGCAGAAGGGATTTGAACCCTCGACCCCCACGTTGCGAACGTGGTGCTCTCCCAACTGAGCTACTGCCCCATCCTGAGGATCGAAATCCTCTACTACTGCGAGATAACCGACTTCAGGTAGGCGCGCAACCGTTCCGCGAGCTCGGGCCGCTTCAAGCCGAATCCCACCTGCGCCGAAATGAAACCGACCCGATCGCCCAGGTCGTAGCGCGCGCCCTCGAATTCGTAGCCGTAAACTTTGCGCCGCCGCGCCAATTCCATCAGCGCGTCGGTCAACTGAATCTCGCCGCCCGCGCCCGGCTTGCCCCGCGCGAGCAAATCGAAAACCTCCGGAGTCAGAACGTAGCGCCCCATGATCGCGAGATCGCTCGGCGCCTGGTCCGGCGCCGGCTTCTCGACCATCGAGCGCAGTTCATACAGCCGTTGGTCCACCCGCTTCGCATCGACGATCCCATACTTCGAGACTTCGCTGTGCGCGACTCGCTGGAGAGCCACCACCGGAGATTCGCGCTTCTCGGCGGCGTCCAGAAGTTGCCGCAGGCACGGCCGCGGACAATCGAAAATGTCGTCCGGGAGCATCACGGCGAACGGCTCGCCGCCAACCGCATCGCGCGCCTGCAAGACGGCGTGGCCAAGTCCGAGCGGGCGCGCTTGCTCGGCGATCGTGATTTTAGCGGGCGAATTGGTCTTTCGCACGGCCTCCAGAATGCCGTGCTTGCCGCGCTCTTCGAGGTGCCGCTCCAATTCCTCGGCTTGATTGAAATGATCGATGACCGTGGTTTTGCCGGGGCTGATGACGATGACAATCTCCTCGATTCCCGAAGCGATCGCCTCCTCGACGACCACCTGAATCGCGGGCGTGTCCACCACCGGCAGGATTTCCTTGGGAATCACTTTCGACGCCGGCAGCATCCGGGTGCCCATCCCGGCCGCGACGATCACCGCTTTTTTGACTTTCATGTTGCCGCCGGGTGCGCCGCGAGGCGGGCGCGTTCAGTTCTTTTGTTCGTGCGCTTCCTGATCGGATTTGCATCCGATGCAAAGCGTGGTGACCGGCCGCGCGCGGAGCCGCTGGAGGCCAATCTCGGCGCCGCATTCCCCGCACCGTCCGTACGAGCCGTCTTCGATCCGGCCGAAGGCCTCGTCGATCTTGCCGAGGAGCTTTCGCTCGCGGTCCTTCATCCGGAGTAGGAAATTGCGATCCGATTCGAGCGCGGCGCGGTCGGTCGGGTCGGCAAACGGCAATTCATCGCCGTTCATCGTGCCGACGGCGCGTTCGGCCTCCAGCAAAATTTCGCGTTTCCGGCCTTCGAGCAATTTTCGGAACGATAGGAGGTCTCTCTGCCTCATGGTTGGTTAGCCGGACAAGAGCCGAGTCCAACATCCTATAACCGCATTCCCGCCATGTAAAGATTTCCTTATCCGGGCGTGGCGGAGTTGCCGCGCCGCTCCGGGATTGAGAAGATCGGCGTGCGCGAGCGATTGGCATGGATTCCGAGCGGCTCCATATCAACGAGATTTTCTACAGCATCCAGGGCGAATCGACCCAGGCCGGGCGCGCGTGCGTCTTCGTGCGGCTCACGGGATGCAACCTGCGCTGCAAATGGTGCGATACCGAGTACGCCTTTTACGAAGGACGCAAAATGCGAGTCGCCGAAATCGCCGGAATAATCGGCGGCTACCGATGCGATCTGGCCGAGATCACCGGCGGCGAGCCGCTCTTGCAGGAGGGCGTCTATCCGCTCGTGCGAATGCTGCTCGATTCGGGCCAGACGGTGATGGTCGAAACGTCGGGGGCGGTCGATGTGAGCCGGCTCGACCCGCGCGCGATAAAGATCATGGACCTGAAATGCCCCGGCAGCGGCGAATGCGAACGCAACCGGTGGAGCAATCTCGAACATCTGACGCCGCGCGACGAAATCAAGTTCGTGGTTGCGGACCGCGCCGACTACGAATGGGCGCGCGCGGCGATCGCCTCGCGCGGTCTCGCCGCGTGCGTGGGAGCAATCCTATTAAGTCCCGTGTTCGGCGTGCTCGATCCCGCCGCACTCGCCGCATGGCTGCTCGAGGATCGCCTCCCGGCGCGGATGCAACTCCAAATGCACAAGCACATCTGGCCGCCCGGCACCCGCGGCGTGTGAACCACCATGCTTAATTGGCGCGTTGCTCACCGCCGCGGGCGTCGGGATGCGGCGTACAAGGGCTGATGGCAGCGGCGGCTAATATTCGGTCTTGACGCGGGCGCGGCCGGTATCGTCGTAGAGATAGAGGTCGGCGGGATTCTCGTCGCGGGTCTTTTTGTGCGAGCCGTCGCAAAACGGTTTGTTCTTGGACAGGCCGCACGCGCAAATATAAACCGGCAATTCGGTGCCTTCCGGAACTTCGTACGGGGAATTTTTTTCGTGTCTGACCAGCCGCGCCATCGGTATATCCCTCGATTTTGAATTGGCCCGCGCGCACTCCGCGCTGGACGCCATCGCCACTTAAGACCGGCGGCGGTTGCGAAGTCAATCATCCGTGAGCGGGCGCGTTTATCTTGACCTAATCAGCTTATTGCACTACACTGTAGTGCAATGGCGAAGACAGCGGTATATAGCTGGCGCGTATCGGCGCGGACAAAGGAAGAACTCGAAAACGCGGCGCGGCGGACCAGCCGATCCGTTGCCTCCCTTCTGGAATCGATTGTCGATGAATGGATAAAGGCCGAGAAGATCGCCAACGGCGATGACGAGTTGGCCCAGCGGCAATTGCACGCGGCGGCGGCCATGGCAATCGGGACATTGAATGGACGCAATCCGCTGCGCGCCGAACAAGCGCGGCGGACGATTCGGAAGCGGCTTACCCGCCGTTATGCATCCCAGCGGCCTCATTGATACCGGCGCGATTCTGGCGCTGCTCGATCGCGGCGATCGATGGCATCGAGCATGCGCCGAGGTGTTTGCCGCTGTCAGACTGCCGCTTCTCACTTCCGCCGCCGTCCTCGCCGAGTTGTTCCATCTGGTTGGAGATAATCGCCGCGAAGTTGAGGCGGCGTGGGCGTTCCTTCGCTCCGGAGCGGTAACGGTGGCTGCCATCGGCGATGCGGACATGCCGGAACTGAACGCATTGATGGCCCGCTACCACGATCGTCCGATGGATTTCGCAGATGCAACGTTGGTCCGGCTGGCGGAGCGCGAGCGGCTTACCACTATCATGAGCATCGATCACAACGATTTTGAGACCTACCGGATCGGCCGCAATCGCCGTTTTCGGATTCTGCCAGAGCGAATCTGATTCGGGCGCGTCCAATTTCCTAAATCGGTGAAATCCGCGTAATCTGTGGTTTCGTCCTCCGGGAGATCGGCAATGGAAAAAGCGCTGGCGGGAATCAAAGTCCTCGACCTCACCCAGTTCGAGGCGGGGCCGTCATGCACCGAGATGCTCGCGTGGCTCGGCGCCGACGTGATCAAGATCGAGCCGCCCAAGATGGGCGAGCAGGGGCGCTGGCTGCTTAGCGAGCAGCCCGGCGCCGATTCGTACTACTTCATCCTGCTGAACGCCAACAAGCGCGCGATCACGCTCAATCTCAAGAGCGAGCGCGGCCGTGAGATTCTTTTCGATCTGGTCAAAAAGGCCGACATCCTGGCCGAGAACTATGCGTTTGGCGCGATTGAGAAACTCGGCCTCGGCTACGAGCGGATGCGCGAGATCAATCCGCGCCTCATCTATCTGACGATAAAGGGTTTCGGCACAACCGGGCCTTACAGCAAATTCAAAAGCTTCGACATGATCGCGCAGGCCGCCGGCGGCGCCATGTCGGTTACGGGCGAGGCGGGCGCGCCTCCGCTCAAGCCGGGACCGACGATCGGCGACACCGGAACGGGGATGCACGCCGCCGTCGGCGTGCTCGCCGCGTATATCCAGCGCGAACGGACCGGACGCGGCCAGCGGGTGGAAGTCTCGATGCAGGAGGCGGTGGTCAATTTCGTGCGCGTGCCGATGATGGCGACGTACCTCACGAAGCAACCCGTGGCGCGCGCGGGCAATCCCGTCTCCGGCGCTCCGGTCGGCAACATCTTCAAATGCGCTCCCGGCGGCGACAACGATTATTGCTTCATCCTCTGCACCACCCCCGAAATGTTGATCGCGCTGGGCAGCGCGATCGACCGGCCCGATCTCCTGTCCAAGGTGCGGCTCTCGGGGCCGGAACGGGCGAAGGCGGTCGAGGAAGTCGCGGCGATCGTCGGCGAATGGACGGCGGCGCGCGACAAGCATGAGGTGATGCGGACGCTTGGCGCGGCCGGAATCCCGTGCGGCGCGGTCCTCGATACCACAGAACTGCTCGACGATCCGCATCTGCGCGAGCGCGGAATGATCGCGAAGATCGAGCATCCCGTGCGCGGCGCGCTCGAGATTCCCGGCTGTCCGGTGCGCCTGGACGATTCTCCCGCGGAAATTTCCGCCGCGCCGCTACTCGGCCAGCACAACGCGGAAGTGTACGGGGACTTGCTCGGTCTCAGCGCGGCGCAGCTTGAAGCGTTGAAGAACGAGGGCGTGATCTGACGCCGCCGGACTCCATAGCGCGGAGCGATGGTCATGGAATTTCATGATTGATCATGATGAAATTGACGTAGTATAAGAGTACCGATATGGCCCAGATCCGCGAAAAATTTGCGACGCAGGTCAATTCGAAAACATTGTCCTCCGTGCGCGCTCTTTCCCGGAAAGAAGGACGGCAGTTACAGTCGCTGGTGGACGAGGCGCTTTCCGATCTAATTGAGAAGCATAAAGGCGCAAAGCCGCGCTCTCATGTGATGGCGGCCTATGTTTCCAGCCATGAAAAGTACGCCCCGCTTTACAAGAAGCTCGCTGAATGAGCGACTACCTTACGCCGGCGGAAGCGATTGCTATCCACGCCGACCAGATAGATCGGTACGGCGGCCTCCACGGAGTTAGAGATTACGGACTACTGGAAGCCGCACTATTTCGCCCGCAGACGGGATATTACACCGATGTGATCGAGGAAGCCGCGGCGCTCTGGGAAAGCCTCTCGCAGAACCATCCGTTTATCGACGGCAACAAGCGAACCGCATTTGCCGCCACGTATGTTTTTCTTGCTATAAACGGCGCGCGGCTCACTGCGGGCGCCAACGAAACCTATCGATTTATTTCAAAACTTTACGAAGCCAACCAGTTCCGGTTCGACCAACTGGTTCCCTGGCTGCGCGAACACGTGGCGCTGGAGCTTCGCGAGAAATAATCGAGCTCGCAATCACAGCGGCTTCCACCGGAATTCCATCGCCACGTTATCGGGGCCGAGCCGCACGAGGCAGGTGCCCCCTTGCGCTCAATCGATTTTGTGCGCGCTTAAGAATAGCGATTTGCTGAGCGCGGTGAAGAACTCCTGATAAACCTTCGGGTCTTGGACGGCCGTTTCGTTATATTCAACGTTCACCCGCACGGCGACCTGCTTCTTTCCCTTTGGACGGACGGTAACCGTTGCCCGCTCCGTATAACCGGCGAGTTTTGTGGCGGTCACGACTCCCAAATCGCTATCGGCCCGATCGACTACGAAGCCGAGGTCCTGTAGCGTCGAGATCGTGGCGCGCAGAACCGCGATCCGATCGGAGGTGTCGAATGTGCGGGTCTCGATGCTCCTGATCTTGAGTTGATCGACGTTGGTGTCCAGCAGGCGATCCTGAGTTGACGCGCATCCTGCCGCGATCACTGCGAGTGCGATGCCGAGGAAAATTAATGGTCCGCGTCTCATAAATCGTGTGCCTGCAAAAATACCGCCTTCGAGAGCTTGTCGAAGAACTCAATGTAGATTTGATCCGATCCGAGCATTTCCTGCGTACTCACCGTTCCTTGCGTGGTCCACACGATTCGTTGAAATGTGACGCGCACCACCGTGCTTTTACCGTCGCCGAGGGGCCGCACCACAATGCCGGCGCGCATCTTTTGTTCTTTATCGGCCGGCAGTATCAACGGGCTTCCCGCCGCGGCGGTGAGTGCGGCCACCAGGATGTTCGTAGTCACCTGCCCGGCGCGAACGGCGCTCCGCATCTTGGATGCGGTGATGACGCCCAGTTCCTTGTTGATCTCATCGATGTTGAAACCCATGTCCTGAAGCAATGCCGCGCTCGCCGAGAGCAGTTGAGTTTGATTGGCGGTGTCATAGCGGCGGCTTTGCTCTTCGCGGAGCTTCAGCGCATTGTCCGCCGGCTGCATCAAGTTCTTCGGAACCTGAGAGGCGCAGCCGGCCAGGAACAGCAAGCATAAGGCGGTTATGCCCCCGCGCAGAAGCTTCATGCACGCCACTTCCGGCTAGAAGCGCGACGAATTATAAGCGAGATCCGTCACCCTCCGCTCCTTGTCGAACGTGATGACGATCGTCAGTGTGCGCTGGCTGGTGGACGAGGCGCTCGAACCGGCGGTTCCGCCGGTGACGACAAAAAACCAATAGCCGCTGGAGTCGGAATTAACTTTGTCGGTTGCGATTTTATCGTAAACCCAGGTCTCGGCGCCGTGGTCTCCGCTGGTGACGATGTTCGGCGAACCGAGGACCTGCGCGACCTCGGCGGCGGTCATTCCCTTGCGGATATTTTTCTGGACGGTGCCTACGGTCAGGCGATTTCCATTAAGCGCGGCTTGCGTCGCGGCGCCATTGTATGAAGCTCCACAACCGGCAAGCATCGCCGAAAATAAAACGATTACCGGAACCGATAATTTATTCATGCCAAGTCCTCCCCGGTATTACGGATGATCGATCGTACCGGCTCCGCCAGATTTTGGCTCAATTAACCGATGACTACAACCTGAAAGTCGAAGGCGGCGGGCATGATCACAGCGGCTTCCACCAGAATTCCATCGTCACGTGGGCGGGTTCGATCCGCGCCACGTCGAAGCCGAACTTGCGGTAAACGCCGCGCGCGCGAATGTTGTCCTCGCGAACTTCGAGGGAAATCCGGCAGGAGCCCATCTCGCGCGCCATCGCCTCGACTTCGTCCAGCAGCATCCGCCCGATTCCCGCGCCGCGCGCCGTCGCATCGACGAACATATCGTGGATATTGACCAGCGGACGCGCGTTGAAAGTCGAAAATCCGATGAAGCAGATCGAGAAGCCGATCGGTTTGTCGCCCCGATACGCGAGCAGCACGCGGCACGACGGATTCGCCCGCAGGCCGGGCACGAGGTTGCGCTTCACGGGTTCCGGGGCGGGCGCGCCGAGTTCCATCGGATCGCGCATGTAGGCATCGATCATTTCGACCAGCGCGGCGCCATGCGCCGGATTGG
Organism: Binataceae bacterium (SeqCode); assembly: GCA_050736715.1. Taxonomy (GTDB): domain Bacteria; phylum Desulfobacterota; class Binatia; order Binatales; family Binataceae; genus Binatus. Next base: position 4,375 of record JBOHWK010000055.1, on the reverse strand, counting down.
CAAGATCGGCGCGGATGATTTTCACTATTTCGGCCACGTCATTGCTCGCGGAGCGTCAGGAAATCTTCTTGCCGTCCTTGTAAGTTTCTTCCCAGTTCTTGAAACCGTACTGGTCCCATCGCTTCCACACGCCGGCTTTCTCGCCGTTTTTGTATTGCCCCTTCGCGTCGAGCCTGCCGTTCGAGTACCAACTGACGTGCTTCCCCTCCTGCACGCCGCCCTGGTAACGATCGACCGATTTCTTCTGCCCGTTGTCATACCACATCGTCCATTCGCCATCCTGTTTGCCGTCGCGGTAGTAGCCTTGAATCGTTTTCGATCCGTTGAAGCTATAGAGGATGAACGGGCCGTCCTTCACCTCTTTCCCGTTGACCGTCTTCACGCAAGCGATTTCCGAGCCGTTGGGCGGTCCCTCGCCCCGCAATTGCGTTCCCGGCGGGCAGGGCGGGACGCTCTTGCATGCGGCGAGCGCCGCGGCGAGCGCAAGAATCGGAAGCGTTGATTTAAGTTTCATGGCGAGGTACGGCCTCCAACCTTCAGTCTAGCGCGGAAGGGGCGTTCTTTCGATTCATCGGTCGTAGCCGGCGCGATCGTGTGATACGATGGCTGCGCATGAGAAACTCGGCGCAAAAGACCGTCCGCAAGCCCGATTCTACGGAGCGCGCAGGCTCAATTCGCTTCACCGCCGTCTTTCGGAAGGTGCCGGAAGGTTATATCGCATTCGCGGAGGAAATTCCCGGCGCCAATTCTCAGGAGCCGACCCTAGCCAAAGCTCGCCGCAGCCTCAAAGAGGCGGTAGTTCTCGTACTTGAGGCCAATCGCGCGATGGCGGAAGAAGCGATCCGTGGCGCAAGCGTGATTCGGGAAACAATCGAGCTTGAGGCTCGATGAAACGGCGCGATCTGATCCGTCACCTGGAGCGGCACGGTTGCGAATTCTTTCGAGAGGGCGGAAACCACACGATTTACATCAATCGCCTTCTCCGGCTGACTTCTTCCGTTCCGCGCCATCGCGAAGTTAACGACTTTCTTGCGCGGAAAATTTGCCGCGACCTCGGGGTACCCGAAGCGTGACGAATTAGCCGCTCCGCGCCTACCCCTTCGAGCCCGTCGAACCCAGCAGATTGCCGCCGAGTGTCGCGTTGCCGACCGTTACGTCGCCGATGACGTTGATCATCGCCGGCTTGCCCGACTTGAACGCGCGCTCCAGCGCCGGCCGAATCTGTTCGGGCTTCTCGACCTGCTCGCCGTGGCATCCCATCTCCGCGAAGATTTTGTCGTACCGGATGTTGGGCAGCATATTGAACGGATCGGACCGCCCCATCAGCATCGGCATCTGATCGAAGTTCGGCCCCCACGAACTGTTGTTCCACAGGACGACGATTACCGGGAGCTTGTAGCGCGCGGCCGTCTCCATGTCGAAGCCGCCGATTCCGAGTCCGCCGTCGCCGCTGATTACCACCACCTGCTGTCCCGGACGCGCAAGCTGCACGCCGATTCCCATGCCGACGCCGTGGCCGACGGGAGCGAGCGGGCCCGCATCGATGACCTGGCCCATGAAACGGCAGGTGAACGCGCGGCTCATCCAGCCCGACAGCGTAAACGAATCGATCACGGTGGTCGCGTTCTTGTCGAGCACCGCGATTAAGTCCTCGCACAGGCGCGCCGGATGAATCGGCATCGCGTTCGCCGCCTTCTGGTTCTGTTCCTCGATCGTGTTGTCGAACCGCGTTCGCGCTTCCCATACTTCCTTAATCCAGGCGGAGTCCTTATTTTTGGAGAAATCGAGCTTGAGCGCCTTGATTCGATCGATCATTTGCCGCAGCACGACTTTCGGATCGCCGACGATCGGCAGATCCGCCGCGCCCTGCCATCCGATTCGCGTCGGCGTCGGATCGACCTGAATGTATTTTGCCTGGTCGGTCCAAGTGGGCGGCTGGCCGAAATGCTCGCCGCTCCAGAAGCGGAACCCGATTGCGAGGACCGCGTCGGCGCGCCCGGTGAACGATTTTTTGAATGCGCCGCGAATCGCAAGCTTGTGCTCCTCCGAAACGACGCCCTGTCCCGCCCGCCGCGCGTAAATCGGGATGTGCGTCAGCTCGACGAACTCGCGCATTTCCGGCCCCGCCTGCGACCAGAAGACGCCGTCGCCGCACGCGATTAGCGGGCGCTCCGCCGCGGCGAGCATTTCGATCGCGCGATCGATCTTGGCCGGGTCGCCTCCCGCGCGCACGTCGTCCACGGTGAAGCGGCGCGCGCCCTTGCGCTGGCGGCTCTCGTCGTTGGAGTCGTAGAGAATGTTCTGCGGGATTTCGACCAGCGCGACGCCCTGCGGCGGCGAGATCGCCTCGCGAAACGCCGAGCGCAGATCGAATTGGATCGTGGACCAATCGGTGACGCGCTTGGTGAACTTCGAGAAGCTCCCCACCACTTCCGAGCCGTAGGCCTCTTGGAACGAACCGAGATGGTCCTCGGTATTGGGATGCTGCCCCGAAATACAGACCACGGCGCTGTTGGTCAATCCCGCCAGGCACAGCCCGGTGACCGCGTTGGTGAGGCCGCATCCCGCCGTGACCATGCACACCCCCATCGTGCCCGTGGAACGCGCGTAGGCGTCGGCGGCGTAGGCGGTGGCCTGCTCGTGCCGCATGTGGATCAGCTTGATTTCATGGGCGCGCAATTGCGCGAGAATCGGGAACAGATGCCCGCCGTTGATCCCGAAGCAGTACTTCACGCCGTTTTCTTGCATTACGCGGGCGACCAATTCGCCGCCATCAGCTCGTCCCATCGCATTAGCTCCTTGCTCGAACCTCCCCGCTATCGGGGATGGCTGAGCGAAATCCTTGCACATTGCGCCGTCCGCGAAAAGCGCGGCGAGGCCGGTCTTGCGGCCGTCCGCATCGTAGGTGCCGTTCGATTCATTCTGATAAATTGATGCCGCATGAGCGTCGAGTCTGAATTGCGGGCGCGCGGCGGCCGGACCAGTCCGATCGCCGTGTCGGAACTGGTGCGAATGGTCCGCGATGTACTCGGCGAGAACCTCGGCGAATACTGGGTTGCGGGCGAAATTTCCAATGCGCGCCTGGCCGCCTCGAATCACTTCTACTTCACGCTCAAGGACGAGCGCGGCGCGATTAACGTCGTGATGTTCCGGAGCGCCTTCTCCCGCCTTCGCTTCAAACCGGAGGACGGAATCGAGGTAATCGTGCGCGGCCGGGTGAGCATTTTCGAGGCGCGCGGCCAATTGCAACTCTACGCCGAGGAGATGGAACCGCGCGGCGCGGGCGCGCTGGCGCTCGCCTTCGAGCAATTGAAGAAGCGGCTTGCGGCGGAAGGGCTATTCGATGAAGCGCACAAGCGGCCGCTTCCGTTCATGCCGCGCACGGTCGGAGTCGTCACGGCGCGGGGAGGCGCCGCGCTCCACGACATCCTGCGCGTGCTGCTCGACCGCTTCCCGAACCTGCACGTGATAATCCGCCCCGCCAAGGTGCAGGGCGACGGCGCCGCGCGCGAAATCGCCGACGCGATCGCCGACCTCAATCGCGATGCGCGCGCGGAAGTGCTAATCGTCGGCCGCGGCGGCGGCTCGCTCGAAGATTTGTGGGCGTTCAACGAGGAAATCGTCGCCCGCGCGATTTACAATTCCGAGATTCCGGTAATCTCCGCGGTTGGCCACGAAGTCGATTACACGATTGCCGATTTTGTCGCCGACCTCCGCGCGCCGACTCCGACCGCGGCGGCGCAAATCGCTGTTCCCAGCCGGACCGAATTGCACGAGCGCGTGACAGCGGCGGGGGCGTCGCTGCTCACCGCGATCGAGCGGAATCTTACCGATCTTCGCGAGACCATCGATGACATGGCGAGCCGTCTGCGCGCTCCCGCCGCGATCTTGCGCGAAATCCGTCTGCGGGCGAACGCCTTGGCGGCTGCGCTCGTGAGCGGCACCGAGCGGGCGGTGGAACGCCAACGCGCGGCGATGGCCGAAATGGCGGCGCGCCTCGATATGCTTTCGCCGTTGAAGGTGCTGGAACGCGGCTACGCGGTCGCGGTGAATCTTCGCGGCGGGCGCGCGCTCCGCGACGCGAACGACGCAGAAATCGGCGATGAACTCGACCTCCGGCTCGCCCGCGGCGCATTGCGCGCGCGGACTATTGGACGGCGGCGATAAGAAATCGCCGTGCGCTGTCTCTTGCATTAAGTTCAAATATATGACAATCGGTATGACTACGATGCTTAGGAATAAGCGTCAGGTGGGTACGTTGGCAGCAAAACCTTCATTTAGGAGGCCGGCTAATGAAACAGTCCCGTATCGGAGTCCCGAGCATCGCGCTCCTCGCCGCGGCGGCCTTCGCGGCAACGGCATTCAGTCACGCGTC
>JBOHWK010000054.1:0-6716 GCA_050736715.1 Binataceae bacterium (SeqCode) | reverse complement strand
CCCGCCGCCGCCAACGCTGACCCGATCGCGCAACTGAACCGCAAACCAACCCTCGAACAATCCATCCTAACGCTCCAAAAGGAAGCCAAGTTCTTGCTATTCAGCCATTTTTCCGCACCCTGCTAATGCCGCGCTATAACGAATGCATGAAGCCCCGCCACGCCGCCGCGCTCGCCCTTGTGGGTTAGAGACCCTTGCAGAAGCACTTGCCATCGAACGTCGCGCGGTTCGAACAGCTAATGTATATATCTCTCGGTATTGGTGTAATTGTGTCGGTGCCGCAATGGAGCCAGAACGTCGCTCAAGCAGAGACCCTCGGGCATGGAGCAGGCTTCGTACTTTTCATTCAGGTGTTCGTCCTTGCATTTATGGTGTTATTCATTTGGCTGGTCGCGAGACGACACAAGAACTGGGCGCGTTGGCTCTTGCTCGTCACTTTTATTTTGGGGCTTCCAAGTTACGTTCTAATGCGCGGTCCAATGCTGCGCTCTAATCCGCTTGCCGGTAGTTTGAATCTTGCGCAACTCGCGGCTCAAGTGGGCGCGTTGTTTTTGATTTTTACGGGCAATGCCCGCAGTTGGTTTCAAAATGGCCCCGAAAATAGGCCACTCGCGGATTCAAACTAACCCGCTCAGCCTGAAATTAGGCGCGCATCTTGGTTAGCCGCCCTCTTTACCCGCGTGCGCCGCTTTGCTAGGGTGGCCGGTTAACGATAAAGGAAAAGGGAAAAGAAGAACTCCTGATGCCTCTTCCGGTCGCCCGCAAACGGGAAATCATCCAAGCCAACGCGCGCAAGGCCAATGACAGCGGCTCGCCTGAAGTTCAGGTGGCGATCATGTCGGCGCGTATCGAACAACTGACGCAGCATCTCGCCGGCCATCGCAAGGACCATCACTCGCGCCGCGGCCTCCTGCGCCTGGTCGGCAAGCGCCGTCGCCTGCTCGATTACCTGCGCTCGCAGGATTTCTCCCGCTACAAGGGCCTGATCGAAAAGCTGAGCATCCGGAGATAGGCCGAATCATGCTTGCCGCGCCGCCTCGATGATTCGGGTGGGCGCGGGCCTTAACCGGCCGGACGGCCGGAATCGAAGGCGCGCCACCTCCGGCGCCGCGCGGTAACCCGAAATCGGAACACGGCCTCGAATCCTCCCTCAGGTGTCATCAATGTACCAAAAACTCGAACTCAATTTCGCCGGGCGAACGCTTTCGCTCGAAACCGGCCGCCTCGCGCGGCAGGCGCATGGCAGCGTGCTGGCGCGATATGGCGATACCGTCGTGCTCGCCACGGTGGTATCGGCGTACGAAAGCCGCGACAAGGTGGACTTCCTGCCGCTCACGGTCGATTACGTCGAAAAGACCTTCGCCGCGGGCAAGATTCCCGGCGGGTTTTTCAAGCGCGAGGGGCGCGCGTCGGAAAAGGAAATTTTAACTTCGCGGATCATCGACCGCTCGATGCGCCCGCTGTTCCCCAAGGGCTACGACAAGGAGACCCAGCTAATCGTGACGGTGCTCTCGGCCGATCGCGAAAACGATTCCGATATGCTGGCGCTAATCGCCGCCTCCACCGCGCTCGAAGTATCCGACATTCCGCATCAGGGACCGGTCGCCGCCGTGCGGATGGGCCGAATCGACGGCCAAATCGTCGTCAGTCCCACAATTACGCAGCTCGAAGAAAGCGATCTCTCGATGGTCGTCGCTGCCAATCCGGAATCGATCGTGATGCTCGAAGGGGGCGCGCATATCGTCGAGGAAGAGGCGATCCTCGAGGCGCTGTTCAAGGCGCACGACGCCATGAAGCCGGTATTCGAGATGCAACAGGAGATGAAGCGGCTCGCCGGCAAGCCCAAGCGCGAATTCAAGCCCGCGGTGCGCGATGCCGATCTGGTCGCGGCGGTAAAAAGCCATCTCGGCGGCGCAATCGAAAAGGCGCTCGCGATTAGCGGTAAAAAGGAACGCCAGCAGGCGCTATACGCGCTGACCGACAAAGTGGTGGCCGATCTGGGCGAGAAATTCGCGGAACGGCAGAAAGAACTTGAAGACGCCTGCGATTATCTCGTCCGCGATCGCGTGCGCCGCGCAATCCTTGATGACGACAAGCGAATCGACGACCGCAAATCGACCGACGTCCGTGCGCTCGGCGCGGAGGTGCAGGTGCTCCCGCGCACCCACGGCTCTGCGGTGTTCACGCGCGGGGAGACGCAGGCGCTGGCGACGGTGACGCTCGGCACGTCGTCCGACGAGCAGAAGATCGACGCGCTCCTGGGCGAGCGCTACAAGAAATTCCTGCTCCATTACAACTTCCCGCCGTTCTCGACCGGCGAGGTGAAGTTCCTGCGCGCGCCCTCGCGCCGCGAAATCGGCCACGGCGCGCTCGCCGAGCGGGCGCTGTCCGCAATCCTGCCGAACGAGGGCGACTTCCCCTACACGATTCGCGTCGTCTCGGAAGTGCTCGAATCCAACGGCAGCTCCTCGATGGCGACCGTGTGCGGCGGGAGCCTGGCGCTGATGGACGCGGGCGTGCCGATCAAGGCACCAGTCGCGGGAATCGCGATGGGGCTGGTGAAGGAAGGCGATAAGGTTCGCGTCCTGACCGACATTCTCGGCGACGAGGACCATCTCGGTGACATGGACTTCAAGGTCGCCGGCACCGCCGAAGGTGTCACCGCGATTCAAATGGACAACAAAGTTGGCGGCGTCACCAAGGACGTGATGCGCCAGGCGCTCCATCAGGCGCGCGACGCTCGCCTGTTCGTGCTGGGCGTGATGAACAAGGCGCTCCCGGCGCCGCGCAAGGACATCTCGTCATACGCACCAAGAATCGTCACGCTCCACATCAAGCCCGACAAGATTCGCGACGTGATCGGCCCCGGCGGTAAGGTGATTCGCGGCCTGGTCGAGGAGACCGGCTGCAAGATCGATATCGAGGACGACGGGACGGTGCTGATCGCCTCGGCGGACGGCGTGGCGATGGAAAAGGCGATTAGCGCGATTCAGGCGATTACCGCCGAGCCGGAAGTGGGCAAGATTTATCGCGGCACGGTGCGCAAGATTGTGGAGTTCGGCGCGTTCGTCGAAATAATTCCCGGCACCGACGGCCTGCTGCACATCTCGCAAATCTCCAGCGAGCGAATTCGCCGCGTCGAGGACGTCCTGCACGAGGGCGACGAAATCAACGTCAAGGTGCTCGATGTCGATCGCAGCGGCAAAATCCGCCTCTCGATGCGCGAGGCGGCGCAGGATTCCGAACCCGCCGCGGATAAGTAGGCGCGGATGATCGGTAAAACCGTAATCGGCAACGGCGTCCGCGTTCTTACCGAGGCGATGCCGCAGGTGGTCTCGTCCTCGATCGGAATTTGGGTCGAGAACGGCTCGCGTTACGAGGAGCCGGCCGAAAACGGCGTCTCCCACTTTATCGAACATCTGCTCTTCAAAGGCACCAAGACTCGAACCGCGGCGCAAATCGCGGAGGAGATCGACGCCGTTGGGGGAGTGCTGAACGCCTTCACCGGCAAGGAATATACCTGCTACTACGCCAAGGTGCTGGGCAAGGACCTGGAGATGGCGACCGATCTGCTCGCCGACATCTTCTTGAATTCGCTGTTCGAGCCGGCCGAGATCGATCGCGAGCGGCAGGTGGTTTTGCAGGAAATCTCGCAGGCCGAGGATACGCCCGACGATTTTATCCACGATCTGTTCGCGCTCAATTTTTGGAAGGGCCATCCGCTGGCGCTGCCAATCTTCGGCTCGGTGGAGACGGTCAACCAGATCGACCGCGAACTGTTGACGACCTTCATGGCGGAGCGATACCGCGCCGGCCGCGTGTTTATCGCGGCGGCGGGCGAACTCGACCACGGCCGGCTTGCCGCGCAATGCGGACGGTTGTTCGGCGGAGTCGCGGGCGACGGCAAGGTGGAGAAGATTTCTCCGCCCGCGGATCGGGCCGCCGTCGTCATCGAAGAGAAAAAACTCGAGCAGGCGCACATCTGTATCGGCGGCCCCGCGATTAGCAGCACCCATCCGCTGCGCTATGCCGCGTATATCCTGAACGCCGCGCTGGGCGGCGGGATGTCTTCGCGGCTGTTTCAGGAAGTGCGCGAAAAACGCGGCCGCGTCTATTCGATCTATTCGTTCGTTTCGTCGTTTATCGACAGCGGCTACTTCGGAATTTATGCCGGCACCAACCCCGAATGGGTCGATGAGGTGCTGGAAGTGACGATCGCCGAAATCAAAAAGCTCGCGCGCGAGGGGCTTGCGCCCGCCGAACTGGATCGCAACAAGAGCCAACTCAAGGGCAATATGCTGCTCGGAATGGAATCGACCGACAGCCGAATGAACCGGCTCGCGCGCAACGAGATTTACTTCCGCCGCGACGTTCCGCTCGACGAATTGGCGGCGGAAATCGATTCGGTGACCAACGATCAAATCGCGCAATTGGCCGCATCGTGGTTCCGGCCCGCCAAGATGGCGATGGTTCTCCTCGGCGACTTGAAGGGCCGCGCCCCCGGCGCGGAAGTCTTTTCGCCGCTCGGGTAGAGGTGGCACAGGACTTTAGCCTGTGCGCTTGAAGGACATCCTTGCGGGCGATGCCGGTCAGGGCGGCTCTCGGAAGAGGGCGGGGGGCAGCAGTTCGTATTTCATTCGCGGCGTATTCGCCGGCGGAGCGAATTTGTTGGTTGCCGGATCGTAAAGTTCCACGGATGCAAGAACACCAACGTAGCTTGCACCACCGGCGAGCAAAATCATTCCCGCATTCGGCCCCGAAGGAATTAGCGTAGCGGTGTCCTCGTACCGGGCGACATTCATGCTGGGTCCGGCCGCAAAGGTGTTGGTCAGAGGATTGTAGAGTTCCGTCGAAGCAAGATAGCTGTCAGTGCCTTTGCCGGCGCCGATTCCACCCGCGATCAGAATCTTTCCCGCATTCGGCCCGCAAGCGATCACCGTCGCGGTGTGCTCTTGGCGGGCAACCTTCATGGCCGGGCCCGGCGCAAATGTGTTGGATGCAGGATCGTATAGCTCGGTCGAGGACAGCGGCGCGCGGCTTTCGCCGAGTCCGCCGGCGATCAGAATCTTTCCGGCATTCGGGCCGGAATCAATCACGGTTGCGGTGGCAGACTCGCGGGCGGCGTTCATAGAGGGACCCGGCGCAAATGTGTTTGCCACCGGATCGTAAAGCTCCGTTGACGCAAGAGTGCCGCTGTGACCGTGGCCGGTGAAGCTGTAACCATTGCCGCCAGCAATCAGAATTTTGCCGGTGTTCGGTCCGGACGTAATCACGGTCGCGGTATGGGCCATGCGCTGACCGCTCATGGGCGGGCCAAGAGCAAATGTGTTGGATGCCGAATCGTAGAGTTCGGTCGAATCCTGCGCAGAGACGTCGCCATCGCCGCCGGCGACCAGGATTTTACTCGCGTTCGGCCCGTAATCGATCGCCGTCGCGGTGTGGCCAATCCGGTTAGCGTGCATGCTTGGACCAGCCATGAATGTGTTGGACGCCGGATCGTAGAGCTCAGTGGAAGACAAGGGGGGATAAGAGCCATCTTCACCGCCGGCAATCAGGATTTTGCCCGCGTTCGGTCTCGACACAATCATCGTCGCGGTATGGCTGTCCCGGCCGGCGTGCATGGATGGACCGTAGATAAATGTGTTGGACCCCGGATCGTAAACTTCCGTTGAAGCCCAGACCGGTTCAAATTCGCTCGAACCTGCATCGACAGCGGCACCGCGGCCACCCGCGACAAGAATTTTACCTGCGTTTGGCCCGGCGGTTAGTATCGTGGCCGTGGCCTCCACACGGGTCAGGTTCATGAGCGGCATCCGCAATGCAAGTTTTTCCGGCAACGACGCCGAAACCAAACGGACGCCCGGAGTTGCCCGCCGACTGGCGTTCTCCGCGCATGCCACGACAGACAACGCCATCAACACAGCCACCGCAAGAAGTGCCGGTGGCACTCGCGGTGCTTTATCAATTGAATTGCACATGAAAATGCGGTGGGCCGCCGTGCTCGTGTTCAAGCAGATGACCGTGCAGGGAACCTAAAACCTCGTCGACCACCGCCCGGAACGAGTCCTTTTCGCAACTATTCATCGTCCGGTTCCTCACGTCAAAGGCATGACCCGTAAGGTGCTTGGAGATATATTCGCCTTGGTTCACTTGGTCCCGAATTACGGCGGCCATCGCATCGATCTCGCCTTGGTTGCCGGTACCAGCTTTGTGTGCTTTTTCGAAGGCCTCCCAGATCGGCTCGACCAGCGATTGGTCTTTATAAATGTCCAACGCCCGGCGTCCGTACTCCGCTTTTTCGCGCATCAACTCGGCCTGCTTCTCCGGCTTCCGCTTGCCGCTGGTAACTTCCAACGGTCTGCCCGTCAGAATATAGTAGCCATACGCGATCTTGATCAGAACCCCCTTAATATCAGTGGTGAGATCGACGTCGCTGTCGGCCCGATAATGCTCCCGATCGGGCTGGTCGAAAGACAAAACGAAAACGTCATCGCCGCGCAGATAGGTTTTCTGCCGGTACTTTTCTGTGGCGGCTTCCGTTGCCGTGTCGAACCTGCCGTTGATCGACCCAGAGTACACCCCTTTAGACGGGGGATGTCCGGTTGGTTGTTGGAATTGAGTGACGGCAACATAGTTATTTAAGCGGCTTTCTCCGCATCGTCAATCCTTGGTTCTGGGTCGATTTCGGCGTCGTGAGCGCGCAGGGCGGCGACCAG
>JBOHWK010000053.1:0-10304 GCA_050736715.1 Binataceae bacterium (SeqCode) | reverse complement strand
GCCCGCCGCCGCCAACGCTGACCCGATCGCGCAACTGAACCGCAAACCAACCCTCGAACAATCCATCCTAACGCTCCAAAAGGAAGCCAAGTTCTTGCTATTCAGCCATTTTTCCGCACCCTGCTAGGCGTAGTCGTCCGGGCGCACCTATATATCGAAAATACGCTCACAGCGATAATCGAGAGGCATTTGCAGAAGCCTGCGAAACTCAACCTCGAAAAGAAGAGCTTTGCGCTCAAGATAGAATTGGCCAATGCGCTCGGCATAATTGATGATGATATAGAACAACCCTTAGTCCTGCTGAACCAGTTGCGGAATGGTCTAGCCCATAAATTGGACTTCGAGATCACACGAGCGAGATGCCTGGCACTCTATAAAGTGCTGCCAGTGCCACCGGAATTGAAAAAGAAGGACGATGACATATCGACTGACACGGTTAACCTTTGCCGGGTTTGTTTGGACGTTTTGTACGTCCTTGTTTGTGGCATGTTGTGGGCGACCGAAGAGGTGTCCGTCGGAGCGCCCCCTACGAGGTCAGGCGTTCCGCGGCCTTGACGATATCGCCCGCGCCGGGCAGACCTATTTGACATGGGGAAGTTATAGGGGTAGTTTGATAGTACCTATAGAGGGAATCGGCATCCCCTCAGGAGCGACCGGTATTTTTGATGAGAGCATCGCATCACGCCACAATTACGCTGGATCGGGCGGTCGAGGCCGGGCAGGTCGTCCGGCGGCTGCGCGAGGACTGCGGCCTTACGCAATCGGCAATCGCGACAGCCACTGGCACGTCGGTCAAGTCGGTGCGCCATTGGGAGCGGACCTCCGCGATCCGCCCCAGCAACGACGAACGGCTGCGCGAATTGCGGGAGATCGCACTGGTTCTCAAGGAGACGCTTACCCCGCGCGGCGTCAGCCAATGGCTGAGCGCCCGCAACCGCATCCTCGGCGGGCGGCGTCCGGTTGAAGTCATGGCGGCGGGAGACGCAAAGGCCGTCCTCAGAGCGGCAGCCGCATACGTGGACGGGGCATACGTCTGAAGACCCCGCCGCAGCCATCGGGCAAGATCGAACCGCTTCGCGCCCGGATTCTTACCGGTGTTTTCTGGCGCCAGTGCTCGCCCAAACGCGGACTTCTGGAAGTGGCGAATCCGGCGGTTTCGGCGGGCCGATACCATCGCGAGGGCGGCCCGGCCGCCTGGTACGCCTCGTCGAGCGAATCCGGCGCTTGGAAGGAGCTGTTCCGCCATCATGAGCCGGGCGGTGTTTCGCCGCTTGAAGTTCGCCGGCGAATCGGGAGCGCGCGGGTCAAACGGCTCAGCGTACTCGACCTGACCGACCCGCGTGTCCGCGCGACTCTGAACTTGTCGGATCGCGATCTGATTGGCGACAACCTGGCGCGATGCCAAAAAATCGCGGAGGAAGCGCGCCGCGCAGGGTACGACGGGATACTGGCGCCCTCAGCCGCACTCGAGGGTGCCCGCACGCTGGTGGTATTCGCTCGGTCCCTGAGAAAGGTAAGCGAGACAGGCTCGCGAATGCGGCGTGCCCCGCCTACGACGTGAGGCGTTCGGCGGCCTTGACGATATCGCCCGCGCTGGGCAGCGAGGCGTGTTCCAGATGCTTGTTGTAGGGCATCGGCGTGTCGAGCGCGGCGACCCGCTCGACCGGAGCGTCCAGATGGTCGAAGGCGAGTTCATGAATCCGTTCCGCGATCTCGGCGCCCGCCCCGCCCGTCCGCCAACCCTCATACGCGACGATCGCGCGGCCGGTTTTTTTTACCGATTCGATTACGGTTGCGATATCGAGCGGGTTTAGCGTCCGCAGATCGATCACTTCCGCGTCGATCCCCGAATTTTCCAGCGCCTCGGCCGCGCTAATCGCATCATAGACACACTTCGAGTAGGCGACGATCGTCACGTCTTTGCCTTCGCGCAGCACGTTCGCCTTGCCGAGCGGCACGAGAAAATCGCCGTCCTCGGGCACCTCGCCCTTCACCCCGTAGAGCGATTCGTGCTCGAGGAACACGATCGGATCGGGCTGGCGAATCGCCGTCTTGAGCAGCCCCTTCGCGTCCGCCGGTGTCGCCGGAATCACCACGCGCAGTCCGGGCGTGTGCATAAAGTAGGCCTCAAGGCTCTGGCTGTGCTGCGCTCCGAGCTGATGGCCGCCGCCCTGCGGCATCCGAATCACGATCGGCACCTTGGCCTTGCCGCCGAACATATAATGTATCTTCGCCGCCGCGTTGACGATCTGATCCATCGCAAGCAGCGCGAAATTTACCGTCATCAGTTCGACGACTGGACGCAGCCCGCCCATCGCCGCGCCGATTCCCGCGCCGACGATCGTCAGTTCCGAAATGGGAGTATCGACCACGCGCTTCTCGCCGTAATCGGCGAGCAGGCCGTCGGTCACTTTGAAGGCGCCGCCGAAGTAGCCGACCTCCTCGCCAATGATAAAGACGCGCTCGTCGCGATCTAATTCCTCGCGGAGCGCCTGGTTGAGGGCCTCGCGATAGCTGATCTTCGCCATCGTTCAGTCTTCCGACGCGTACACGCCCTTGCCGGCGGTATCGAGCGACGGCTCCTGACTCTCGTCGGCGAATTTCACCGCATCTTCGATTTGCGCGGCCACTTCGCGATCGATTTCGTCGAGCCGCGCTTCAGCGACCTGGCGTTCGCCAATGAGCCGCCGGCGCATATTCTTAATCGGGTCGCGCTCCTGCCAGATGCGCTCCTCGCGCTTGGAGCGATACTCGGCTGGATCGGACATCGAATGGCCCCGGTAGCGGTACGTCACCGCTTCGATTAGCGACGGGCCGTCGCCATTGCGCGCGCGCGCGACAGCTTCCATCGCCGCGCCGTAAACCTCCAGCACGTCCATCCCGTCCACGCGCACGCCCGGAATCTTGTACGGTTCGGCGAAGCGATACAGCTCCTCCTGGCAGATCGCGTTCTGGACCAGCGTGCCCATCCCATAAAAATTGTTCTCGCAGATGAAGATCAACGGCAGGTTCCACAGCGCCGCGATATTGAGCGATTCGTGGAATGCGCCCTGCGGGAGCGCGCCGTCGCCGAAGAAACAGCAGACGACCTCCGGCCCTTCGTTGTACTTGACCGAAAACGCCAGCCCCGCCGCGATCGGCAATCCGCCGCCGACGATCGCATAGCCGCCCATGAAGCGGAGATCGGGGTCGAACAGATGCATCGAGCCGCCCCGCCCGTGCGAGATTCCCGTCTCCTTGCCGAACAACTCCGCCATCACGACGCGCGGGTCGGCGCCCTTGGCGATGCAATGGCCGTGCTCGCGGTAGGTCGAAACGACGTAATCCTTGTCGTTGAGCGCGGAAATCGCGCCGACCGCCACGGCCTCCTCGCCGGCGTAGAGATGGCAAAAGCCGGTCACCTTGCCGCGGCTGTACATTTCGGCGGTCTTCTCCTCGAACTGGCGAATCAGGGTCATGCGGCGGTAGAGATCGAGCAGTTGGACCTCCTGCATCGTCAGCAGCGCGTGCTGTGCGGTATGTTTGTCGCGTTCCAGCGCCATCGATCAAAATGCTAGTCCGATCATGGTCGCGGGTAAACCGCGTTCAACATATGTAAAGCTGTATCGCTCCGCGCCTCCCGGCGGGATTGAGGCAGACCCGGTTGCCGACTATTCTGCAGGCATCATGCCGCGATCGGGTAAACGGCTTGTTGGCCAAGCTCACCGCCAGTTGCAACTCAAGGCGTTGGAAAAGGCCGCCGGCAGTTGGAAAGACGAACACCATCCGGAAATCAAGGAAGGCGCGCGGAAATGGGTCGCCCGGTTGCGATCGGAGAGCGACCGCCGACGCAGTGGCCCCTTTGAAAGCGCACACCCCGGCATACTCTAAGGCTGAGAATTGCTCATTTATCTGGACAGCAGCGACCTGATCAATCTCTGCCGCGGCACCGCTGGAATCGAAATGTCCGATTTCCGGGATAGACTCACAGCTTTATCGCATCGAGTTGTCTTCTCCCTTGATACGCTCTTAGAGATCGCCGCTCCTGTCAGGCGTGGCCTTTCACTGGAAGTTAGGCGGCACTTGAATCGACTAGAGGAACTGCCTCATACGTTCATCAACGAGGCTAGGATCAGAGACTCGGAGCTTCGCGAAGCGGTTAACGCCTTCGAGCGGGGGCGCGAATATGATTTCTCGGCAGTAACTCCATTTGCTCCCAGGCTTGATGAGGCAATCGACATACACGGGAAGCCTCAACACGTGATCGAACAAGGGTGGCGAGTACCCACGAGAATGATCCTAAACCTTCGCATAGCAGAGGTAATCCATTACCTCTGGGACCGCGACCCTCACATCTTTGATGTTCAGCGAAGGCTAGAACCGGAGTGGATTCGGGTTATGCGCAGCGACCGCGCACTGAAAAATCCGCCGGCCTTGCCCGATCATTTTGTGACTGTAATGATCAGGGACCTAGCGACGCACCGAATTCGGCCACCTTCGACAGGTGCTGGTCGATTTGCGCGCTGGGTCTATGAGGTGCCCTCGCGGTGTCCCGGCATTCGGCTGACATTTGAAGCCCAACATCGGTTCCGCCGAGACCGGGCGGCGCGACCGACCGCTTCCGATATCATCGACTTGGCACGCATCGCTTCGGTTCCTTACGTGGACCTCTTCCTTACGGACGGGGCTATGATGAATTACTGCGCGCAGGCGGCCAAGTGTATTGGGCACCAATACCCGCAGCTACTCGGGGATTTTCCAAAGGTTCTCTCGCACTTGGGGATCAGATAGCTCTTTTTAGGCGACGGGGCCTTGGAGATCGAGCGCATGGTGACCTGCGCCCCAAGTTCGGTCCGGGGATAATGTGGGTCACGAGGAATACACCAGCCGCAGTTGCGATGCCATCGCGACCGGTGCGAACGACCGCCGATGGATCGCCGAGGGGCCGAGCGCGCGGAGCGCTTCCATGTGATCGTTGGTGCAGTAGCCCTTGTGCCGGGCGAAGCCGTAGCCGGGGTACTGGCCGTCGTATTCGAGCATCATCCGGTCGCGCGTCACCTTTGCGACAATCGACGCCGCCGCGATGCAAAAGCTTTTACGGTCGCCGCCGACGATCCGCGTCTGCGGCAGTTCGAGGCCGGGAATGCATCGGCCATCGACGAGTACGTGCCCGGGAACGCGGCTCAACGCAGCGAGCGCCCGTTCGCTCGCGCGCATCGCGGCCCAGTAGATGTTGAGCCGATCGATCTCCTCGACCTGCGCGATTCCCACACCGATTGCGAGCGCCTGCTTTATTATCGGCCCGTACAACTCCTCGCGCCGTTCCGGTGTGAGTTGCTTCGAATCGTGGACGCCCTTGATGAACGCCTCCGGCGCAAAGATTGCCGCCGCCGCGACGACCGGCCCCGCCATCGGACCGACGCCCACCTCATCGACACCGGCAACCGCCTCGATTCCGGCGTTCCAGAGCTTGCGTTCGTAGCGGAGATCGGGCGGCTTGGTCACGGCTGTCGCACGCCTCATGCCAGCCGCTTAAGGCGCGCCTTGCGAATCGTTTCGGCGGCGCCGTCGGGATCGGCGATGTTGTCGAGCCGGACCGCGTAATCGGCGCTCGCCGCCGACGCGATCGTTACGTCGCCCAGCCCCACGATCCGCTGGAGGACGCGGCGCGCCACCTCGACGGAACGGATGTCCGCCAGTTCCATTTCCCGCTTGCGCGTCGCGAAGAACCCACGCCGCTCGATCAGCCGGTCGGAGGTGAGCTTCCAACTGACGCGCCGCACGCCGATCTGCGGGAACAGGAACGTCAGGCCACCCAAAGCGATCAGGCCATATCCCACCTGCCATTGGTCGTGATGGCTGCCGACGATCCCGGCACCAATGGCGATTACGATCGCACCGACGATAAAGGTACCCGCATACGACCATAGCGAGGTCCGGTAAACGTCGAGCGCGTATTCGCGGACGGCATCGGGTTTGGGCGCGAACAGCCGCGCACCGCATCGCGAACAAAACGCCGCCCCCTGATGGTTGTCGTTACCGCACTGAGGACACCGCATCGCCACCCCGCCTCGCTTACCGCCGCCGTCCGCTACCGATGCGATTATGCAGGCGGCGCGCCCGCGCGGTCAATTCGGCTCAAGCGGGCCGATCCGCGCGCGGAATCGTGAACCGCGCCAATTTTTTGGCGGTGCGCCAATCGGGTATCGCTTTTGGCGGGCAACGCCATTCGTAAATCGCCTAATTCACTTGAACTTGTGGGCTGATAAGTACCGGCACGATGATTGCGATTACCGATTCTCCATAAATTCGCCGGCATCGAATTGCCGAAGCAAAGGGGAGATGAGCATGGTGAAAAATGACAGCCACGTCCTAACCGTAAAGGAATTGTCCGACTACCTGAAGGTCCATCCGTCCACCGTCTATCGCCAGCTAAAGCGCGGGCGGCTGCCCGCGTTCAAGGTCGGGAGCGATTGGCGCTTCAACATCGAATCGATCGATCGATGGCGGCTGGATCAGGACGCGTCGCGCGCGGCATAGCGCAGCGGCGCGGAATCGCGCGAGGAGGGGCGGCCACGAACGAATGCCGCAAGGCGTCGGCGTGGCCGCGCGATTCACCGCCGGCTATGTGGCGCCTTCACGCGCCGCGCGGCGCGGCTGCCGAGCCGGTATCGATCGGGCCGGCGTAATCGAAGGCGAGCCAGCCGCGCAACGGATCGACGCGGCTAACCCGGACCAGAATCGGCGTTTCGCTCGGCATCAGCGGCGCGCCATGAAGGGTCCCGCGCACCACGAAATCGGTCAATTCCGCGCCCGCGCCGTCGCGGGTGGCGGTAGCCGGCAGGACCGCATCGCCGGCGTTCTGTTCGAGGTAGCGCAGAATCCAGTAGCGCTTCGCCCGCCGTTCGAGTTCGCGGCCGGAGGCTTCGGCGTTCTCCGCTCCCGCCAAAACTTCGAGCAGCGCTTCCTCGTCATAGACCGGTGCGGCCGCATTCGAGAGCGCGCCAAGCAATTGGCGCTGCAGAACGAGATCGGCGTAGCGGCGAATCGGGGAGCTTAGCTGCGCGTAACAGTCCAGCCCGATCCCGCTGTGGAATTCGGGATGGAGCGAGAGCCGCGCGCGTTGCATCGCGAAATCGCCGCCGGCCGGGGGCTGCACGCGATAGATGATCAGGATTCGGCGGGATGCCGCATACTGTGCCGCGATGAAATTGCTCAGCACCATGAATTCCGCGACCAGCAGCCGCGCCGGCGACGAATTGTCGATCGCGCCGATTTCGATTCGATCGCCGCGCACGCGCACTTTGGCTTCGCGCCGCCGCACGAGCGCCGCACCCGCGCGCCGGCGCCGTTCACGCAATTGGAGCGCCGCGGCTTGCAGCCGGCGAATCGTCTCGCCCGCGTCGCCGCCGCCGGCCGGATTCGCAATCAGCCGGTCCGTCTCCACGTAATCGAGCCGGCGGCGGATCGGGATGCGGCCGGGATAAATCGAGGTCTTGAGCAACTCGCCCTCCGCCGAGAGCATCGCCTCGGTCGTCAGCACCGGGCGCTCCTCGCCGGCCAAGAGGCTAGCGGTCCGGCATGAGACCGGATCGGGCAGCATCCGAATCGTCGTCTCCGGGAGATAGACGGTGGTGGCGCGGGCGGCGGCCTCCTGGTCCATCGCGCCGCCCTTCGGCACGAAATCGGCCACGAGCGCGATATGGATCGTCACCCGGAGCATCCCGCCGCTTGCCGGTTCGCAACTCAGCGCGTCGTCGACTTCGACGGTGTCGTCGTCGTCGATCGTCACCGGATAGCCGCATTCGATGAGTTGGCGCGGACCGGGAATCGCCGCTTCGGCTTCCCGCATCGCGGCGGCGCTGAATTCGGTCTTGAGGCCCGCGATAAACGCGAAGCGCGGAACCGCGGGCCGCGCTCCCAGCCGTTCCAGAATATCGAAGGCGGATTCCGCGGGATCGACTTCCGGCGCCGCGTGGGCCAGCATCTGGGTCATCTCGCGCGAGCGGGTGAACGGATTGCGCAGGTAGTTCGACAACTCCTCGATAAGCGTCCGCGCTTCCCCGGCGGGCGGCAGCGCGGCGCCGCTCAGCGCGTCGCGAAGCTGGTCCTGCAATTGGCGATAATCGCCGCTGCGCGCGCGAATCCGTTCCTGCTGCACGCGAATGCGATCGGCCTGTTCGGGAGTCCGCGGGATGAATTCCAAATGGCGGCGCACGAAATAAATCCGATCGTTGAGCAGCGCCTCCAGCATCACCGAAGCCGCCGCGTCCGAACGCAGGCCGAAGAACAGTTCCGCCAATTCCGGCGCGGTGAAACTCCGCCCCTGCTCCTGCACCACGCCCCAGAGCAGTTCGAGGTCGATCTCGGCGGCGAGCGCGCCGCGTTCGCGTTCGAGCGTTTCGAGCGCGGCGGATGCCCCCTCGCGATTGGCGCGGCGGCCCGGATGGTTCATCAGGACCAGCGCGCGCGGCACCAGCTTTTCGTGGCCGGCGGAATCGATCACCGACAGATGGCGCTCCTGTTCGCGCGTGACCAGCGCGGCCTTCAGACGGCCCTGGTCGAAGTATTCGACGATCATGCCGTTATATGAGGACGGCGCCGGCGCGATGAGATTCATTTTGACCTCCCGGCCTCGCCGGGGCTATTTAGAATATACGGAGAAATTGTCCGATGGCAGGGCACAGGCTTGAAATCGATCTTCCCGCCGGGTTGTATGAACAACTGGCGGAAGTAGCGCGATCGATTGGGATCGCGACGCCCGAGGAAGCCGCGGCAATCGGGCTGGCCGATTGGATTACGCGGCGAACGGCGGAACTCGAAAACCGGGACCCAAACCGGAAATATCTTGTGAATGAGGCGCTGGATGAACTTATCGCTCGGAAAAAATAGCTTTCCCCTTTATGCGGCCGCGCTCGGCGCGGCGCTAATCGCCTTCACACTGGCTGCCGATTCGACCGCGGCCGCGAAAGGCGCGGGTTTGGACGTAGAAATTCCCTTTCAAATCACGGTGCTGAAGACTCCCGAAATTTTCGCGCCGTACTTCCTCGCGCCGATGGACGGCAAGCTCGTCGTCTCCGACCAGGCCGGCGGCGTCTATTCCGTCACCCTCGACGGCAAGGCAACCGCGCTCGCCTCGCGCGCGAAGATCAAGCATCCGGCGGGCGTGGCCATCGCTCCGGCGGGATTCGGCTCATACGCGGGGCAGATCTTTGTGTTGGCCACCTCCGGAAGCGAAAAATCGCCGTGCGAAGTGATGCGGATCGATGGCGCGGGCAAAATTTCCACGTTCGTAAAGCTGCCCGCCTCCAAGGGCGGAATGCCGGTAGTCTGCCGCGATTTGGAGTTCGGTCCGGCGGGAACGCCATTCGCAGGCAAGCTCTACGCGGCGACGAGCAAAAACTCGACCGTCTATGCGATTGACTCCTCCGGAAACGCCTCCGTCTTTGGCGTCTATCGCGATCCGATGCCGTTCGAATTGACGACGATCGGGTTCACCTCCGCTTCCGACCCGAAGGCGCCGAACTCGATGCTCGTGGGGATGCATCTGGAAATGGGGAAAGTGGCAAAGGTCGGCCGGATCGCAATCGTCAAGCCCGGCGGCAAGATGGGCGACGTTTACCGCGTCGGCTTCATCCGGCCCTCCGGCTTCGCCTGGTCGCCGGCAGGTTTCGGAACCTATCCGCACGAATTCTTCGTGGCGGAAACCGGGAAATTCTTCAGCCAGAATAATGGAATGCGCGACGGGGTTATCGACCGGATTGAGAAAGGCTCGCCGCGCCCCTGGGCCACCGGCCTGATGGACCCAACCGATTTCAAGTTCGTGGGCAATAAGATGGTCATCTGCGATCCGGCCGAGCGCGGAGTCGGCGGCGGCGCAATCGTGATTATTTCGTCGATGATGTAGCGGGCACGCCCCTGTAATTTCACCATGAAGGGGGAGAACGGCCGGAAAGCGGTAGACTTTGGAACTCGCAAGCTGACCCGCGAGATGTGCATCGCCAACCCGCTCTGGGGTGCGCCGCGCATCCACGGTGAACTGCTCAAGCTCGGCATCGAGGTCAGTCAGGCGACCGTCGCCAGATACATGGTGCGAAAGCCCGGCGCGTCGTCGCCGAACTGGCGGAGGTTTCGGCGCAATCAAGCCGCGGGCATCGCCGCAATCGATATGTTCGTCGTGTCCTCGGCGACCTTTCGGCTGCTGTACGTGATGATCGTCCTGTCCCACGATCGCAGGAGGATTGTGCGATTCGATGTCACCGCGCATCCCACCGCGGCTTGGTTGTCGCAGCAAGTTACCGAAGCATTCCCCTGGCTCACCGACT
>JBOHWK010000052.1:0-49689 GCA_050736715.1 Binataceae bacterium (SeqCode) | reverse complement strand
CCCGCCGCCGCCAACGCTGACCCGATCGCGCAACTGAACCGCAAACCAACCCTCGAACAATCCATCCTAACGCTCCAAAAGGAAGCCAAGTTCTTGCTATTCAGCCATTTTTCCGCACCCTGCTAGTCTCGCTGCGCAAACTCACGCAAGACGCACTTCGACCGATGTATTCATGGGTTCCTGTTCAAGCGTGGGATCGACGTTGGACGGATGGAGCACTCTATAAGAAATACAAGCTCACGACGGAGGAGATTGACTACGTCGAAGCGGTCATTCGCCCGATGGACCTCAGCAATGAGGGCGATGACTGATGGCCAAGGCGATTGAAGAGATCCTTGCGCCGAAGCCGGAAGCCCAGCCGCGCATCTACGCCTACTCGATCGGTGACGCGGCGCACAACGGTCTCCTCAAGGTGGGACAAACCACGCGCGACGTGAAGCGCCGCGTCGCCGAGCAGGTCAAGACCGCCGCGATCAAGAACTACAGGATCGAACTGGACGAATCCGCCGAACGCGACGACGGCACGATCTTTACCGATCACCAAGTCCGTGCGGCGCTCGGCAAGAAGGGCTTCGAGAACACCGAACTGGAGTGGGTGCGCTGCTCGGTCAAGGACGTGAGGACCGCGCTCACCGAGCTGCGTACCGGCGAGCAGTTCACCGGCACGCATCACCAGACGTTTACGATGCGCCGGGAGCAAGCGGAGGCTGTGAACAAGACACACGCTTACTTCCACTCGATTTGGAACGAGGACATGCACGCCGTCCCGCGTTTCCTCTGGAACGCGAAGATGCGCTTCGGCAAGACGTTCGCCACGTACCAGCTCGCCAAGAAGCTCGGCGCCAAACGGGTCCTTGTGGTCACGTTCAAGCCCGCCGTCGAAGATGCATGGCAGACGGACCTCAAGTCCCACGTGGACTTCGACGGGTGGCAGTACCTCTCCCGTAGCTCCAATGGCGATCCGAGGAAGATCAGTCTCCAGAAACCGGTCGTCTATTTCGGTTCGTTCCAGGACCTTCTCGGCCGCGATGCGGCGGGGAACATCAAGCCCAAGAACGAATGGGTCCACACGGTGAATTGGGACCTCGTGGTCTTCGACGAATACCACTTCGGCGCGTGGCGAGACGCCGCCAAGGAGCTATTCGAGGGTGAAGAGGAGGCGGTCGCCAAGACGGAGACCAAGCTGGAGTACTCCAGCGGCCTGGAAGATGTGAACGAAGACCTCAGCGTTCTTTCGGAGAAGGAGACCGATTTTCTGCCCATCACGACCCAGGCCTACCTCTATCTCTCGGGCACGCCGTTCAAGGCGCTAGCCACGGGCGAGTTCATCGAGGAACAGATCTTCAACTGGACCTACACCGACGAGCAGCGCGCCAAGGAAGATTTCGCAGCTAAGAACCCCGGCAAGTGGAATCCTTATGGCGCGCTGCCGCAGATGCGCCTGCTGACCTACCAGATGCCGGACGAACTGCTGGCGATCGCGAGCGCCGGGGAGTTAGACGAGTTCGATCTCAACGCGTTCTTCGAGGCATCGGGTACGGGCGCGAAGGCGCAGTTCAAGCACAAGAGCGACGTGCAGAAATGGCTTGACATCATCCGCGGCGAATACTTGCCCAAGGCGGTTGAGCATCTCAAGACCGGCACGCGGCCGCCATTTCCTTATTCGGATGTGCGCCTGCTGCCGTACCTGCAACACTCGTTCTGGTTTCTGCCAAACGTCGCGGCCTGCCGTGCGATGGCTAACCTGCTGGCCGAGAGGCACAACACTTTCTGGCACGACTACGAGGTCGTCGTCGCTGCCGGCGCGTCGGCGGGAATCGGACTGGAGGCGTTGCCGCCCGTACGCAAGGCCATCGGGAGCGGATTCGAGACCAAGACCATCACACTCTCGTGCGCCAAGCTCACCACCGGCGTCACGGTGCCGCAGTGGTCATCCATTCTGATGCTACGCAACCTCAAGGCGCCGGAGACGTACTTTCAGGCCGCGTTCCGCGTGCAGTCGCCGTGGTCCATCAAGAACCCCAGCGGCGACAACCCGAACGAGGAGGATATCCTCAAGCCCGTCTGCTTCGTGTTCGACTTCGCGCCCACGCGGGCGCTGCGGCAGATCTCCGAATACGGAATCGGCCTGTCGCCAAACGAACGGAACCCGGAGAACGCCGTCAAGGATCTCGTGTCGTTCCTACCTGTGCTAGCTTACGACGGCGCGAACATGACGCAGATTGACGCGGGCGGCATTCTCGACATCGCGATGGCGGGCACGTCGGCTACGCTGCTGGCCCGCAAGTGGCAGAGCGCGCTGCTCGTCAACGTGGATAACGACACCCTGCGCCGCATCCTGGACAACCCAGAGGCGATGGCCGCCGTTGAACGCATTGAGGGCTGGCGCTCGCTGGGCGACAACATCATTGAGACAATCATCAACAAGAGCGAAAAGGTGAAGGAGCTCAAGAACAAGGCCAAGGAAAAAGAGCTGACGGAGAAACAGAAGCGGCAACTCACCGAGGAGGAGAAGGAGTACAAGTCCAAGCGAAAGCTCGTGCAGGAGAAGTTGATCAAGTTTGCCACTCGGATTCCTGCGTTCATGTACCTGACCGACTTCCGCGAAAACACGCTGCAGGACGTCATCACCAAGCTCGAACCGGACTTGTTTCTGGCCGTCACCGGCTTAACGGTAGGGGACTTCCATTTGCTCGTGCGGCTGAAGGTGTTCAACACCGAACAGATGAACCAGGCCGTCTTCGCATTTCGACGGTACGAAGACGCGTCGCTCCGCTACACCGGCATAGAGAGCCATCCGGGACTGACCCATTACGGCCTGTACGACACCGTGGCAGCAAAGGAATGAGTTGCAGTGAGTCTTCTAAATTGTGCCATCCGAGAAGTGGCGGCTCAAAGGCATCCGGGATTCCTCGCGCGGCGGCCACGCGCCCTTCGGGAATACTCAGGGCAGGCTCCGCATGACACTTTCGGGGGGACGGTTGCGGCCACCCCTCAGATGCACCGCGATCAGCGATACAGCCGCCGGTGTAATCCCCGGCATTCGCGCCGCTTGGCCGAGCGATCGCGGCCGCACCGCCGACAGCCGCTCGCGAGCCTCTGTCGATAGCCCCGCCATGCCACGATAGTCAAGCCATTCCGGCAGCGCAGTCTCCTCCAACCGCTTGAAGCGCTCGACCGCCTCGGCTTGCCGGCGGACATAGCCCTCGTACTTCACCTCGATTTCGAGTTCCGCCGCCTCGTCGAGGTTGAGCGGATTGGCGGGCCCCGTTCCAACTTTTGACTCGCTTCCAACACGATCGCGGCCGTTAGGCGGTTGGAACGGGGCGGGCGGCGCGATTCGCAAAATTCGGATGATTGCGTCGTATGAAATCTCGGGGCGGCGGAGCAATTCGATCGCGCGGACCGGATTCGCGATCGGGGCCGAGCCGCATTCGGCGAGGATTGCGTTGGTCGCATCGGAAGCCGGCGCGAGCACTGCGGAAAGCCGCGCAAACTCGCCGCGGACGCGCTCCGCCTTGAGCTGCACGCGGCGCGCCGCGTCCGAATCGAGCAGCGCTAACGTGTTGCCAAGTTTCGATAACCGCCGGTCAGCATTGTCCTCCCGCAAGAGCAGGCGATACTCGGCGCGCGAGGTGAACATCCGGTACGGCTCGCCGCCGATTCCCCGCGTCACCAGATCGTCGATCAGCACGCCGATATAGGCTTCGTCGCGCCGCAGGACGACCGCCGGTTCGCCGCGAACCGCACGCGCGGCGTTGATTCCCGCGATCAATCCCTGCGCGGCCGCCTCCTCGTAGCCGGTCGTGCCGTTCAACTGGCCGGCGAAGAAAAGCCCGCGCACGAGCTTGGTTTCGAGCGATGCCGCCAATTGTGTGGGATCGGAAAAATCGTACTCGATCGCGTAGCCGGGACGCATTATTTCGGCGCGTTCGAGGCCCTTAATCGAACGGACCATCGCGATCTGTACGTCGAGCGGCAGGCTCGTGGAAAGGCCGTTGGGATAGACCTCGACGGTCTCGCGCCCTTCGGGTTCGAGGAAAATCTGATGGCGCTCCTTGTCGCGAAAGCGCATCACCTTGTCCTCGACCGACGGGCAATAGCGCGGGCCGCGGCTCTGAATCACGCCCGAGTATATCGGCGAGCGGTCGATCGCGCCGCGGATAATCTCATGCGTGCGCGCGTTGGTGTACGTCAAATGGCAGGGAATCTGCTCGCGCTCGATCGCCCTTGTCCTGAACGAGAACGCGGGCGGCGGCTCGTCGCCGGGCTGGATTTCCAACGCGGAGTAGTCGATCGTGCGGCCGTCCAGCCGCGGACAGGTGCCCGTCTTGAGCCGCCCAATTCGGAAGCCGAGTTCCGCCAGTTGCGGCGACAGGCCCATCGCGGCGAAATCGCCCGCGCGGCCCGCGGAATAATTTTTCATCCCGACGTGGACCAATCCCTTGAGGAACGTACCGGTCGTGAGGATGACGGTGGGCGACTCGAACGTCTCGCCAATCTGGGATTCGACGCCGCGCACGCCGCCATTCTCTACAATCAGCCGCTCGACGCTGGCTTGGCGGATTTGCAAATTCGGCTGATGCTCCAGCACGCGCTTGCTCTCCGCGCGATAGGCCGCCTTGTCGGCTTGGGCGCGGCGGGCGCGGACGGCGGGACCTTTGCGCGTGTTCAGAAATCGGAACTGGATTCCGGTCGCGTCGATAAGGAGGCCCATCGCGCCGCCGAGCGCGTCGATTTCGCGGACCAGATGGCCTTTGCCGATTCCGCCGATCGCGGGATTACACGACATCTGGCCGATATGGTCGAGGTTGAGCGTGAGCATCAGCGTGCGCGCGCCCATTTTGGCGGCGGCCAGCGAGGCCTCGATCCCGGCATGGCCCGCGCCGACGACGATTACATCGTAGGACATGGCGGAGGATTATCGCGCGCCGGGGTGCCTCGCGCAAAGGGCGCGGGGGGAGAAGAAAATCTCTGAAACCCCTCACGGGTTTCAGGCTTCCCGACTGCCGCAAACGGCGTCCCGCCGTTTTCGGAAAATTAAACGGGAATTGCGAAACCGAAGCCTTTCCTGAGCAACGCGTAGGGTGAAGTTTCGCAACGGTTAAGATCGAGGTCCGCGCAGAAAGCGGCTACCGCGTTAGGCCGCGATCGAGTTCGGCCATCAAGGCGCGCGCTTTGGGATCGTTGGGCGCCTGCTTGAGCGCGCTCGCGCATTCCTCGCGCGCTTCGGGGTCGCGGCCCATTTGATGGAGCAGCAGCGCGATTCGGTAATGAATGTCCGGCGCGTGGGAGAGGCCCGCCGCGGCGCGCCGGTAGATCGCGATCGCCTCGTCGTTGCGATGCTCCGAGGTCAGCATCATCGCGAGGTCGAGCAGCGCATCGCGGTTACCGGGCTGTTGCCGGAGCAGCTCGCGCAGGACATTCTCGGCGCCGGTGCGGTCGTCGTGGCGGAGGCGGATTCGCGCGCGCGCGACGGCGGCGGCTGCGATGCCGCCCGAAAGCGCGGCGGTCTTTGCCAAGGCGGAATCGGCGCCTGCGGTGTCGCCGGCCGCATCGTCGGCAATCGCCAATTGCGCATAATCGTCCGGGGTGGGAGCCTTCAGCCGCGCGATCCATTCGCTCATCGCGCGCGCCGCGGCGGCATGGTCGCCGAGCCGCTCATCGACGCGTGCGAGCTCATTCAAAACGACAATGCTGGAGCGCGGATTACGCGCGGCGAACATCTTAAGTTCGCCGCGCGCGCGGGCCAAATCCCCCTGCTGCTCCAGCATCATACCCAATCGAAGGTGAGAATAAGAATCGTGCGGCAACCTTTCAGCATAGCGGGAGAACAATGCTATATCGTTAAGAAAATAGCTCTGCACGTGGAAAAGCGTAACCGCATACATGAGCAGCACTGCGGCTCCGCACGCCAAGACCGTATTCCTATGCCGATGCTGCGCACGTATATAACTCGCCGCAACATCCGCGGCAATCAGGCAGACACCGAACGAGGGGAGATAGAAATATGGGTCTTCATCGGTCCAATCGATCCATGAACCGATCAACGCCAGATACGGCGTCAATGCGATCAGCGCCCAAGCGGCACAGAATAGGTACAGGTGCCGGTGGGGATGATGCCGGAGCATCAACCACCCCCCGCCCCACGAGGCGCCCAGTACTATAAATGGCATATAAAACTCTAGGCGCATGGGATTAAGTACCGGAGCGGTACTGCTAATAGCGTAACGGACTGGAGCGGTATCCCACGGTATCGCAAGCGCCACCAGAAACGACCGCCAGATTTGGGAAAAGCCTTGGGCAAGAAGGACCCCCCCCCAGGCCCGGATGGCTTCGCAGCCATCGTGGCGATAAGACTCCTTTCAAGGCGCTGCCCATCACCCGATGGCGCAGAACCAAATAAACGCCTACTTCGAGCGCATAGGGCCAGGCTGCCGCAAACGCGGCATAGGCGTGATTTGTGAACCGAGTGCGCGACGAGTCAATTCCATCCTGCGCAAATATGAAAGCATAGGCCGCAATTATAAGGGGCAGCGCGGCTGCTGCCTCATAGGCCATAAGCGCGCCAAAGAGCAGTAATAGTGAAATGCCAATCCGGCGCAACCGCAAGCTGCCGGAAACACCATTTGCCGCGGCGCGTAAGTAGAATTCAAAAGCGGTCAACTGGAATGCCGTACTCAGTGCCGAGGAGGCCGCTGACGGCCAAATTATTCCCTGAGTGTGAATCGGCATCAACGCGAACAGCGCCGCGGCGCCCAACGCCGCTAATCGGTCGGCGCTTAGAAGCGACGCGATCCGAAAGACCAGCCACACCACTAGTAAATGGACCGCGATTATCGCAGCTCTCCATCCCGCCGGATGCAGTCCGAACAGATGGAAGCAGAGCGTGAGCCAGAAATTGAACATCGGGCGGTAAAAATGCTGGGCCGCAGTGGTTGACTGCAGATACCAGTCAACGCTGCGCGTTAGTGAGTTCCATGCGAAGGACCAGCTTCCCAAGTATGGGTTCCCGGAAATCTGAGGATGATCGTCAAGTAAGAAATCGCCGCCAAGGGAGCGGCTTAAAACGAGCGCGGTAACAATAATGATCGCGGCGAGCCACGCGCCAGCCAACGCATCCCCGCCGCCCAGCCATTTCAGGAACGGCCGGAATCGCGCCAGCCATCCGGGCGGTTCGGATTCGCCGCCGCGACACCACGCCACCAGGCCGGCCCCGCGCCGGTGTCTTTTTGTCTCGGTATCGGTCATTTTGCGTCCTCGCGGCCGAGTTCGGCCATCAAAGCGTGCGCTTTGGGATCGTTAGGCGACTCTTCGAGGGCAATCGCGCACTCTTCACGCGCCGCGCGATTTCGTCCTTCTTGATGAAGTAGCCGCGCGATGCGGTAGTGGATATCCGGCGCTTCCGAAAGTCCCGCTGCGGCGCGGCGATAGATTGCGATCGCATCGTCGTAGCGATGCTCCGCGGCCAGCGCCATTCCCAGATTGAGCATCGCGTCGCGATTGCGGGGTTGCCGGCGGAGCAGTTTGCGGAGCGCCGCCTCCGCGCCGGCTTCGTCACCGCGGCGAAACCGGATTTGCGCGCGAGCCATGAAGGCCGCGTGGGCGCCGTCCGGTAGCGCGGCGGCCTTGGCCAGCGCCGCAGCGGCGCCCGCCGCGTCGCCGGCGGCATCGTCGGCAAATGCCAGTTGCGCATAATCGTCCGGGATGGGGGCGCGGAGCCTCCCGATCCATTTGTTCGCTGCGCGCGCGGTGGCGGGAAGATCGCCAAGCCGCGCGTCCACCCGCGCCAATCCACGAATGATACCCAGTCCGGCCTGGGAATTAAGCGACAGAGTGGCCTCAAATTCGTGTCGCGCGCCGACCAGATCGCCATTCGACTCAAGCGCGAAAGCGAGCGTGCTCCGGTACTCGGGCTCTCGTGGATAGGCCTCGGCCTCCCAAGTCCAATATGTCACCTTGTCGTGCCAGATGCGCTGCACGGAAAAGAGGATCAATGCGTAAGCAATCAGTATGGCAATCGCCCCCGCCTTTACGATCCGGGCTTTCACCTCGCTCCGGCGCGCGAACTCGATCGCGAGGTCGGCACCCATCAGCAAAAGCCCAAACGACGGAAAATAGACCCATCGATCCATCATGATCGGCGATCCGAGCAGCGGACCGAGCGCGAGCAGAAACCAAGCGGCGCAAAACAGATAAAGGCGCCGGTGCGGATGCCGCCGGAGCAAGAGGAAAGCCGCGCCGCACACCGCCGCAATTCCGGCGACCGCCGGTTTGAGCCCCGGCCACGCAATGGTCGTGGCGATGTCCGCGCGAAGCCCTGGGCCCGCCCGCCACGGCATCGCGAGCAGCAGCGTATAGTCCGCAGCCGCTCTTGGAATCATCCGAATTGCGAATGTGAGCGTGGTCTCAATGGCCTGTTGGCTATCCACGTACGTTAGCGGACCTGTTATCCATGAGCGCAGCAGCAAATAGGCGCCAATTTCGAGCGCATAAGGCCACGTTGCAAGGAGGGCCGCGCGAGCGCGTTGTAAAATAGCCAGCCGACGATCGTCGCCACCGGCTTCCATGATGACCGCGTGCGCCGCGATCAGGAACGGAAACAGGACCGCGAGATCATAGGACAGCAACGCGCCGGCGAACAACCCGAGCGACATAATCCGCCGGCGCAGGCGCCGGTGGTCCGCCGCGCCGACACTCCAACGTCAGCGCAGGTAGAACTCGAACGCGGCAAATTCGAATGCGGCACAAATCAACACCTCATTGTCCGTGGCCCAGGCGACCGTCTCGGCATGAACCGGGATCAACGCGAACAGCGCCGCGGTCAGCAACCCGGTCATTCGAGCGCCGGACAACAGGCAGGCCACGCGAAACACGAGCCACACCACGACCAAATAGAGCGCCAGCATCGCCGCGTGATATCCGGCGGGATGAAGCCCGAACAGGTGGAAGACGAGCGCGTTCCAGACGTTCTTCAGTGGCCGGTAGCTCGCGCTTTGGGGCAGATGCCGGGGATCTACATACCAGCGGAAATCGTGGAACAGCGATTTCCAGATGAACGGCCAGTTCCCGAGGCCGGGATTGCGGGCGATCTCCGTCAAATCGTCGCCGAAGAACTCATTTCCGAGGGAACGGCAATACACTAGCGCGGTGGCGATCAGGACCGCCGCCATTCCCGCGCCGATTCGCGCGTCGCCGCAGCCCAGCCGGGCGAGAATCGGCTGGAAGCGCGCCAGCCATCGGGGCGGCTCGCCTTCGCCGCGCAGCCAGCCGG
The DNA here is from genome assembly GCA_050736715.1 of Binataceae bacterium (SeqCode). Taxonomy (GTDB): domain Bacteria; phylum Desulfobacterota; class Binatia; order Binatales; family Binataceae; genus Binatus. The sequence continues at coordinate 40,415 of JBOHWK010000052.1, read as the reverse complement.
CCACACTTGCGCCGCGGCGCGGAGCGCCGCCCGAAAAGCGTTCCTCACTCGCCATCTTACAAGGTCTTTGCGCCGCAACGGCCGGACGCGGCCACCGGTTTCGCCCCACTGGCTATGTAAAGTAAGCAGCGCCGCGGCTGTTTAGTTGATGCAAACATACAGAGCGATGCTGCACAGAGCGGCGATGCCGGCGATCAACGCGATCGCCCCCATTTGCTTCAGCCGCGCTTCGAGCGCCGGATGCATCAGGCTGTTGATCATCCACCTGGTTTCCTTCGATACTTCGTCCGCGAGCCAATCGAGGCTGCCGGGTTGCGCCGCCCCCTCGAGCACCCAGAACCGATGAAACAACGTCCGGCGCGTTGCGATCACTGGGCCGTTGCGGGCTGAAATATTCGACAAATGATCGACCCGGTAAAGGAAGCGCAGGAATACAATCCGCCCGATCCGGTGCCACAACTCGTAAGGTTCGGAAATCACCACCAGCTTCGCGATCTTGAGGGCATCGGCGAGCACCCGGTGCGGCTCCAGCATATACCGGATCGAGTCGCAGAAGAGCACCGCGTCGAACGGGCGGTGTCCGCTTAATCCGGACAGGTCCTTCTGCAGCACCTCCGCGCGTTCAACCCGCTTACGGGCTTTGGCCACCATGCTAATGTCCACGTCCAGTCCGCAGGCGTCGTAACCGTCTTGTTCGAGCGCCTGGAGCAGGCTTCCGTCGCCGCAGCCGACGTCGCAGACGCTGGCGCCCGGCTCCAGTAATTCGCCGAGCAGCGCGCGAAGCTTTCGATCACGCAGCGAAAACGCCCGGTCCTCCAATCCTTCGAGCAGCGGCAGGCGCAATTGCGGCTCGCCGACAAGCACACCAGGCGCGTCCAGACCGGTATCGCCACGCGCCCGAGAAGCGCGAACGCTGCTCCGCACCGAAAGCGCCACATAAAGGGGCGCCGCCACGGCCACCAATGCAACCACGAAGCTCAAACTTTCAGCGTACATCGCGCCTGACGCGGCTCCGGCGCGGGCCGGTTCGATGCGGCCCGCGTTACCATCCAGCGCCGGTAATCGCGGCAAACCTAGCATTGAGGAGCCGGTTTTGCCACTATGATGAGAAATGGACGTATGGCACGTAAGCCGCTTTATGTGGGCAGCGAGGTCATAGGAGGTCCGCCCGCCGCACCCATCCCCGCAAGCCGGAGTGCGGGCCTCAGCTTGTGGCCGGCCGCGGCGCGCCATAACCGCCTCTTATCCAAAGTGCCGCCGATGCGCCGAACGAGTACACTGCCTTGCGATAAGGGCGCCACGGTGGTATGGGAGTCTAGGGGAGGTTTCCTGAACGCTTCATCGAGAAGGCGGCCGCTCGTTATGGCGGATGCCGCTTTCGCAGGTTTGGGGAGCGCAATGCCCACGAGGGCTTTTCGATTATGAAGGTTACCATCGTTCGTCCGCCTTATCTGATGGCCGCAGGCACTTTGCCGCTGCCGATCGCGCCGCCCCTTGGCGTCGCCTATCTTGCGGGCAGTTTGCGCGCCGCCGGCCATCAGGCGGTAATCGTCGATTCCCTGGGCGAAGCGCCCTTCCATCAGACGCCCTGTTTTGACGATCGGATGCGCGCGGTGGGGCTGCCGATTGCCGATATCGTGGCGCGCATCCCGGACGACAGCGATCTGATTGGGGTAAGCTGCATGTTTTCGCAGGATTGGCCCTATGCGCGGCGGGTCATCCAGGCGGTTCGGCAACATTTCCCGCACCCGTTAATCGTCGCCGGCGGCGAACACATCACCGCGTGGGCATTGCAAGCCCTGGCAACCGATCCGGAAATCGACCTCTGCGTGCTGGGCGAAGGTGAGGAGACGATCGTCGAAATCGCCGAGTGCCAGGCGCGCAATGGAGACTTCGCCGAGTTGAAAGGACTCGCAATCCGGCGCGGCGGCAAGCCGGTGCTGACGCCGCCGCGCGATCGCATCCGCAATATCGATTCGATCCCGCCGCCCGCCTGGGATTTGACTCCGGTGGACGCCTATCTCGACAATTGTCTCGGCTATGGCGTTGACCGCGGGCGCAATCTCCCCGCCCTCGCCACGCGGGGCTGTCCCTATCAATGCACCTTCTGTTCCAGCCCCACGATGTGGACGACGCGCTGGATGGCCCGCGATCCGGGGCTCCTGCTGGACGAAATCCAAGGCTACATCGATCGCTACCAAGTGACCAATATCGACTTTTACGACTTGACCGCGACCATGAAAAAGGACTGGACGCTCGCCTTCTGCGAACTGATTGAGAAGCGCGGGATGAAGTTCACGTTTCAGGTTCCGCAAGGCACGCGGTCGGAAGTCCTGGACCGCGAGGTCTGCGGCGCGTTGTACCGGGCGAGGTGCCGCAACCTGACTTACGCCCCGGAAAGCGGGTCGCCGGCGGTGCTTAAGCGAATCAAGAAAAGAATCCACCTCGATAAAATGCGCCATTCGATCCGCGCCGCCGTGAAGGCCGGAATGATCGTAAAAATCAACACGATCCTCGGCTTTCCCGACGAAACCCGGCGCGAGGTCTGGCAGACTATCGCCCTCATGGCGCGGATGGCGCTGGCCGGGGTACATGACGTGGGAATCGCGGTGTTTTCTCCCTATCCCGGTTCCGAACTGTTCAACCAGTTGAGGGAGCGGGGCAAGCTGCCGGAAACGGACGATGAGTATTTCCTGTCGCTGGCATACTATATCAGCCTGACCAACACCGCCGCCTATTGTGACAATCTTTCCAGCCGGGAACTGGGCCGGTGGCGGCTGGTGGGGTATTGTGCCTTCTTTGGCGTACAATTCGCCGTCCGGCCGTGGCGGCTGTTTCGCACGGCCTACAACCTGATCGTAAACCGGCAGGAATCGCGCGCTGACAAAACCTTGCACGATTTTATCCAGCGGCGCGCCGCCGCTAAGGTCGCAAATGCGACTTCGTAGGCGCGGCACCGGAGGCTGACCAGGGCTGCGCGATGTCCAAAGTCACTCTCGTTCGTTCTCCGGCGTTGGTCTCCAGCGGCACTTTGCAGGGACCGATTACGCCACCCTTGGGGGTCGCCTATCTGGCGGCTGGCCTGCGCGCCGCCGGGCACCAGGCGATCATCGTCGATGCGCTGGGCGAAGCGCCCTTCCGGCGGACGCGATGCTTCGACGGCCGCGTGATTGCCACCGGCTTGCCGATTGACGAGATCGTGGCGCGCGTACCGGCGGACGCGGACCTAATCGGAATCAGTTGTATGTTTTCGCAGGATTGGCCGCATGCCCGGCGGGTCATCCACGCGATCCGGCAACGTTTCCCGCGAACTTCGATCGCCGCCGGGGGCGAGCACATTACCGCGCTCCCTTTGTTCACGCTGGAAACCTGCCCGGACCTCGATCTTTGCGCCATCGGCGAAGGCGAGGAGACGATCGTGGATATCGCCAATTGCATTCGCGATGGCGGCGACTTCGGCTCGGTTAACGGCATCGCGCTCCGCCGCGCGGGCAAGCCGATCCTGACTCCGCCGCGCGTGCGCATTAGGGACATTGACGCCATCCCGCGGCCCGCTTGGGACTTGACGCCGATAAACAATTACCTCGACCACGGTTTGGGCTACGGCATCGACTTGGGCCGCAGCATGCCAATTCTGGCCACGCGCGGCTGCCCGTACCAATGTACCTTCTGTTCCAACCCAACCATGTGGACCACGCGCTGGATCGCTCGCGACCCGGCGGCGGTGCTCGATGAAATCCAGGACTACCTCGCGAATTACCGGGCCGCCAATATCGACTTTTACGATCTGACGGCGATAGTCAAGAAAGAATGGATACTTACTTTCTGCGCCATGATCGAAAAGCGCGGAATGAAGTTTACCTGGCAACTGCCCAGCGGAACTCGATCGGAGGCGCTCGACGCCGAGGTCTGCCGCGCCTTGTACCGCGCCGGCTGCCGCAACGTCGCCTATGCTCCGGAAAGCGGCTCGCCCGCGGTGCTCAAACGAATTAAGAAGCGGGTCAATCTGGACAAGATGCTCGCTTCGATGCGGGCGGCGGAACGGGAGGGAATGAACCTCAAGGCCAATATCGTGATGGGTTTCCCGGACGAGACCCGCCGCGAGGTATGGCAAACGGTCGCGTTTTTGGCGCGAATGGCACTGGCCGGCGTTCACGATGCGTCGATCTATATGTTCTCGCCTTATCCCGGTTCGGAGTTGTTCGCGCAGCTAAGGGCGAGCGGCAAATTGCCGGAGTTGGACGAGCAGTACTTCCTGTCGCTGGCCGCGTTCACCGATCTCGGAATGGCGGTCTCGCGATCGGAACATCTGTCGAACCGGGAAGCCGCCGCATTGCGAATTGCGGGCTACCTCGCATTTTATGGTGCGCAATATGCGCGGCGGCCCTGGCGGCTGGGCCGAACCCTATACAATCTCGCGCGGAATCGGCAGGAGGCGCGGATGGACAAAACGCTGCATGATTTCTTCCAGCGCCGCGCGGCCGCCAAAATGGCCGGTGCGACTCAATAGGCGCCGGCGCTTGCCTCCGGACACTCGGACTTTATACTCCAGAACGCTTCTGCGCCCCAGCCGGCGGAAGCCGCACCCTCGCGATGAATGCGCTTGAACACTCGCCCCCGGACGCACCGGGCGCGCCCCCCCATAGTCATTTTGGCTTGTCCGCCTTCCTCATCTACCTCGGTATCTCACTGGTCTTTTTTGGAACGCCGCTTGCCGGCCATTTTACCACTCTTCACCACGGCACGGGGGAAGACCCGACGATCGGGATGTGGAATGTCGTTTGGTGGCCGTATGCCTTAATTCACGGAATCAATCCTCTTTTTACGAAATACCTGTGGGCCCCCATCGGCATCAATCTTGCCTGGGTGGTGACGCTTCCCCTGCCCTCATTTCTCATGTGGCCCGTGACCGCGGCGATCGGACCGGTGGGAAGTTGGAACATCGAATGCCTGCTCGCGCCGCCGCTCGCGGCATGGGCGGCATTTCTCCTTTGCCGGCGTGCCGTCAAGTCCTGGTGGCCCGCGCTGCTCGGCGGCTACCTATTTGGCTTCTCAACTTATCTGATTGGCCACCTATTGATTGGCACGCTACAACTGACGCTGATTGTTCTCCTGCCGCTCGCCGCGCTGGCCGCGATCCGCGCGATTGCGGGCGAAATCTCCGCACCGAAGTTTATTTTCCTGCTCGCGGCAATCGCCGCCGCTCAATTCCTCATTTCAATCGAAATTCTCGCGGGCATGACGATGTTTGGCGCAATCGCGCTCGCTTTGGCATGGTGGTTCGCGCCGCCGGACATCTCGCGGCGAATCGGCCGGCTTACGCTTCCGATAGCGGGCGCGTATGCGATCGCGGCCCTGATTGTGAGTCCGTATCTCTACTGGCTATTTGCATTCGGTTCTCCGCATGGTGCAGTGTGGCCCGGATGGACCGAAACCTACTCCGCAAACCTGCTCTCAGTTCTGCTGCCGTCGCCAATCAATGAATGCGGCCTGATTCCGCCCTTCGGGAAGCTGTGGGCCTATTTCGCTCCGCACGGCTGGTTCATGAACGCCACCTATATTGGACTGCCGCCGCTTGCGGTCGCCGCCGCGTATGCGTGGCGCGATTGGCGCACGCCGCTCGGTAAAACGCTGCTCGCGTTCTTCGCAATCGCCACGCTGCTCTCGATGGGTCCGCGGCTCCATCTCACGCACGATATTCCGCTCTTTCCGCTTCCCACCAAGTATCTGCTGGCGCTGCCGATAATCGACAAGATATTGCCGTATCGCTATCTGATGTACAGCTCGCTCGCGCTCGCGATTATCGCTGCTCTGTGGTTCGCATCGAATCAATTGAGCCGCCCGGTCAACCTCGTGCTCGCCGCGATCGTGGTCTTGTTCACAATGCCGAGCCTGTCGTTTCCCTGGGTCCGGCCCGCCAATCAGCCGGCATTTTTCACCGGCGGAATGTATCGCAAATACCTGCGACGGGGCGAAAATGTCCTCGTAATTCCGTATGGATGGCGCGGCGACAGTATGCTATGGCAGGCCGAATCGAATATGTACTTCCGCATGGTGGGCGGATGGACCGGGCTGTACCCAAAAGAGTTTGACGAGTGGCCTGTTTTCCACGCCTTTCTGTTCACCACCTACCTGCCCGATGCCGAGGAACAACTCGGGGCCTTTATGGCGCATCATCAAGTGACCGCCGCGGTCGTGGCCGACGACGATCCCGACGCGGTCCCGTGGAAGCCTATCCTGGCAAACTTCTCAAGTGACGTTCATGCCGCCGGCGGCGTCACGATATATCGCCTTCTCCCCTCCACGCTGAAGCCATATAGTCACATATCCGCATCGATCATGCGTCGACGCGCCGCGACGGCGACAATCGAAAGCCTCCTCGCCGCCGCCGGCGGCTGGCTCGCCGCGGGACACCGCCTCGCGCAACTCGATCCCGCCAAAGCCGCCGCCGCGGGCCTGCTCAAAGACTCCTGGTGCACCGGGCGCGTGACCGATTCCGCCACGGGCAAGCGGCTTGCGGTCGTGGACGCCGCCCATCATTGGTTCTGCGGCGTGGAGATTGGCGGAACGCCGCAGGGCAATGTGATGATCGGAGCGCCCGGCGCTTACGGCGAATTTCTGCCCGTCATCGATCGCTACCGCAACGCCGCGATGCACATCTACTTTCCGTTTCCGCGCGATCTGCTAAAGCCGGGAATGCCGGCGCCGCCACCGCGCGAGCGCGCCTTTCTGCGAATGGAATTCAGTCCCGCTCAAGTTGCCGCGATCGCCGCGTATCGTTCGCCGGGGCAATCTAAATGACTAGCGTTTCGGATAGCCATCGAATTTCCCGGCCGCGCGATCGAGCCGGGCTGTTGGCATTCGCAATATACCTGGCGTTCTGGCTATTAGTCTTTGCCCGTCCGCTGCTCGGCCACCTGCGCGAATTTCGCCCCGCCGCCGACGTCGATGCGTCGCTCTATATGTGGTATCTCAAATGGTGGCCCTACGCGCTCACGCATCGCATCGACCCGCTCTTCGCGGCGGTGCTTTGGGTGCCCTACGGAATCAACCTTGCGTGGGCCACCCCGGTTCCCTTGTTCAGTCTTCTTGCGTGGCCAATAACCGCCGCGCTGGGGCCGATCGCGTCGCTCAACGTCATGTGCATCCTGGCGCCGCCGCTCGCGGGATGGGCCGCGTTCCTGCTCTGCCGCCAGCTGTCCGGATCGTGGTGGCCCGCACTCCTGGGCGGATGCCTATTCGGTTTTTCCAGCCCGATACTGGCCGAGGAATGCACGGGCGACCTGCACGTGACGCTGGTGTTCCTCGTACCGCTCGCCGTGCTTGCCATCATCCGCGCGATCGAGGGAAGGACGCCGCCCGGGAGATTTACTGTGCTGCTCGCCGCGATCCTTGCCGCCCAGTTTCTCACCGCAATCGAAATTTTCGCCACGCTCACGATGTTCGGCGCAATCGCCTTGGCGTTGGCGTGGCTCTTCTTTCCCGCCGAGACCGCCCGCCGCATCGGAAGAATCGCGCCATCGATAGCACTCGCCTATGCGATCGCCGCGGTTGTGGTCAGTCCATATCTGTACTGGCTATTCGCTCATGGAATGCCGCACGGCCAGATTTATTCCGCTGAAACATATTCCGCGAACCTCCTCGGATTCGCCCTCCCCTCACAGATCGATCAAATAGGCGCGCTGTTACCGGCACTGTATCTGTCGCGATTCCTGGTTTTGCGCAACGCCGCCTATCTCGGCCTCCCGATGCTGGCGATCGCGGCGGTTTTCGGATGGCGCCAGTGGCGGACGCCGGCCGGCAAGCTGCTGCTCTCGTCCTTCGTTATCGTCACGGTTTTCGCATTGGGGCCGCGCCTGCACATCGCTTATTCGGGCCGGGCGCTTATCCCGCTGCCCGGCCTGATGTTATCGGCGCTGCCGCTGATCGACAAGGCATTGCCGGGCCGCTTCGTAATGTATAGTGCGTTGTGCCTCGCCGCGATCGGAGCGTCGTGGTTCGCATCCAACCGCTTGGGCTTGGCGGCAAACCTCGCAATCGCGGCGATAGTGGTATTGTTCGCGATGCCGAGTTTTTCGTTCCCGTGGGTGCAAGCGGATCGGTCGCCTGCTGTTTTCACCTCCGGCGCATTTCGCGATTATCTCAAACCGCATGAAACGGTCCTCGTGCTCCCGTTCGGATGGCGCGGCGACAGCATGTTGTGGCAAGCGGAAACGAATATGTACTTTAAGATGACCGGCGGGTGGACCGGACTCTTCCCAAAGCAGTACAAGGAGTGGCCGATTTTCCATGCCTTCGTATTCTCGGCCTACCTGCCTGACGCAAGCGAACAACTGGGCGCGTTCCTCGCGCATTTTCACGTCGATGCCGCCGTCGTGGCGGACAGCGAGCCGGATGCCAGGGCGTGGGGAACGCTGCTCGCGAAATTCTCCGGCGGTGGAAAGCGGGTGAGCGGCGCCGCGATCTACCGGATGAATCCCGCCGCGCTAGCGCCCTTTCGCGATGCCGACTCCGCAACGATGCGCAAGCGGGCCGCCGACGCCGCGATCAACAGCCTGATACTGGCGGCGGGCGATTGGCTCGCGGCCGGCCGCAGCCTCACGCGATTGGACCCGGCGGCGGCACTCGAATCGGGCGCGCTCAAGGAATCGTGGTGCGCGGGCGAGGTCACCGATCCCGCGACCGGAAACCCCATTCCGCTCGTGAGCGCCGCCCATCATTGGTTCTGCGGCGCCGCGATCGGCGGGACGCCGCACGGTGACGCGATCATCGGAATCCCGGGCGTGTACGCGGACCTCGCGCCGGTGATCGATCGCTACCGCAACGCCGCGCGGCACATCTACTTCCCCTTCGGGCGCGATCTGTTGAACCCGCGCGTCCCGGCGCCCCGGCCCGGCGATCGCGCGTTCCTTGAAATGGAATTCGCCCCGGCGCAAATCGCCGCAATCGCGGCGCAGCTGGGGATCCCATCGACAACTCTGGATCGCACAAAGTGAACATTTCCGCCGGGAATGCCCGCACCGCCGCCCACCGCGATCCGAGTGGCAGCCTCGCGTTTGCGATCAATCTGGCGCTCTCGTTCGCGGTCTTCGGCCGTCCGGTCTGGGGCCATTTCCGCACTCTCCATTTGGGTGCGACCGCCGATCCCTCCCTGTTCATGTGGTACCTCGTCTGGTGGCCGTATGCGCTCGTCCACGGGCTGAATCCGTTCGTCACGCATCTGCTCTGGGCGCCAATCGGAATCAATCTCACCTGGATGACCTGCGTTCCGTTTCCCAGCCTCGCGGCGTGGCCGGTGACGGCGGCGTTCGGGCCGATCGCGTCACTCAATCTCTTGAGCATCCTGGCGCCCGCGCTCGCGGGATGGGCCGCGTTCCTGCTGTGCCGCCATCTGTCCGAATTGTGGTGGCCGGCGCTCATGGGCGGCTACGTCTTCGGCTTTTCCAGTTCGATGCTCACCGAGCAGTTCAACGCCGATCTGCACGTGACAGTTGTGTTTCTGGTACCGCTGGCCGCGCTGGTCACGATTCGCGCGATCGAGGGAACCATCCCGCGCACCCGGTTCATCGTCCTGCTCGCGGCGATTCTGGCGGCCCAATTCCTGACCTCGATCGAGGTATTCGCCACGCTGGCGATGTTCGGCGCGATCGCGCTGCTCCTGGGCTGGCTCTTCGTTCCGGCCGAAGAGGGGCGGCGGGTCGAAGACGCCATGCCGGCGCTGCTCTATGCCTTCGTCCTTGCGCTATTGGTAGTCAGTCCATATTTATACTGGCTGTTCGCGTACGGTACGCCAAAGGGAGAAATCTGGCCGATCGAATCCTACTCGGCTGACTTCGCCGCCTTTCTATTGTGGTCGCGCGTGAACGAGCTATTCCTCCTGCCGCCGCTCGGCAGTCTCACCCGGCATCTTTACCCCGTGCTGGTCCCGCGCAATCCCGCCTATCTGGCCATTCCGCTAATCGCGATCGCGGCGGCCTATGCGCGCCGCGAATGGCGCACGCCGATCGGCAAGCTGCTGGTCTCCATGTTCGCGATCGCACTCGTCCTCTCACTCGGTCCGCGGCTCCACGCTTTCGGCGCCGCGCTCTTCCCGATGCCCGGCCGGATCCTCACTGCGCTGCCGCTGATCGGGAAGGCGCTTCCGTACCGCTTCATGATGTACGCCTTTTTGTTCCTCGCGCTGATTGTGGCGCGATGGTTCGCGTCGAACGGGCTGGGCAGAGGCGTGAATATGGCTATAGCCGCGGCTGTGATTCTATTTACGATGCCGAACTTCTCCTATCCGTGGGCTCCGCCCAAAGCCGCGCCCGCATTCTTTACGAGCGGAACGTACCGCGATTACCTCAACCGTGGCGACAACCTGCTGGTGATTCCCTACGGATGGCGCGGCGACAGCATGCTATGGCAGGCGCAAACGAATATGTACTTTCGAATGGCGGGCGGATGGCCGGGCGCGCTGCACCCCGCCGAATTCGAGCAGTGGCCGTTTTTCTGGGCATTCGATTGGGGCGTGTATTTACCCGACGCGCCCGATCAACTTGGCGCGTTTCTCGCACATCACCAAGTCGATGCGGCCGTGGTGAGCGATCGCGATCCGAACGCCGCATACTGGGGCGCGATGCTGGCGGATTTTTCTCGCCGCGTTTACTCGGGCGGCGGCGTAACCGTTTACCGGATGTTGCCGGCAGCGCTTGCGCCGTACCGCGAGATTTCCGCCGCCGCGATGCGCCAACGGGCGGCCGCCGCCGCAATCGGCAGTTTGATCCTGGCGGCGGGCGATTGGCTCGCCGCGGGCCACCGCCTCGCGCGGCTCGATCCGGCGGCGGCGCTACAATCGGGCGCGCTCAAGGGTTCCTGGTGCGCGGGAGAGCGAATCGATCCGGCGAGCGGCAAAAAAATCCAGGTGCTCGATTCGGCGCATCACTGGTTCTGCGGGGTCGAGATCGGCGGTACGCCGTACGGAGACGCGATCGTCGGAATGCGCGGCACGTATGCCGATCTGGCGCCGGTAATCGCCCGCTACCGCAAGCTCGCGCGGCACATCTATTTTCCCTTCCCGCGCGATCTGCTCCGGCCGGGAGTCCCGCCGCCGCATCCGGACGAGTTGGCGTTCATTCGGATCGAATTCGCGCCCGCGCAAATCGCCGCGCTCGCGGCGCAATTGCGCGGCGCGCCGCACCCGCATTAGCGATACGCGGCAAGCGCATCCGCGTAATGCCCTTGCGCCGCGAGCACCTCGCCCAGGGCCAGCAGCGCGCGTCCGTTGTTCGGTTCGCGCGCGAGGAAGGCGCGCAGGGTATTCTCGGCGCCCTTGCGATCGCCGTGGCGGCGAGGATCGCGGCGAGCCAGGGCCGGTAATTCGGTTCGCCGTCCCGGCGGCTCGATGTCTCGGCGGTGGGCATTCGGGCCTATTTGCCGATGCAGAACTCGCGGAAGATTGCGTCGAGCACGTCCTCGGCGGCGACCGCGCCGGTGATTTGGCCGAGCGCCTCCGCCGCCGCCGCGACCTCGACCGCGACGATTTCCGGCGGCAGCGGCGCCAGCGCCGCGGCGCGCGCCCGCTTGAGGGCGTCCGCCGCGCGTTCAAGGGCGTCACGATGGCGTTCGCGCGAGATTGCGAGCGGCTCGGGCGGCGTTCCCGCAAGCGCTTCGATCGCGCGCTCCAGTTCCGCGCGCAGCGGCGGCGCATCGGCGGGATCGATCGCACACAGCGAAAGAATCGGCATCGCGGCGCCGCGCGCGCGAAGTTGGTCCGCGGTGGTGAGCGCGGGGAGATCGCGCTTGTTGAGAATCGCGATTCCGGCGCGCCCGTCCAGGAGCCGAAGCGTTTCCGCATCGGCGGGTTCCAGCGCGCGCGAGCCGTCGAACACGGCGATTAGCAGATCGGCCGCGGCGGCGGATTCGCGCGCGCGCTCGATTCCGATTTCCTCGACCGGATCGGCGCCGCCGCGAAGTCCGGCCGTGTCGCGGAGTACGAGCGAATGCGGCCCGATCGAAGCGGTCTCCTCGATCACGTCGCGCGTGGTGCCGGGAATCGGAGTGACGATCGCGCGATCCGCGCCGAGCAGGAGATTCAGCACGCTCGACTTGCCGGCGTTGGGCGGGCCGGCGATCGTGGCGCTCACGCCCTGGCGCATCAGGCGGCCGCGCGCAAACGTTCCGTGCAGCAGGGCGACGGCGCCGAGCAGCCGCTCGATTTCGCCCGCCAGTTCGCGCCGGGACGGGAGGCGAATGTCCTCATCGGAAAAATCGATCTCGGCCTCGAGCCGCGCCGCGATCGCGATCACTTGCGCGCGCAACCCTTCCACTCGTTTCGACAGCGCGCCCGAAAGCTGGGCGAGCGCCTGCTTAAGCCCGGCGTCGCCGCGCGCCTCGACCAGATCGGCGATCGCTTCCGCCTCGGCCAGATCGATGCGCCCGTTCAGGAAGGCGCGGCGGCTGAACTCGCCCCGCTCGGCCATCCGCGCTCCCGCCGCGGCCGCGATCGCCACAATCCGGCGGACGAGGTAATTGCCGCCGTGGCAATGGATTTCCACGACGTCTTCTCCGGTGAAACTATTCGGCGCGGGCATCGCAGCCGCGAGCGCCCGATCGATCGTCGCACCGGCCGCGGGATCGATTACGCTGCCGAGCCGGAGCTTGCGTGGCTCGAGCGTGCCCGCGCCGGCCGGCTGAAAAATCGCGTTCAAGACCTCGAATGCGCGCGGTCCGGAGATGCGGACGATCGCAACCGCACCCATGCCGGGCGGCGTCGCCGGCGCGACGATCGTGTCCCGCACATACATTGCCCTCACGCTAGCATCGCGCGGGCGGCTTTCGCACGATCCCCGGCCCGGAGAAGGCCGCCCCCGCCGCGCGATTCGGTGTGCTTGCATTTGCGCGCAAACTCTGAGATTAAGCAGGTCATGAATCGGGTCTGTGCGCTGGCGTTCGCCATGTTGTGGATTATCGCTACAATGGGTGGATGCGCCGAGCGTAATGAGCGGATAGCCAAATCGGGCGCCGCTTCCAGAATGGCGGCGGAACACCAATGCGCACAATGGGCGGCCAAGACCTTAAGCCTGCGCTCCGATCTGCAAATCCCGCCCAAAGGCTGTGCCTGTGACGCGGTGCGAACCGCGCAACCGTTCCAGTTTTCAGGGATTAATCCCTGGGAGAGCGTGAATTGCATCGTGACCTCGCCGCAAGGCAGCGTCGAAGTGGTGTGCCGCAACAACGCTTCCCAGCTGTGGCTTTTGCCGCGCGAATTTCACGGCTCGTGCGGCGGATGCGCGGTGGTGCTGCGCAAATAACCGCGGCGGCTCCCCTCCCAACGCTTGCCCGCGGGCGCGCATTGTGGTTCGATTGCTCCGCGGGCGAATTCCGAGTTCCGGTCCGGTATAATCCCTTCGGCAAAGAAGGCGAACCGGGGCCGGATCGCCGCCCACAATCTGACCAGAGACGATTAAACTTGGCCGCAAGCGATGAAAAGAACCTATCAGCCCCACAACCGGCGACGAAAACGGACTCACGGCTTCATGGCGCGGATGGCCACGCCGGGAGGCCGGCAAGTGCTCAAACGGCGGCGCGCGAAGGGCCGCAAACGGCTGGCGATTTCGATCCCGGCAAAACAGCCGCATTAAACCGGAGGCGGGGACCGGCGAGTTTCAGCGCGGTTGATCGGTTGCATCGAAGCGCCGAGTTCATTCGCCTCCAGCGCCGGGGAACGCGAGTCCAGAGCACGCATTTCGTGATATACGCGGGCAAACTTGAAAATGACGCCGCCAGGCCGCGGCTGGGGGTCACCGTATCGCGCCGAATCGGCAATGCGATCGTGCGCAATCGCATCAAGCGCCGGGTCCGCGAAAGCTTCCGAATCGCGCTGCGCGAACTGCTTCCTCCCGGAGCGTCGATTGTGGTAATCGCGCGGGCGGGCGCCGATCGGCTCCGCTCGGACGCGATTCGCACCGAACTGTCCGCGGCGGCCGGCATGGCCGGCGCAAGGCTCCGCGGCGCATCGAAGTGAACAACTCCACCTTCATCGAATCCGCTCCGCTGCGCGCAATCGCGCGCGCGCCGCGCCGCATCGCGTTGGGCGCAATCGCCATATATCGCGCCACGCTTTCGCCAATCCTGCGCACCGCATACGGACCCGCGTGCCGCTTCGAGCCGCCGTGCTCCGAGTATGCGCATGGCGCGATCGCCCGCCACGGCGTGCTTCGCGGCGGCGCGATGGCGCTTCGGCGGCTCGCGCGATGCCATCCGCTGGGCGGACACGGCTACGATCCGGTTCCCGCGCGCGCGGACGGGGCAATTAAGCCTTAAAGGACGCATCGGACGTGGATAACAGCAGAGTCATTCTGGCCGTCGGCATCTGTCTGGTATTGATTTTCGCGTACCAGGAATTGGTGCTGAACCGGTTCTTTCCCACGACGCCGGAACCTCCGGAGCGCAGGGCGGCTACCGAAATGGTGAAGCCCACGAATGTTCCAGTTCCCGCCGTTTCGGTGGTGGCGGCCGCCGCTTCCGCGCCGGCGGCGGCAGCCTCTTCGGCGGCGCCGGCGGCGGCCGAGGTGGTAGCGGCAAGCTCGACGCCGCTGGTGGCCGCGGCTTCCGCTCCGCCCGCGCGAACGATCGAAATCGACACCGACCTCTATCGCGCGATTTTCACCACCAAAGGCGCTCAGCTCACCAGCTTCGAACTGAAGCATTACCGGCAGACCGCCGCGGCAAACAGCCCCTTGTATCAAATGGTCACGGGCCCGGCGGGCAAGCGATTGCCGCTCGCCGTGGTGCTGATGCGCGGCGGCAAGCTTTACGACGACGATGAACTGGCCTACTCAACCGCGGCGGGCAATAGAATCGAAGTGAAGAACGGCGCCCCCACGGCCGCATTCACCGCGCGCGCCGCGGACGGGACCACGATTACCAAGACGCTGACGTTCAAGGCCGGCAGCTACCTGTTCGGCCTCAAGGTGGCGGTGTCGGGCGGTCCGGCGGACGAGGAGATCGGGCTGGCGATGAGCGAACCGCTCAAGGCGCACGCCGGCTATTACGACATCCCGCAATTGCAGGCGGATGTGGCGGGCAAGGTTCTGGTCGAAGCCGAAAAGTACCTGCGCAAGGGAGTCAAGCCGGCCGGCGGCCCGATTACTTACGCGGGGTTCGGCGACCGTTATTTTCTCTCGGTGTTCCTGCCGGAAAAGCCCGCCGAGGGGACGCTGACGATGGGATATGCCGGCAACCAGGGGATCGCCCGCCTGCTGTTCCCCGGAGCAACGCAAATCGAGACGCGGGTTTTCGCCGGGCCTAAACTGCTCGACGCGCTCGACGCCGCCGGCCCGGAATTGCATCGCGCGATCGACCTCGGCTGGACCTCGATTCTGGCGCTGTTGTTTCTGCGCGCGCTCAAGCTATTGCATCTGGTGGCGCCGAATTACGGCTGGGACATCATTTTGGTGACCGTGCTGGTCCGGCTGGCGTCGCTGCCGATGTCGATCAAGGGCCAGCGCTCGGCAATGAAGATGGCGCAACTGACGCCGCAGATCGAACGGCTGCGCGAAAAGTACAAGGACAACAACGAACAGCTCCAGAAGGAGATGGTCGATCTCTACAAGCGCAACCATGTGAATCCGCTCGGCGGATGCCTGCCAATGGTGATCCAACTGCCGATCTTCATCGGCCTGTACGAGGCGCTGCTCAACTCGGTCGAACTGCGGCACGCACCGTTTATCGCCTGGATGAACGATCTGTCGGCGCCCGAATGCCTGCCGATCTCGTGGATGCCGAAGCTTCCGTACCTGCCATGCACCGGACTTCCGGTGCTGGTGATCCTGATGGGCGCGACAAGCTTTTTGCAGCAATGGATGATGCCGAAGCAGCCCGACCCGACCCAGCAGCGGATGATGATGTTCATGCCGCTGATGTATGTGTTCTTTTTCCTCAACTTCCCCGCCGGGCTCTCGTTGTATTATTTTGCCTCGAACATCCTGGGCATAATTCAGCAATTTTTTCTCAACCGCGAATTTCAAACCATTCCCGCATGAGCACCATCGACTCAATCGAAACCGCCGCCGAAACCGTCGAACAGGCAATCGAGCAGGCGCTCGCACAACTGGGCATCGCGCGCGAAGCCGCCGAGATCGAAGTGATCGCCGAGCCGCGCCAGGGGGTGCTCGGACTGGGCGCGCGCCAGGCGCAGGTGCGCGTCACGCGCCGCTCCATCCCGGCGGCGGCCGCTCCGGGCGAGCCGCCGTCCGGAGAACCCGCCGGGGAACCGCGATCGCCGGCGCCGCTCGAAGAGCAGGCGCGCGCGGCCGCCGCGATCCTCGCGCAAATCCTGGAACTGATGAACGAGAAGGCCGAGGTGCGCACGCTCGAGATCGACCCGGAATCGATCGAGTTGGAAATCAAGGGTGACGGCTCCGGCCTCCTGATCGGGCGCCACGGCCAGACGCTCGACGCGCTCGAATACCTAGTAAACCGCCTGTTGGCGCGGCGCGTCCACGAGGCCGCCGCGATCTCGCTGGAGATCGAGTCGTACCGCGCGCGGCGCCGCGAACAGTTGCATCGCATGGCGCTGTCGATGGGGGAGCGGGCCAAGCGCGACCACACGCCGCTCAAGCTCGAACCGATGGCGCCGCGCGACCGGCGCATCGTGCATCTAGCGCTCAAGGACGATCCGATGCTCACGACGCGCTCGGCGGGCGACGGCTTTTTGCGCGCGGTCGAAATCGTCCCGGCCGGCGGCGGCAATCGTCCGCCCCGCCCCGAGCCGAAAGGTCCGGGGCAGGGCCGCGGACGGCGGCGAGATCGTCCGCGTCCCCAGAGCGAAGCGATCGGCGAGCAGGGCGGCTTCAAGCACGGCCAGAAGCGAATCGTGTAGGGGGCGGCGCAAGCGTCGGCCCACGCCATCTATCCCTACCACTCGATGTCCGCCGTTACGAAATCGTGATCGGAGGCGCGGGGCGAGAAGAGCGCGGCGCGCGGCGAAATTACCGCTGCGGAACCGGGAACCGGGCTAAGCCCGCGAATCGCAAGCCAGTCGAGCTTGGGCCGGAATCGCCGCGGAATCGCGCCATGATAGGTGAAGGTGCCGCGGCCGGGCACGTTGGCGCCTTCCAGCGAAAAGCCGCTTTCCAAGAGGCGCGCGAACAGCGGCTCGTGGGGAATCGGATCGCGGAAGCGGCCGGGGTTCGTGACGATTTTCCCGAAGGTGCGAAAAAACTTTCCCAGGCTCGACAATTCCGTGGTGGTCGTGTTGAGGTCGCCGCCGACTATCGCGGGACCGCTCGCGGGAAAACCCGCCAGGTACGCCGCCATCTGGCGCTCGCGATGCGCCGGGCCGCATCGGCTGTGTAGATGCGCCACGCCAACCGCGAGCGGGCGGCCGCCGAAACGAACCGACGAGATCAACCCTGCCGGCGCGCCGGTCCATTCGTGCCGGTCCCGCTTTTGCCACAGGATAGACGGAATGCGTGTGTGCGGCATCGGTACCGCCGCGATATCGTCGAACGGCGCCGCGCTCAAAATCGCGCTGCCGACGTGGCGGATTAATCGTCCCGACTCTCCCGCGACGTACCATTCCGGGGCGTAGGCGTAGCTCATCCCAAAAAGGGCGGCGATTTCGGCCGCGACCGCGCGGTGCCGCGACCGCTTCATCCCAACGTCGGCTTCGCACAGCAGGATCAGGTCCGCCTCGTTGAGCGGCGGACGCTTGAGACACGCGACGATCCCCGCGAAGCTGCCACCGCCACGAGCGTTGAGCGCGGCGACTCGAAGACCGCGATGCGCCCGGCGCAATGCCGGACGGTTCACAACTTCCGGTTCGACGGCGTAGCCGGACGACGCGACCCCGGCGCAATCCTCCCGCGCTAAACGTTCCATGTACGGCAAGAATAACCCGAAGTGAAGTTAGACCGCCAGTTCCTTCTCCAACTCGCGAATCGACCCGACCGGCGCCGAACAGCCGCGCTCGCGGCATACGTAGGCGGTCAGGCGGCCGCCGATTTGGACCTTGCCGCGGACCGCTTCGGGAACGAAGCCGGCGGTGGCCGCGCCGCTTTTCAGAGCCGGCTCATCGGCAACGAACAGCGCCAGATTCGGAACGTAGCTGAGGCCCAGCCGCTCGATCCATTCCCGCATCTCCGGCGACTGCCGATCGCCCACAATGACCACTTCCGTCGGACCGCGCTGATAAAGATCGACCGCTTCGAGCATATGCGAGAAGCCGAACGGCTGCTTCTCGATCAGCTCCCGGAACAGGCGCAGCGTGCGCTCGGCCTCGATGCGGTAACGGTCGTCTCCGGTAAGAGCATGAAGTCGCAAGAGCGCCATCGCGGCCGAACTGTTGCCGGAGGGCGTCGAACCGTCGAAGGCGGGCTTGGTGCGCGCGATGAGTTGCTCGTGATCGTCGGAGGTGAAATAGAAGCCGCCGCGCTCGCGATCGAGGAAGCGTTCGAGGATTGTGTCCGCGAGCGAGCGAGCGTAGCCGAGATATTTTTCATCGAGCGACGCCTGGCGGAGATCGAGCATCGCAAGCGCGAGTTGCGCGTAATCCTCGAGGCAGGCGTTGAAGCGTGCGGCGCCATCCTTAAACGACCGCTTGAGCGCGCGGCCGTCCCACATCCGGGTCATAATGAAATCCGCCGCGCGCTTGGCCGCGTCCAGATAGCGCGGATCGTGCAGCGCGCGGAATCCCTCGGCCATCGCGCCGATCCCCATCCCATTCCACGCGGCGATAATCTTTTCATCGCGGCCGGGTTTGACTCTTTTTTCGCGCGCGGCGAATAGCCGGCGGCGAATCTCGCCGATTTTTGCCGCGATGTCCGCTTCCGAAAGCTTGAACATCCGCGCCGCCGCCGCGATTTCGATCGTCCGATGGAGGATATTGGCGCCCTCGAAATTGCCCTCGGTTGAGATGTCGAACCATCGCTCGGCGACTGGGCTTAGCTCGGCGCCGAGAACTTCGCGCGTTTCGGCGGGCGTCCAGAGAAAGAATTTTCCCTCTTCGCCTTCGCTGTCGGCATCCTGCGTCGAATAGAACCCGCCTTCGGGCGCGGTCATCTCGCGCAAAATGTAATCGAGCGTCTCGCGCGCGGCATCCATGAATTCCGGCTCGCCGAGCGCGCGCCCGGCGTCGAGGCAGAGGCGCGCGAGCTGCGCGTTGTCGTAGAGCATCTTCTCGAAATGGGGCACCAGCCAGCGCTCATCGACGCTGTAGCGATGGAACCCGCCGCCGAGCTGGTCGTAGATTCCGCCGCGCGCCATTTTCTTGAGCGTGTCGCGCACCATCGTGGCCATCGCCTCGTCGCCGTCGCCGGCATGGACGCGGAGGAAGAGCGAAAAGACGAACGGATGGGGGAATTTCGGCGCGCCGCCAAAGCCGCCGTTCACGCTGTCATAATTCGGCGCGAGCGCGCGGGCGGCCTCCGCGGCCAGGCCGGGCCTGAGATCGCCGGCCGGCGGGGCATATTTCGCGGCCGAATTGAGCATATCGATCAATTGCCCGGTGTTATGGGCAACCTCTTTCGCCTGATCGCGGTAGGCGTTCGCGACCGAAGCCAGAACGCGTGGAAACCCCGCCATCCCGCCGCGATCCTCCGGCGGAAAATAGGTCCCGCCGAAGAACGGCTTCCCCTCCGGTGTGAGAAAGACGGTGAGCGGCCATCCGCCGCGCCCCGCGATCATCTGCACCGCGTCCCGGTACATCTGGTCGAGGTCGGGCCGCTCCTCGCGATCGACCTTGATCGAGACGAACTTCTCGTTCATCAGCCGCGCAATCGATTCGTTCTCGAACGACTCGCGCTCCATCACATGGCACCAATGGCAGGCCGAGTAGCCGATCGAAAGCAGGATCGGTTTATTCTCGCGCTTGGCGCGCGCCAGCGCCTCCTCGCCCCACGGATACCAATCGACGGGATTGTAGGCGTGCTGGCGGAGGTAGGGGCTTTGCTCGTCGATAAGGCGATTGGGATGCCGGGCGGATTCCTTGCCTGAGTCCATCAACGGAAGGTTAGCACGGCGCGCGCATCGCCCGCGAATGCCGATGCGTCCGCCGCTTTGCAGCGTCACGTGTGGAAGGCTTCGGCGGCAAAGGCTTTCACTTTGATTTCTCTGGCCCGCTCTTCCACTTGGGCAACCTCGTATTGGAACTGCAACCGCATCCACCCCTCCGGCGTGCCGCCGAACGCTTTGGCCAAACGAATCGCCATTTCCCAAGAGAGGCTGGAGTTCTCATTCACCAGATGACTCAACGCGGACCGCGACACACCCAGGATTTTCGCAGCCTCGGCGACGCTCAACCCATGCGGGTCCAGACAGTCCACCCGCACTGAAAAGCCAGGATGGGGGGGATTTTTCATTCTTAAAGCTTTCATCGTTCTCATCCTGCTCAATGGTAGTCCTCTAAATTCACGTCCAGCACCCAGCCTTCCTCAAACCGAAAAGTAATTCGCCAGTTTGCTCTCACGGTGACGCTCCATTCACCTTTCACCTTTTCGGGCGCCTTTCAGCGGATGAAGCCGGTAGGAATGAAGGTTCATGTCCCGGATTGCTTCCGCTTGGTTTAAGCGCGCCAAAATTGCCCTGATCCGGTCCACCATATCGGGCGGCAGTTGGCGGGAGTCGCCATCCGCAAAGAACCGCCGCAGTCCACGGTGACGGAAACTTCCGATCACGAGTTCAGTGTAGCGCGTAACGCTTCACTCCTCAACTCGGCGGCGCGGTCTGTGTCTTGCAACCGTATGGCACAGCCGTGCGGCGGGTGGATAAAATTTGCCGCGATGGCATCCACATCGCCGACACCCCCTTGTGGCCGCAGCACCTTCGCCCGAATTGACGGTGATGGCTGCATTTGTTATAAGTTTGAAGGTCAGATGCATCGTATGCGTCTGGCATAAGAGCGCCCAAGCTGGGTGCAAGCGCTCGCCCGCCGGAATTCCGGTCTCCACCCAAGTGTGGTTATAACCAAGAGGTTCCCAGTGGAATCTAGAAAAAGGCCCTTTTACTCAGAAGGGCCTTTTTCATTTCGGCTGTTTGATGGGTTTCCCGGTTGCCGTGTTGTAGACGATGACAGAAAAGCGTATCGGCCGGGGCGGACGAGGCCGACCAAGGGGGATCCGATTATCCCGAGCGTAGGCGCTCTCCACGACGAGAGTTAGTTTGCCGGCCTTTCCACGACGCGAGACCTTGAAAAAGATATCATACTCGACCCTGTTCCCGTCCTGGTCGATAAACTCCACCGTGAAAAAATTGCCCTTGCCGGTGTGGAAGCATTTGCGCGAGCCGATATCCCGGATTATCGCCGGCAGCCGTTTTGATAAACGATAGCGCCGCTCGTCGAATAGGCGAGTCTCGCGGCCACGGGCGCAAGCCATCGCTCGCGGGAAATTCTCACCTGCCACGATCCCACGGGTGAAACAGTGCCAGCTGAATTGAACGTCAATCTCGTATGTCCGCAGCGGCCTGCCGCCCCTCTCAGGCACGACGAAGTCGAACGTGAATGGGTCGAGATGCGATAGGTCGTAGGTCGTACCGTTGATGATCACCTTCGAAGCCGCCATTGTTTATTTCTCGCCATGGATTTGGTTTAGACCTGATCGGCTGGCTTCCGATCGAACGGTAGCGCCTTGATAAAGTCGGCCAGCCTTGAGGCCTCCACCGAGGACAGATCGGTCGGCAATTCGAGCTCAACCTTCAGATTCGGCCGAAGGGGGAAAAGATAGGTCTCAAGCTCCTCTTCCGGAAGCGCTGCGGCCTCTTTCCGTTCTTCTTCGGACAGGGCCTCCAGCGACACGGTCTCCCCAGACGCTGCTTTGCCCACGCTGGGCAAACCCACAGTCCATTGAAACCGTGACGAGTGGCCTTTTCGACCAACGACGAAAGTTCCACATCCCATAAGGTCAAGCTGTTGAAAGGTCTGGATAATCTCGCCCCTGGTTATCGGGCGATCTTCCACCTTAAGATAAAGTAGGTTGTCCACCTTGGTTTCCGTGCGGTTGCTCTTTCGGCCCGCAAATTCGTCCAACATAGCGCGTGCGGCAGGGTTGGTTTGGTAGAGATTCCTGAGTGTGCCCGTATTAATTTTCTGTCCATTTCCATTCATATGCGTTCATTTCTCCTAATTAGAATAACACTATCATGCCATAAATTAAGGTTAAGTGCAGTATGGCCCGAGTGTAAGCTGATACGGTTGCCTAAAGTGGCGGCTCTGAAGGATTTTTTGCTTTCGGCGGGGCGGGCGGATAAAATTCTTCGCGAGATGGCATCCGCATCGCCAAAGTCAGCGGCTCATCCCGCGCCGCCGGAGGCGGCCGCGCCGCGCGACGATTCGCTGTGGCGCTTTCAAGCGGCGGGGGTCTTGGTCTTCGCCGCGGTGCTCTACCTCGCGCGATTGGGGGCGCGCGCGCTGTGGTCGTCGGAGTTCCGATGGGCCGAAGTCGCGCGCGAGATGATCGCGACGCACAACTATTTCTGGCCCACCCTCGACGGCATCGTCTATTTCGACAAACCGCTCGGCACCTACTGGGTGATTCTGCTCGCGACTCCCTTCACCGGCGGCATGAACGAACTCGCCGCGCGGCTCCCGTGTGCGATCGCCGGATTGCTCGCGGTCGCGTTCCTGATGCTGCTGACGCGGCGGCTATACGATTCGCGGACGGCGGTGTGGGCGGGGTTCATCCTGGCGACGAGCTTCAGCTTCGTCTTTTTCTCGCGCACCGCGTCCGCCGATGTCGAAACCGTCGCGGGTGAACTTGCCGCGATCCTCCTGTTCATGCGCAATGAGGAGCGCCGCGGTGGATGGTGGGTCATCGGGCTGTGGCTGATCATGGCGGCCACCTCGATGATGAAGGGGCTGCTCGGATTCGCGCTGCCGATCCTGATCATCGGCGTGTACTCATGCCTGCGCGACGGATGGGCCGAATTCGGAAAGCACACGCTCAACGGCTCAATCGCGAAGCGGTTGGGCTGGCTCGTCGAGCGGAACCGATGGTTTTTCAACTGGCAAACCATCCCGGCAATCGCGGCCGCCGCGGTGATTTATTTCGCCCCATTCGAAATCTCCCAGCGGCTGACGCATTCAGATCAAGGCGCGCGGATGGCCTTTCACGAAAGCGTCACGCGGTTCTTTCACCCGTGGGACCATCGCGGGCCGGTGTATCTGTACGTCTATGTGATTTTCGCGCTGATGGCGCCGTGGTCCGCGCTGTTGCCCGCCGCGCTCGTGGAGACCCATCGCGTTCGCCATGACGGCAACGAACCGGCGCGCGCGGATCGCTTCGCGCTGGTCTATTTCTGGGCGACGTTTGTCTTCTTCACGCTCTCCGGTTCGCGCCGCAGCTATTACCTTTTGCCGATTTTACCCGCCGCGGCGATGCTGATTGCGCGGACGATCGCCTATTCGGCGGAGCTTAAATCGCGGCTCGCAAAAGTTCTCCTCTACTGTGGCTACGCGATCGTCGCGATCGCCGGCGCGCTCTCGCTCGCGGCGCTGCTGCCGCCGTCGTGGGTGATGCCGGGACATCTTGCGAAACTTCCTCCCGCGCCGGACCGCGCCGTAATCGTCGCGATGTGGGTGCTGTCCGTCGCCGGAATCATCTATGCCTTGCGGGGCTTAACGCGGTTGCGAATCGGAATATCGATTGGACTAATCGCATACTGCGCGATGGTGTACATCTACATTTTCGCAACCCCGGCCGCCGACGCCTATCGCCCGGAGAAACCGTTCGCTTACACCGTGCTGAAGCTGACCGGCGGGAGGACGGATGGACTCGCGTTCTACAAGACGCTCGAAGGCGATTTCTATCTGCGTCCGCAGAAACCGCTCCCGAAGTTCATGCACCTGGACAACCTTAAGGCCGCAGTCGATGACGGCACGGTTCGCTGGTTCATCGTGCGCCGCCGCGATCTGCCGAAGCTCGCCGTGCCGGAAACGATTCTCGCCGCGGAGGCGTCGTATCCGTGGGAGACCGCCGAAAATCTCCGCAACAAGGTGCTGCTGGTGCGGGTGGGGAAGCTGGGCGGACAACAGTAGGCGCGCGCTAGAGAGCGACCGTTTCGAGTCCCGGAATCCGCGGGAAACTGCGCAAATCCCGCGTGGCAACGCGGTAGCCATTTGCCAACGCGGTGGCGGCGATTATGAGATCGTGGCTGCCGGTCGTGGTTCCCGCGCGCGCGAGGTTCGCCGCAAGCGCGGCATGAACGCGCGCGGTCTTGAGATCGAAGGCAACCACCGGCATCCGCGACAGCACCGCCTCCACGAAATTGGCCCTCCGCTCGCGCCGCGAAGCGCCCGCCGCCCGATGGACGCCGTGTAGCAGCTCCGACGCGGTAATGGCGGAGAGCGCGAGGCCGCCATCGGCGAAGCTTGATAACACCCGATCCAGATCGAGGCCGCCACGCTCGGCGGCGATGAACACGCTGGAATCGATCAGCGCCGCCATCGCGGCTTCTCAACCGGCGCCTGCCCGCGCACGGCCGCCTCGACCAAATCCAGGTACTCTTTGCCGGGATGAGGCAGAGAACGGAGCAATTCGGCGAATTCACCGGCGGTGATGCCGGCGGGGCCGGCCGGCACGATCTCGCAGATCGGCTTGCCGCCGCGCTCGACCACGAAGCTCTCCCGCCGGTAGCGGACCCGATTCATCAACTCGGAGAACCCGCGCGCGGCCTCGGTCGCTGAAATGCGGGATTTCATAGAGTCAGATTATATGAGAAATGCGCCAGCTAGCAAGCGGTTATTCGCATTCGAGGTCCGGGGCCTCGGCAATCCACTTGACGGTCTCGGCATCGGCTTTCTTGAAAGTCGATGCGATCTCCATCGCTTCGTCCCACGCTTTCTTGGCGCGGCCGATGCGCTCGGTGCGGCCTTTCGCAGGCCAGTGCGCGCGAACGAACGCGGCAAGCTTCGGACTGGTCGCGGAAGAACCTGACGCATTCCCTACATTCTCCACATAGCTCGGTTTAAGGTCCGAGAATGATCTTCTTCGCCGCTTCGCTGGCGATATCAACCACGATGTCTCGCAGTGCGGATGCCGCCGCACCGGGAATTTTCGCCAAGAACCCCTTAATTCGAATAGCTGCCGCGCGAGTGCGGGGGACATCGCGAATCACATCGTTCACGTCCGCCTCGAACTCAGCCTTGTCATCAGTCGTCAACGTCTCTTCGCGTTCGACAATCTCATTTGCGGCAGCGAGCGCTGCCGCAGTCCAAGGATACGCGTTGCCGCAATTATGACAGAACGCTGGAGCGTGGTAGTGTGCTGGGTTTATTTCGAGGGGAAACTCCCCGCCGCGGTGATAATGGCCTCTGATTTCTGTTTTGCAGCTTGGGCATTGAGTCGCTGTTCGGCTGCCGCAATTTGGACAAAAATCGGCGCCGCGCTGCGGAGAACTCCTTGCTTGGTCGTTGATGACATGACCGTTCAAGCAGATTTGTGCGCTGTCGTAGTGGTCCACTGACTCATTCCGTTCCTCTCTGGCTTCGATGGGCGGCTGATCGCTCTACAACCGCATCGGCATGACGACGTAGGTGTATTCGCTGTCCGAGGGGGTCCGGATCACGCCGGGGCTTACGTCGTCGGTGAGGCCGAGTTCCATTTCCACGCCCGCCTGAATCACGCCCAGCACCTGCTGGACATAAGCGGCGTTGAAGCCGATCGAAAACTCCTCGCCCCGGTATTCGACATCGAGCGTTTCGCTCGCCTCGCCCGTTTCCGGGCTGGTCGAGGAGACCGTAAGCGTGCCGGACGACATCGCGAACTTTACGCCGTGGAATCGCTCGCTCGAAAAGATCGCGGCGCGCTTGATCGCCGCGAGCAGCAAATCGCGGCCCACCATGATTTTGTACTTGGACTGCTTCGGAATGACGCCGCGATAGTCGGGGAACTCGCCCTCGACCAGGCGCATCGAGACTTCGGTGCGGTCGCGATTCAAGTGCGCGAGTTGGCCTTCGATCGATAGTTTGACTTCGGCGTCGCCCGCCCCTTCGAGAATTTTGCGCAATTCGATCAATCCCTTGCGCGGGATGATTGCGCCGCCCTCCATCGTGAAGCCCTTGGCCTCGCGATCGATCATCGCCATCCGATGGCCGTCGGTCGCGACCATCCGCACGCCCGCGGTCCCGTTAGCTTCGACGTAAACGCCGCTCAGGTTGTATCGCGCCTCGTCCGGACTGACGGCGAAGACGGTTTTGTCGATCATCCCCGCCAGCGCCGATGCGCCGATCGCGAGTTCGGCCTTGACCGGCTTTTTTGCCGCGCCGCCTTCCTTGGCAACGCTCTGGCTCGGCATCGCGGGAAAGCTGCGCGGATCGAGACCCATCATTTTGAATTTCGCCCGCCCGCATTTAAGCTCCACCCAATCGTTGTCGATTGCGGCGAGCGCAACTTCCGCGCCTTCCGCCTCGCGCACGATCTCAAACAGCTTGCGCGCGTTGAGCGTGAGCGATTTCTCCTTGCCGGAGCTGGCGATTTGGGTCCGAATTCCGACTTCCAAATCGGTCGCGCTAATCGTGAGCGCGTTCGCGGCCGGTTCGAGCAGCACGTGGCCAAGAATCGGCACGGTCGTGCGGCGCTCCACGATTCCCTGCATCAGCCCAAGGCTGTTCAGCAATGAAGTTCTATCGAGGGTCAGGCCCATTGGTTTTCAACCCACACTATTTCTGATTCTGTTTTCAAAGAATTAAGACTCCAGTAGTAATAGTAACGCCTGTGGATATGTGTACCGGCATCGCAAACGCGCGAAAACAAAAGCGGATCGCCAGAGGAAAAGTTGTCGAGCGCCGCGCCTGCCAATCCCACGCACCGCAACGGAATACCGCCGCCCTGTCGATAGCCGTCCAATTATGCCCACCCGCTCCACAACCTTATCACCGATCATGCCGCGTTGGCATGAACCGACTTCAACTCGCGCTCGATCTTTTCGATCGAGAGGCGGAACGCGGAATCATTCGACACGCGGCGCAGGATCAGATTGTGGGCGTGAATCACCGTCGAATGGTCGCGGCCGAATTGCTCGCCGATGGCAGGGAACGAACTGTCGGTGAGCTTCCGGCTCATATACATCGCGACTTGGCGGCAGAACGCGATATGCTGCGTGCGTTTTTTCGATTTGAGATCGGCGAGCCGGATATGGAAAAAATCCGCGACCGTCTGTTGGATCGTTTCGACGCTGGGTTTTAGCACCTGATTGTGAATGAGGTCGCGCAATGCGTTGCGCGCGAAATCCAGCGTGATCGCGGACTTGCCGAGCGAGGCCAAAGCCGCGAGCCGCGTCAGGCATCCCTCCAGTTCGCGCACGTTGGACGAGACGCTCTGCGCGACATACATCGCCACCTCCGGCTCGAGGCGCAGGTTGTCCAACCGGGCCTTCTTTTGCACGATCGCGACCCGGGTTTCGAGATCGGGCGGGGCGATGTCGGCGATTAGGCCCGATTCGAACCGGTTGCGGAGCCGCTCCTCGAGGCCGGGAATCTCGCGCGGCACCTTGTCCGAGGTGAGCACGATTTGATGGCGTTCGGCGTGGAGCACGTTGAAGGTGTGGAAAAATTCCTCCTGGGTGCGCTCCCGCCCGGCGAGAAACTGAATGTCGTCGAGGATGAGCGCATCGACGCGCCGGAATTTTTCCTTGAATTCGGCGGTCTTGTCCCGGCGGATCGAACCGATCAACTCGTTCATGAAAATCTCCGCCGGCATGAAGAGAACTGTGCGCTGCCGATCGCCCGCGGCCCAGATTTGATGGCCGATCGCCGTCACCAGATGGGTCTTGCCCAAGCCGACGCCGCCGTAGATGAAGAACGGGTTGTATTTCTCACCCGGCTGGTTCGCCACCGCTTGCGCTCCCGCATGGGCGAACTGATTGCCCGACCCGACCACGAACTCATTGAAGGTGTAGCGCGGGTTGAGTTGCGGATGGCGCCCGTTCCCGTTGCGCGGCGATTCGCCAGTGCGCGCGGCGGGCGGCGGCGCGGGCTTGCCGTTGTGATTGCGCGCGGGCGGCGGCGCGGCCGCCACGCCGTTGGTGAAAGTCAGGCGCACTTCCACGTCGGCGCCGGCTTCGGCCGCGAGCGCCTGCCGGAGCAGGCCCGAGTAGCGGTCACTGATCCAATCGCGGAAAAACCGGTTTGGCGCCTGGATAGTGACGGTCGCTCCCTGCTGGCCGACGAAATTCAGCGGGCCGATCCAAGTCTCGAATGGAACCTGGCCGAGTTCGTCCCGCATCCGGCCGGCGGCGCGTTGCCACAAACCATTCATGGTGTTCCCCCTCCGCAAATGCGACGCCCAGTCGCCGCCAAGCCCCGATTCCGGCATCGAAACCGGGGCAAATTACACACAAGCTTATCCACACCTGTGGATAAGCCAATTTCCGTTCGCCCCAGCCGCCGCTTTGACGCTCATGCGCCGGGGATTATCAACTTTTTCAGGCCGCAAACAGGTCCGTCCGCCCTCGAAAAATTTGTCTCTGGCACCGGCCACCTTCATGCACTGTCCAATCATTTTAGACGCGCTGCGCCGAAATCTTCCGCCGTTGCCCCATATTCATCCGCGGGCGGAAGTTCCGCAGCCAAGGCAACGTGATAAACTCTTTCCATGGATGTTACAAGCGAGCGAAAAAAAAATTCCCTACCCGCGCGAATTGAAAGGAAAATTTCGTGCGCGATCCCGCGCACGAAATTTTTGCGCGGATCGCACCGTGGCTGCCGACTTATCCCAATGGCTCTGGGAGCCATCGCCCACGATCGGAAGTTCGCGCGATGCAGCGGCGCCGCATCCGTTTCATCCGCGTGCGGAGAAAAATTCCGCGCGGAAAGAGCGCGCTGGAAAAAACCTCAATGACTCCGGGGAAAAATTCTCACGACTTGTTCGATCGCGCGCGGCGAACGATCCCCAGCGGCGTCAATTCCCCGGTTCGCGCGTGGAAGGCGGTTGGCGGCGCGCCGATTTTCATTGCGTCGGGGGCGGGCGCGGCGGTCATCGATGCGGACGGCGCCGCACTGCTCGATTACGTCGGTTCATACGGTCCCGCGATCCTCGGCCATGCCCATCCGCGCGTCGCTGCCGCAATCGCCGGGCAAGCGCGCAGCGGACTCGGATTTGGAGCGCCGAGCGAACTGGAGGTGGAGCTCGCCGAAACGATCTCCGGGGCAATCCGATGCGCGGAAAAGGTGCGGCTGGTGAGTTCGGGAACCGAGGCCGGGATGACCGCGCTCAGAATCGCGCGCGCGGCCACCGGGCGGCCCGCGATCGTCAAATTTGACGGCTGCTACCACGGCCATAGCGACTCGCTTCTGGTGCGGGCCGGGTCGGGAGCGATGACCTTTGCGCGGCCGGACAGCGCCGGAGTGCCGGAGGCGATCGCATCGCTCACGGCGGTAGCGCGCTATAACTCGATTGAGAGCGTCGAAGGAATCTTTCGCGCCACACCGGAAAAGATCGCGGCGGTAATCGTCGAACCGATCGCGGCCAACATGGGCGTCGTTCAGCCGGAGCCGGGCTTCCTTCCCGCCCTCGCCGAGCTTACGCATCGCAACGGCGCGCTCCTGATTTGCGATGAGGTCGTCACCGGATTTCGCCTTGGCTTCGGCTCCGCGAGCGAGGCGATGGGAATCGCGCCGGACCTGATCATGCTGGGAAAGATAATCGGCGGCGGGATGCCCGTCGGCGCGGTCGCCGGCCCGGCGCGGCTGATGGACTTGCTCGCGCCGGACGGTCCCGTCTATCAGGCCGGCACGCTGTCGGGAAATCCGGTGGCGGTCCGCGCCGGACTGGAGACGCTTAAGATTCTGCGCGAGACCAATCCCTACCCGGCGCTAGATGCGATGGGCGCGCGCTTGGAGGCCGGGTTGATTGCGGCGCTCAAGAAATCGGGACAGCGCGGATGCGTCAACCGGGCGGGTTCCATCCTGACGATGTTCATCGGGCCGAAACAGGTGCGCGATGCGGAGGAGGCGAGGACCTCGGATGCGCAAAAGTTCGCCAAATTCTTCCACGGCATGATCGAGCGCGGGATCAATCTCCCACCGTCGCAATTCGAGGCTTGGTTCATCTCCGCGGCGCACCGCGAGGCGGACATCGATCGCACGATTGCCGCCGCCGCCGAGTCTTTGGCGGACTTGCGCGGCGCATCGTAGCGGGCAAAGCTGGCTTGGCATGGCGCTTAGCACCGGCAAGATGGCGCGGTATGCCGCGATCGGATGGGAATTCACGATGCCGACGATCGTCGGCGCGATTATCGGCCATTACCTCGACCAATATTTCCGCACCGATCCGTGGCTAACGCTCGCGATGTTCCTGCTCGGCCTGTTCGCCGGTTTTTACCGGCTGATTCAGGAACTCTCCGCGATCCAGCGCGATAACAAGGATCCGTGACGCAATGCGCGCGCGTCCGATGCCGGCGATACCGGCAATTCAGCGGACCACTGCCGTGATCGCGGCGCTGGCGGCGGCGGCGCTGGCCGGCTTCGATTCGCGCGCGGCGGGGATCGGATGCCTGGTGGGCGCCGCGGTTGTCATCGCGAATCTTTGGGTGCTGAGCAAAATCGGCCGTTCGATCGTCGCCGTTTCGCGCGCCAAAGTTTCCGGCGCCGCGGCGAAATTATGGGTGCTCGCGGTGCCGTTCAAATTGCTGGTTCTAGTGGGCGCCGTGTACCTAATTTTCATCTATGCCAAAATCGACGCAATCGGCTTCGGCGCGGGAGTCTTGACTCAGGCCGCCGCCGTCATTATTGAGACCGGACGGGCTTCGCTTCGCGGCGCGCCGCGAGCGGCCCGGTAAGGGAATGCATCGAATAGATCGAGGACGGTCCGCGAACGGGACCGCGGCGGAGAAGGCGGCGTGGTAAAGCCGGTAAATTTTCTCGAAATGATCGGCGGCGGGAGAATTCCCGAAGTGCTGGTCGGAACCTGGATCGTGATGGCGATCCTGCTGCTCCTCGGCCTCGCCGCCAGGGCCGCCCTCAGCCGGGCGGAGGACCCGATCGTGCCCGACGACGGCATCACGATTCGTTCGGTCATGGAGATGGCGGCCGAGTGGCTCGACAATTTCACGCGCGAAGTAACCGAGATGCACGGATCGCGCGCGATGGTCCCGTTTTTCGGCTGCCTGTTCCTGTTTATCCTGTTCGCGAACTTCTTCGGGCTGATTCCCGGAATGGAACCGCCCACCAACGATTCCGACCTGACTTTCGCGCTCGGCGCGGTGTGTTTCGTCTATTACATCGTGCAGGGATTCCGCGCGAAGGGCATCTGGTACCTGCGCAGCTTCCTCGGTCCGGTGCTGTTTCTGACGCCGCTGATGCTGCCGATCGAAATTGCCGACAATTTGTTCCGGCCGTTCTCGCTCGGCATCCGTCTTTCGGCGAATATGCTGGCCGATCATACCGTGCTCGGAATTTTCACCGGACTTACGAAGCTCGTGATCCCGGTTGCATTCTACGCGCTCGGCGCGATCGTTTGCGTAGTGCAGGCGCTGGTCTTCACGGTGCTGCCGATGAGCTACGTGCGGCTTGCCGCCGGCGGCGGCCATTGAGGGGCGCGCGCCGCATTTTACCCGACAGGCTTTCCCGCTAAGCCGAGGATTCCGCCCGGAAACGGTGTGGTAGAGGACAGAGAATGCGGCCGGATACGGAACCCGGAAGGCGAGAAACTAGGAGAAGGAGGAGTTAAATGACTGGGAGAATCGGAAGGGTTGCCGCGATGGCAACCGCAATGGTGCTGGCGTCGCCGCTGTTGGCGATGGCGCAGCAAGGGGGCGGGGGCGCGATATCCGGCCACAGCTTGGAGGCCGGGCTTATCGCGCTGGCCGCCAACCTCGGCGTCGGCATCGCGGCCTTCGGCTGCGGCCTGGGCCAGGGGAAAACGGCGGGCTCGGCGATGGAATCGATCGGGCGCAATCCGAACAGCGCCGGCCAGATTTTCGTGCCGATGATCATCGGCCTGGCGTTTATCGAGTCCCTGACGCTCTATTCGCTGGTGATCGCGTTCTTCCTAATGGCAAAGATGTAATCACAGTTTCGCTCGGGCCGGGGCGCCGCAATGCCGCCGCCCCGGCCCGATTTTACTTACCACGGGAAAATCAATTTGACACGGTTAAGATTTTCCGCCAGTTTGTGAAATAGGGGAACGATGAAGGCAGCAGCGGCCATCCGCAAGAGAGCGCGTCCCGTGCGCTCGCACGACGGCAAGAAGATTGCCAAACGCAACGATCCGAAAGCTCGCCTCCGGGAACTTGAGAAACGCGGAGAAGTTGTGTCTGAAGCGCGCTCAAACTTCGGTGTGCTGCCGGAAATCGTGTTGGCGAAGCCCGTCCGGCTGGACCGCATCATCAAGGCGGCGAAGGGCTAGCCGCGATTCGTGCCCGCGATCCGGCACGCTTTTACCGATGAGCCGGTTCCGCGCGTTATCGTAGCGGATTCGAGTTTTATCTTTCACGCGCTGTTCGATGACAGGCAGGGTTACCATCTTCCCGCGCGCCGGTTTGCTGAAAGATTGCGCAAGGCGAACTCGCTGTTCGTTTATTCCTCACTAGTTTTTCTCGAGGCACCGCAATGTTGGCGGCGGCTCTACAGGCGTGGTCTTCTCTCTCCTTCGCAGGGGAGCATCGACGCTACGACAAACCGCCTCAACGCTTTCGCCGAGAGCGATGCGACGCTCGAAGAATTTCTTGCGGGCTTCAATAAAAGGCGGGCGAATATCAGTCGTTCGCTCCTACGGAAGGCTTCGGTAATGGCCGCAAGATACGATCTGCAATCGCACGACGCGTTAGTGGTGGCTCTGGCGCGCGACATCGGAGTCTCCGACTTGGCTGCAATCGATCGCGGCTTTAGAGTGGTGGACGGCTTGGAACTGTGGGACGGACTGCTGAATCATTAGCCCCAACTCCAACTTCAGGCACCTTCTCAAACATTTCTCCGCCAGTGGTTTGAGGGCTTGGCCGGTCGAATCGAAAGCGGCTCCGTTCCGCCGGTCGTCGCCTCAAAAGACCGCATAAGTCCAATTTGGACTATCCCAAGTTGGCCAGTACCTTACGGCAAGTGGAGGGACGATGAAAAAGTCGGCCTTCTCGACGCGGCATGAAGGAATAGCGGCCAAGGGGTATTCCAGCGGCAAAGCGCGTGAAATGATCTGTCCGTACGAGGAAGTAGAATTTTTCATCCAAGAAAAATACCGAATCACAGGGTTAACTCCGGCCAGCGGCAATACTGCAAATATCGGTTCGTTTCCCGCAAATGATTTGGAGCAGCTTCGTGCCGGAGACGGACCCTTTGCGCGCTATGGGAAGGACTTTTGCGACGAATATTGGCGGAATTATCCGCGCGGCGGCGGCAGAGGACGGTACTCAACCATCGAGGAATTTTTAAGGTGGCGAAAGTCCAGGCGGAAAGGCCGGTGACGGTGCGGGGCCTCGCACCATTCTCACGAAGCGATAAAAAGGAGCTCCTTCGACGTCTTGTCGATCGATAGGACATATTTGTAATTCGGCTGCTCAACTACTGAGACGTGCGATTTAACCCGCCGTAACATACGCATCAATTCCTCGGCGCTGGGAATTCCACGGTTACCGTAAGATACAACCAGAATCGAGCCGGAGTAGCGCTCGATACAATCACGAAACGCTTTCGCGATGCGCTTCGGATCGGACCATGCCGAGCGCAGCGGCTTGAGCGAAAGATGTTTCCTCGAGAAGTCGATTCGCTTTTGCCAGTTGCGGTAATCCGGGACGCCTTCCAGGAAATGGTAAAAATCGCGGTAATCGACGGTCGCGCCCCTGCGCTGAACGTAAGGCGGATCGAGGTACACCAGATCGAAGCGCCCGGCAACTTCCATTGCGTCATGGCAGACGGCCTTGCAGGGAACGCGGGAATCGAAAACCGCCCCGTTGGCTTCCGCCGCGAAATTGCGAAAGTGCCTTTCGAACGCCGTGTCCCAAGTGGCCTTGTTTCCGAAACTGCGATCGACCGATGCAAGACGTATGTAGAGATTCTTGCGGTGAAACAGATTGTACGGACGTTTGACGATGCACGACTGAAACAAGCTATGGTACGCGAGGGCTTGTTTGTACTTGCCGGAAAGCAGCGGGATGTTTTGACATACCACGTCCAGCCAAGCATTCTCGTCGTCCGTGAAGTAGATGTCCGAAAACGTGCGCGCAATAAAGTCATCGTACCGGCGGTTGGGATCGGCGCGTAAAAGAAACGCAACGTCTTCCGGCGAAAGGGCCGTGTTACGATTCTCAATTAAAGCGGTGCCGATGAGGTGGTTGAACCGCAGGTAATCGTTGTAGGCGACCGCCTTCCCATGCATTTTGAAAAGATAGGAAACAGAGGCCGTCCCGCCGAACAAATCCAGCGCAGTATGAAAATCGAGCGATCCGATGTTCTCCCAAATCCAATTCAGGAGCTTGAGTTTGCTCCCTTGGTACCGCGTCGAAGGCGGCTGCCTAGGCAGCCGCGCGTCCCTTAAAAATGAGAGTTGCGCGGTATTTTTCCTCATCTGCGATAAACCCGCGGGCGTTAGCGGCGCTCTCCGAATTTACCCCTCGCCCGGCGCATCGTGATTTCTTCCTATACCGCTTCCTACAACTTCTCCGCCAGTGGTTTGAGCGCCTGGCGCTCGAAATCGCGCGCGACCGTCGTAATCGGGTCGGCTTCGGCGGCGGTCTTGTCGGTGCGAATCCGCACGATTCGGGCGAAGCGCAGCGCCATCCCGCATTCGTAACTCGGACTGCGCTGGAGGTCATTGTAGGCGACTTCGACGACAGCTTCCGGACGCACGGTAACGACGCCGTGCGCCTCGGAAATCTTGAGCGCGAGCAGCCGCTCGGTCATCGCGCGGAACTCCTCGTCGGTCAGCCCCTTGAACGTTTTC
Source organism: Binataceae bacterium (SeqCode) (assembly GCA_050736715.1). GTDB lineage: Bacteria > Desulfobacterota > Binatia > Binatales > Binataceae > Binatus. The sequence goes on along the minus strand of JBOHWK010000052.1, from coordinate 5,571 downwards.
CCGACTTCCACGAATTCGCCCGCCCGTTCGCCGCGCGCCGCGAGATGGTAATTCGACAACCATCCATGCCGGCGCCCATAGCCCCATTGCGCCGCGACGATTACCAAGTCGAGCGTGCGCGCGTGCTTGACCTTGAACCATCCGCGCCCGCGCGCTCCCGGCATATACTTGCTCGCGAGCGCCTTCGCCATCACGCCCTCGAATCCGGTTGCGATGGCGTCGGCGAAGAACTTTTCCGCCACGGCGAGATTTGGGCGGACGACTCGTCCGGCCAGTTCGATTCCGGTGGAAGCGGCGAGCGGAGCCAACGCCTCGGTTCGTTCGCCATAGGGCCGATCGATTAGCAACTTGCCGTCGAGGCCGAGCAAATCGAATGCATACAATCGCACTGGCTGCTCTGTTTGTGCGCTCTCGAGGTCACGGGTGCGGCCGAAGCGGCGCATCAATTCCTGAAAGGCGAGCGGCCGGCCGTTCTTATCGGCCGCAATGACTTCGCCGTCGAGAATCGCGCTTCGGCCGCATAGCGGACGTGCGAGCGCGGCGATTTCCGGAAGACTCTCGGTGATGTCGTTCATGCGGCGCGAAAAAATCCTGACCGCGCCATCGCTTGCGCAATGAATCTGCACGCGCGCGCCGTCGAGCTTGTGTTCGAGAGCGATTTCCGGGCCCAGCGCCGCGAGCGCCTCGGCGACGTCGCCGGCGGGATTCGCGAGCATCGGCTTGAGCGGCTTGGCGATTCGCGCCGCGGCGGGGCGATTCGCCGACAGCGCATCGGCGACGGCGCGGTCAGAATCCGGCGAGCGCAAAATCCGCACCACGCGGCCGAGCTCGCCCTCGAGCATGTGAAGGCGGCGGACTTCTGCGGCGGGGCGCGCCGCCATCTTGGCGATCGCCTCGACCATCATGCCCTCGCTCATTCCGTGGCGCATCTCGCCGATAAGAACCTTCGCGATACAGGCGGCTTCCGCGGCGCTCGCGCGTTCGAGGAGCGCGCGCAGCGCGTCGAGCTTGCGCGCGCGCCCGTGGCGGCCCTCGATTTCGGCGATCTCGCGGAAGACCGCATCAACCTCGCGAATCGAGAGCGTCGTCGGCGGATCGGGCGAGCGGTTCTTGAGGGCGATTGTTACAGCCTCGCCGAAATCCTCGGCGGCGGCGAAAATCTCCTCGCCCTGGTCCTCGGCGCCCGCTATCTCCGCAACGACTTTCCAGATCGCGCGACCGCTAACTTGCAGCCGCTTCTCCTCGCCCTGCTCGATCGCGCGCCCGGCCATGAATCGCGCGGCGATCGCGGCTTCATCGACGTCGAGCGCGGCAAGGAACGCGCCCGCCGCCTCGGCCATCTGGAGGCGGCTTTGCGTGTTGCCGAGCATATCGGACAAAAGCGCGAAGTCGTAAAACGATCCCACGATACCGCCATTTAGTGCCGCGCGGCCGGGATTTCGCAAGCGGGCGGGTAGGCCGCTAAGGTGCGAGGCGGTAAGCCATCGCCACGAGCCGGTCGAAGAAATCCGGGAAGGTCTTTGCCACGCAGGCTGGGTTCTCGATTCGCACGCCCGGAAGCTTCAATCCCGTAACCGCGAAGCTCATTGCGATGCGATGGTCGTCGTAGGTCTCGATCGTTGCCGGATGGAGTTTCGACGGGCGAATTTCCAAGCCGTCTTCATGCTCATCGACCGAGGCGCCCAAACGGTGGAGTTCGGTGGCGAGCGCGCGGAGGCGATCGCTTTCGTGATGGCGGATAAAGCCGACATTCCGAATCGTGGTTGGCGACGACGCGAACGGCGCAATTGCAGCGAGCGTCGGAACCAAGTCCGGCATCGCGTTCATCGCAACCTCCACGCCTTGGAGCCGGCCCGTGCCCGTAACCTCGACGCTGCTTGGATGCCACGTCACGCGCGCGCCCATTTTGGCGAGCACTTCCAAAAATCCGAGGTCGCCTTGCACGGAATCGCGCGTAAAGCCTTCGAGTTTGACCGTGCCGCCGATTAGCGCCGCCGCCGCCGCGAAGTAGCTGGCGCTCGAAGCGTCCGGCTCAACCGCGTAACGCCGCGCGCGATACGCTTGCCCGCCGGGCACTGCTATCACGTTCCCCTCGGAAGAACTGTGCGCGCCCCACGATTCCATCATGCGCAGCGTCATCTCGATGAAGGGGCGGGCGGTCTCGCCGGCGATGCGCAGCTTGAGGCCGTGCTTCCACAGCGGGGCCGGCATCAGCATCGCGGAGACGAATTGCGACGAGACGCGCGCGTCGATTTCGGTTTCGCCGCCGGCAAAAGGCTCGCTGGGCGCATCGACGACGATGGGCGGGCAATGGTTGCCGCGTTCGCTGTACACGCTCGCGCCGAGCCGCTGTAGCGCGTCGAGCAGCGGGCCAATGGGCCGCTCGCGCATTCGGGGGTCGCCGTCGATCCGGTAGCGTCCCTCGCCCAGCGTGAGCATCGCGGTGAGGAAGCGCATCACGGTGCCGGCGCCGCCGGCGAAAATCTCGCCGCCGCGCGCCGGAATGCTTCCGCCGCGGCCGTCGATCGTTATCCGATGCGCCGCCCGGCCGGTGGCCAGGGAAAAGCCGAGCGTGCGGAGCGCCTCGATCATGCGGCGTGTGTCGTCGCCCGCCGGGACGCCGTCGATTACCGAGCGGCCCGCGGCGAGCGCGGCGAGAATTATCGCGCGATTGGCGACGCTCTTGGAGCCGGGCACGCGGATGCTTGCGTCGAGCGGTCCGGCGACGGGGGTGATTTCGACCTCTTCAGGGTGGGATTTTTCGTCCATGCTGGGGGCGTGCGCGCGGATCCAGCTTAACCGTGCCGCTTGGGCGGCCTCAAGCGCGGGGCGGGATTGCTTCATTGGTGACGCTACGGGTAGAGTATCGGTTGCGACAATCGGTAGGATTGGCGGAGGCCAGAGGCCATGAAAATCGCAAAGCTCGCAGTTCCAGCGTTTCTATTCGCGCTAATCGCGCTGATCGCGCCCCGCGCTCAGGCGCAAACCGGTGCGGAATACGGCGCCGCGATGAGCAGCGCCGGCACCGGCGCCGAAGGCGCGGGCAATTCGATGGGTTCCCAGACGTGGGGCACCAGCTCGGTGGGGGCGGGCTTCAGCCAGCGCGCGGGGACGGTGGCCGGCTCGAATGGGTTGGGGAACGGGCAGTCGCGATGGCCCAAGAGCGGCCTCTCAGGCCAGGGAAGCGGAAGTGGCGATCGATTCGCCGCGTCCAAAGACCGGTTTGCCAAAACCGATCAGCGATTCGGCAAGTCGGCGGACTTAGGCGCGCGGGTCGGCGGCGCGAAAGACCGATTCTCCCAAAAGCGATTCGGCAACAGCCAAGGCCTTGACCAACATTACAGCGCGATAAATTCCCAATCCTTTAGCCGGTCCGGTTTGGATTCAGGCGGCCAAACGTCAAATCCTTAACGGCGAGCCGCCGGCATCGTTTAGAAAAACCATCCCGAATCCGGCGACGGACCGAACAGCGCGCCCACGAATCGCTCCAGTTCGAGGTTGAATTTCACGATCACGCGGTCGGAGCCGCGCGTCAGGCCGAAGCCGGGTCCGAAGTTGTATTCGATCCCGTGCGGCAGTTCGCCCCACAACACCGGGAAAATGTAATGCTGCTGCTGGGCGAGCGGATCGGCATCGTCGATTAGCCCTGCGGCGCCGTAAAATTCGACGCCCGGCGACAGATAACGCAGCCAGCGGTAATCGATAGCGGCGGCATAGCCGAACTCGAAGCCCTCGTGTACGCCGGCGCCCTTCAGCACCTTTTCGAAAATCGGATCGGCGATGAACGAAAACCGCCCAATGTCCTTTTCGAGAATTGGGCGCAACTCGACTTCGAGATCGGCGCCGTCGAACTGCGGCGTCTTGTGCCATTCGAGTTCCGCATACCAGCCGACATCGACCGGCAGCGTCCCCGGATCGAACAGCCGCCCGCGCAGACGGTATTCCGAGCCCGCGTACCAGTAACCGTGGCCGCTGGGCGAAGCCGTCAGAAGATATGCGGCGAATTCGACGCGGTCGGTCAGGCCGTAGGTAAGTTCGTACTGGTTGTACCACATGCCCTGGCTGCGGAAGGTTCCGGCGGCGGTGCCTTCGCCACCCTGACTATGGCCGTTTGCGATGACCGCGTTGTCGATCTCTAACTCAGCCACGCCCCGAGATTCCGTGGCGTAGGGGTAAACCTCGAACTCCCACGGGTCGAGTTGCGCCGCCGCGCGATTCGCGTACAGGAAAAGGATCGAGAACAGCGAGCAGGCGATTATCAGGCTCTGGCGTAAATTCATTTTGACGTCCTTTCATTTCCTTTGTTCGATTTCTCAGCGGAAGACGAGGCCGGCGCGGACTCAACCCAACGCTCGATTGCCGCGCGATCGGCGTCCGATAGCCGCGCGCCGGGATGCATCGCCACGTACGACCAAGGCGGCATCTTTTCCTCGCGCAGCGCGCGGCCGATCCATTCGAGCTTCCGATGTTTGGTCAGCGGGTAATAGCCGCCCCATTGCGAAAAGTTGAGTTCCCGCCGGCCGCGCGCCACTTCGCGAGCGATCGGCCATGAAGCCGGAGCGATCTCGCCGTACCACGGCCAGTGGGTTTCGTTGGAATGGCAGTCGTAGCAGGAGCGCCGGAGCGCGGCCTCGGCGGCGGGCGGCGCGGAGACCTCGCCGGTCACGGGAGGATTGACGCGCCGGACGGGCACGAATTGAATCGACACAAAACCTCCTATGGCGAGGAGCAAGGCGATTGCTCCCGCCCGATTAAACTTCATTGCGCGGACCGTGTTACCTTCCGGTCACTTGGCGACGATGCTTCCCTGCGGCACGTCCTGATGGAAGTCGTCGTAGAAGTCGTAATTTCCGGGATCGAGCGCGGGCAGGTGAACGGTGATCGCCTCGCCCGGGGTCATCGCGATTTCGCGGTTGAGCTTGAAGCTTTCGAACTCGATCGTTTCCGCGCTCGCGTTCGTAACCTTGATCGTCAGCGGCTGATTCGCCGGGACGCTCAGCGTTTGCGGAGCGAAACGATGGTTCTGGAAGCGAATTTCATGCGGACTTGCGGCAGCGCCGCAAATCGCGGGGACGGTCCCGGCGGCGATAATTGCGGCGGCGGCGACGATAGTGGCGAACTTGGTTGACATTTGGAGTCGGCTCCTGAAACTGAGAATGATTCTCAATTACAAAAACCCCGCCCCAATGTCAAGCCCCCTCGATTCCCGCTTTGCGGCCCAAGGCCGCGGCAAGGCCCGGAATCTAGCTGCGGATTCCGCCGATTTCGCGGATGGAAAAGTCCTCCGAAAATCCGCCCCCTTGATCTGTGCAACCTGTGGTTTCCGATGGCTCGTTAATCGCGCTCGGCCTCCTCGATTAGCGCGGACAGTTTCACTCCCAATGCCTGCGCAATCCGCCCGGCCGCCTCGATTGTGGGTTTGCTGCTCTCTCTCCGTGTCATACATGGACCCCGCCCGTGTGCAAGGGTGAGTGATTGGCTGAGGGGACGGTTGCAGTCATATATTCGGCCTGTTTGTCGGGCATAGTTGTTATTACCCGTGGCCATGATGGAATTCGCGCGCCTGGGTCT
>JBOHWK010000051.1:0-8169 GCA_050736715.1 Binataceae bacterium (SeqCode) | reverse complement strand
AACATCCCGCTCTGCTGCTCGTCCGTCCCGCGCATCCCCGCTTCCTCCTCAACCCACAACGGTCACCTATCTATCTACCTCGGTGCGGAGCGAAAAGCGATCATTTTTCCGCACCCTGCTAAAGCCGAATTGGTGAACATAATGAGGCAAATTGACAAAGCCACTACGACGCAGAAGATCGCGCCGTTATATGCCAAGGTCAAGAAGGCTTTGACCAGCGAACAAGATCAACAAGACTTAAGATTAGAAGGAGGCTGAAATGAACCCGTATCCAATACCCTGCGACGGAAGCTTGTCGCTTCAAGATCTTCAGAAAACTGCGCAGCAGAGTGAGGACAACGGCCCTCTAATTGAGGTTGGCAACGATGGAAACCGTACAATCCTGACGTTTGATTTGGATCAAGACGCGCCGCTGCACCGCTGCGTACTCGTCAAAGATAACACCATAATGGACACCAGCTGTACACTAATTTGCTCTGGCACGTGTATCATACAGAGTGCGCAGACTGCCATTAAAGCCTATCGGCAAATTTAACATACTCGATCCAAACCTTTACGCGGCTTTCGCCGTTACGATGAGTTGCGAAGCGGACCTCATCCCACGCGCGAAGCATCAGCGGCCCGGCACGTGTGAGGTCCAAGCGACGTTTACTCCCACGGAGACGGGGGGTACACCGGCGCGCTGAAGATAATCGACAACCTTGAGCCGTCGTTCGAGCAGACTGTGCCGCTTGCGGGAGTCGGGAAAACACCGAACTAGCCGGCCCGGAAATGGCGGAATTTGCCACACAGGCTGAAGCCCGTGCCACATAGGGATGCCTCGCGCCCTCTGCGAGAGCTTGCCCTGAGCGAAATCGAAGGGGCAGGCTCCGCATGACACGGAAGGAGCGGTGGCGCGGGTTTTAGCCTGTGTCGGAAACGTGAATCCCGCGTGTGCCGTCAGGCGGCTTTGCGGCGATGCCGGGGCATTTTCTTAAGGCGCGCCTCCAGCCGATCGCGGGCGATCTCGATCTCGTAATCGGCCTGCAGGCCGAGCCAGAATTCCGGCGTGGTGTCGAAGTAGTGGGCGAGGCGGACGGCGGTGTCGCCGGTGATTCCGCGGCGCGCGCGGACGATTTCCGAAATCCGATCCGTGGGCACGCCGATCGCCTTGGCGAGCGCGTTCTGCGACATGCCGAGCGGCTTTAGATAATCCTCCAGCAGCACTTCGCCGGGATGAATTGGCGCGAGCCGTGCGGTTTTCATGGCGTTCTCATCTCTCCTCAATGGTCAACGCCCGGCGCCGTTACCGATGCCGGCCCAGCGGAATTTCCTTCAATCGACGTGGCGCAGGTCGGAGAGCAATTCCCGCGGGCCGATATAGCCGACTTTGCGCTCCTGAATCTTGCCGCGCGAATTGATAATCAGCGTGGTCGGCACACCCTGAACGCCGAATTCGCCGGCGAGCTGGTCATTGGCTTTGTCGTCGGCGGTCAGGTTCGCCTTGAGCCGGACGAATCGCTGCGCCGCGCTCACGACCGACGGATCGCGAAACGTCGAATGTTCCATCTCGCGGCATGGGATGCACCAGTCGGCGGCAAAATCGATTAGCACCGGTTTGCGCGCCTCGGTGGCCGACGCGAGCAATTGCGGCTGAAACGGCTCAAAGCGCAGTGTCCGCCGCATCGCGTGCGGATAGAGCAAAAACGCGAGCGCCGCGACGGCTGCGATTCCCACGGCGGAACGGATTACAAGGAACGGACGCCAATTGCGGCCCGCCGGCGTAATGAATCCCAAAAAGATTCCCACGCCTGCGGCATAGTAAGGGAGTATCCGGCTCATCAGATGGTGCGGCACGACCGGATCGAGAAAATAGATCGCCAGCCCCGCCAGCACGAAGCCGAATAGCTGCTCGATCCACGCGAGCCATTCTCCGGATCGCGGGAGCCGACGAATATGGCCCGCTGCCAGCGCCAGCGCGATATATGGGATGCCCATGCCAATTGCGAGGGTGAAGAAAAGTGCGAATCCGAACAGCGCGCTGCCGCTCGCCTCGACCATTAGCAGCAAGCCGAGCACGATCGGGCCGATACAGGGCGCGGCGACCACGCCCATTCCCAAGCCCATCAGCGCCGCTCCGGCATAGCCGGGCCGGGCCGTGCCCGCCCATTGCATCATTCGCTGGGGCGCCTGAATCGTGAAAAAACCAAAGCTGGATGCGGCCAGCACCAGCAGCGTGGCGGCGATCGCGGAGAGGACATAAGGATTTTGCAGCGCGGCGCCGAATAATCCCCCGGATAGCGCCGCCGCGACCCCCACCGCGGAGAAGGTCAGTGCAATTCCCATTACGTACAGAATCGCGAGAATCAGCACGCGGCGCGGGCCATCGGCCTGATTGCCGAAGTACGCGATCGTCACTCCAATCAGCGGATAGACGCAGGGCGTTAGATTCAGCGCCATCCCGCCAAGGAACACGGCGATAAATCCGAGCAGCCAGCCGTGGCTCGCGAAGATTCGCGCAATCGCGCCGCCGGAAAATTCACCGCCCGCGCCGCCGGCCGCGCCGGTTCCCCCGCTGACCAGCGCCGCACCAACCGCCAACGGGGGTCCCGCGCCACTCGTGGACGGCGCTAACTCCACTGTTGTGCTTACGGAAGCCGGCCGGAGGCATTCGTTGTTGTTGCACCCCTGGTAATCGATCGTGACTTTGAGCGCATCGCCGGGCTTGGGCGCGAAATCGGCGGCGGTCTTCAGGGGGTCCTCAAAGGTTAGGTTTCCACCGAACACGGAAATCTTCTCGCCGATGACTTGGAGCACCATCGTCTCCGCCGGCGGATATTTGACCGGACCGGCGGTGATTCCGGCGGGAGCGGCAACTTCCATCTTGGTTGCGATGTAATCCGGGCTGTCCGGATGGTCGGAATTGATGTGCCAGCCCGAGGCAACCTGCGCCGCCACTTTGAGCGTCGCGGTCCCGCCCGCGTGTAGCGCGGGTTCGATCGTGGCGGAGGTAATCTTGACCAGGCTGCCGGGCTTGGGCGTCTGCGCCATCGCGAGACTCGTGGAAACGGCGATAACCACAATCGCGAGGAGCGCGGGAAGCAACCTCACCCCTAACCCCTCTCCCTTTAGGAGAGGGGAACCAAAAGAAAGGACAGAGCCGCGCTTGCGTTCCCCCTGCCCTGAAGGGGAAGGGGGACAGGGGGTTAGGGTTTCTTTTTCGCTACGCATATCAACGCTCATGGATCACTTGGCGGCCGTGGCCGGTTTCTCATTGACGGTTAGCGGGCTGTAGCTCACGACTTCAAGGCCGTAGCCGGGGAGATTTACCAGCCGGGGTTTCGCGTCGGAAAGGATTATCATTTTTCGCACGCCCACGCCGCGGAGAATCTGCGCGCCGATTCCATAATCGCGGAAGTCGGCTTCCGGTGCGTTGGGGCGGGTGGTCGCGCGCCGGTCGCGCTTGGCGCCGTTTAGCTCCGCCGCGATCGCGCTCGACTCGCGCTTTAGATAGAGGATCACGCCTTCGCCCGCCGCCGCGATTCGTTCCATCGCCGCGCGCAAGAGCGCGCGCGTGTTGCGTCCGGTGTAGCCGAACACGTCGCCGGGCAGGTACTCGCGATGGGCGCGCACGAGAATCGGCCGCGCCGGATCGACCTTGCCCATCACCAGCACCAGATGCTCGGTATGATCGATCAGGTTGCGATAGACGATCGCTTTGAACTCGCCGAACTCGGTCGGCAGCCGCGCCTCGGCGATCTTCTGGACCATCGTCTCGTTGCGCAGCCGGTACTCGATAAGGTCGGCGACGGTGACGATTCTAAGCCCCTGTGCGCGGGCGAATTCGATCAAGTCCTCCCGCCGCGCCATCGTGCCGTCGTCCTTGAGAATCTCGCAAATGACCCCGGCCGGCTTGAGGCCCGCCAGCCGCGCCAGATCGACCGCGCCTTCCGTCTGTCCGGTCCGGACCAGCACGCCGCCGTCGCGCGCGCGCAATGGATAGACGTAGCCGGGCGTGATGAATTCGTGGGCGGTCGCGTCCTCGCGCACCGCGTCCAGTATCGTGAGCGCGCGGTCGTGGGCGGAGATGCCCGAGCCCGACGCGCGCCGCGACGTGATCGAGGCGGTGAACGCCGTGCCCAGCGGCGCCTGATTGTCGCCGACCATCATGGCCAGCCCCAGCCGGTCGATTCGCTCCGCCGCCATCGGCAGGCAAATCAGCCCGCGTCCGAATTTGGCCATGAAGTTGATCGCTTCGGGAGTAATTTTTTCCGCCGCGATCGCGAGGTCGCCCTCGTTCTCGCGCTGCTCGTCGTCCATGAGGATGAGCATCTGGCCGCGCCGGGTCTCTTCGAGCGCCTCTTCGATCGAAATGAAGGGCGCACCGGTCTTCTTGCGGGGAGTTAAATCGCCGAACATTGCCGCGAATCCGCGCCCGGCGCGGGCCGAACGCATCGTTATTCTATGGCAATTTTACCTCGCGCGCGAACCTCCGGCGACGCCCGCCTACCCCTCCCCTGACCCCTCCCCATGAATGGAGAGGGGAATCGAAAAGCGTAAATTGTCAGCGTCCCCCTTCCCATTTCCTTCGGCTCTGCTCAGGACAAGCATGGGAAGGGGGATTAGGGGGTTAGGTCTGCGATTAGGAAACCCGCTATCGCGGCGAACAGGCCGTGGTGGAGTTGTCGGGAACCGCCGCACCGGCTTCCGCCCGCGCTTCGGGATGGAATACCGGCTCCTTCACGGCTGCGGCTTTGCGCGGAGTTGAGCAAAGACTTCGCGGGCGGAAGTTCCCTTGACCGCGCCGGATCGCAGTTCCTGGAAACGGCGCACCGCTTCGGCAAGCCAGAGCTTCTCGATTTCTTCCGGCGGCTCCGCGCTTTCTTCAAGGCTGGCCAGCAGGCGCACGGCAAGCCGCGCACGGTCCTCCGGCTGCAACCGCAGCGCGTCGTCCTCGATATCGGCGAGCAAGTGTGTCAATTGCATCCCCGGCTTTGCTTCCTACCTTATCATGGCTGCTCGAATTCCGCCAACGGCCGGGGTTAAAACACGCCGGCCGCCCGCGCCGGCCATCCGCATCGGCGGGAGCCTAATCCGCCGATTCACAGAAGAAGATTAACCACTAAGACACCAAGGCACAAAGAAACCCCCAAGAACTTTTTGCGGGCGAAGCCCGGATTCCGGCTTGGTAACTTTGTGTCTTGGTGGTGATGCTTTGTTCCGCGTAATCGGTGGATAAATTCTTATTCCTACTTGCCGCCGCCTTTGAGCGGAACCACTCCGCCGGGCGGCTTCACAATCTCGGCATCGGTCGAAACGGTAAGTTGGCCGGTATCGGTCTTTCCTTTTGTCACCGCCGACGGCATGAATTTGATCGCGATCGCGCATGACTGGCGCGGCGCAAGGGAGGCGCCAACACTGCATGTCGATGCCGCGGTATCGAATGTATAGTCCACACCACTAACGGCGATATTTTCGATTAGGATCGGCTGCTTGTTAGACTTGTTGGCGCTGACTTTTATGGATTTTTCAGTTGTTGAGCCAACGGGATGAGTGTGAAAGGAAACACGGGGTGGCGAGACCGAAACGATTGCCGTAATTGGGAGCGTATCGAATTTCGTGATGAAGGCGTTGCTGGCTTGATTTAGAGCGCCACGGTTGACTATCTGGAACGCATCGTGAGTAACGGGAAAGTCAGCCGAGAAAGTAACTCCCGTCACATAGGCGCTGCCTGCGGAGTCAATCGCAACCGCACTGCCGCCCTCGCCGCCGATAAGCGTGGAGATGCCGCTTCCCCCTAAGTAGGTCGAATAGAGCAATGCCGAGCCGGGAGCGTTCAGCTTGGCGAGAAAGGCGTTGCTGGAATGACGCGCTGCCGCGCGGTTCATATCTTGAAAGGCGTCTGCTGTTGAGGGAAACCCAAGGCAAGTTCCAGTGCCTCCTCCGCTGCAGCACGGTGCAGGCACCCCGTCGCCCGTGCAATTGCTGTTCGTGATCGAGAAGGTCGAACCGGTAATGCAAGCGTCGCCGGTTGAATCCAGTGCGATGCCGATGCCACCGTCCAATGTACCGCCCCCAAGATATGTCGAATAAATCAGTGCCGTGCCGGGTGCGTTCAATTTCGTCACGAACGCGTTTCCTCCGTTTCCAGTGCCGCTCACAGCCGCATTGTTAACCCGTTGAAAGGCCCCGAGGGTAGTCGGGAACGCTTTACATCTGCCGGTATGTTTTCCAGTACAGCATTCTTGCGGTGAGAAGTAACCTGTACAATTGGAATTGCGAATAGCTGAAGTGAACCCTGTCACGTAGGCGTTGCCTTCCGAGTCAACCGCGATTCCATCGCCTGTATTGCCGTCGCTGCCTCCCAAGTACGTCGAATAAACCAGGCCGGAGCCGGGTTTGTTGAGTTTCGTCACAAATGCGTTGTAACCTGACTCATACGTACCATGATTGGTAATCTGAAACGCTCCAAGGGTCGTGGGAAAGTCGGTTGAGATGGTCGCCCCCGTTACATAAGCGAAACCGGCGGCATTAACCGCGATGGCGCTGCCGAAGTTAAGGTACGGATCGGAACCGAAGTGATCGCTGCCGCCCAGGTAAGTTGAGTAGATCAATGCTGTGCCGGATGGGTTCAGTTTCGTCACGAAAGCGCCGGAGGAGCCTCTCATGGTCGTCTGGAACGCACCGCTGGTGGTCGGAAAATCAGTAGAATCCGTCTGACCCGTGACATAAGCGGAGCCGGTGCTGTCAATTGCGATCCCGCTGCCAGCGTCGCCGAGGGGTCCGCCACTGCCACCCAAATAAGTCGAATAGATTAGCCCCGAACCATTGGCAGCAAGTTTTGTCACAAATGCGTTAAGGCCTGAATTCCCGGCGGCATTGTTAACGATTTGGAAAGCTCGTGGTGTGACGGGAAAGTCGATCGAGGCCGTTGCTCCGGTTACATACGCGTTACCGGCGGAATCGACGGCGATTCCATAGCCGGCATCGCCGCCGGTGCCTCCCAAATAAGTTGAATAGACCAACGCCATACCGTCCGGCTTAATTTCCGTAACAAACGTATTGCCGCCGCCTACGATCTGGAAAGCTCCCGAGGTGATGGGAAAATCAGTTGATTCAGCTTCGCCCGTGACATAGGCATTGCCGGACGAATCGACGGCTACGCCATTGCCGCTATCGCCACCAGCAATAGCGCTGACGCTTCCGCTCCCTCCCAAGTACGTCGAATACACCAGGCCCGGATCGATATCGATCGCGCGGCTGCGATCGTATTTCGCGATCTCGAAGCCGACCGCGTCTTTGCCCCGCAGCACGCACCGCCCATCGATCCTTTCGCGATGTCCGTCGCGTTCCTGATAGATCGCAGGCAGATGTTGGATCACCTTGCCGCCACCGGGAAGCATTGCGATTACATCGCCATCGCGGTTCAGCGCAATTTTCCGCGCGCCGTCGAATCGCAGCTTGATCGCCTTGGGATTCGCCCTTGGTGACAGGACGAAGTCGTATTCAAGTTGCCGCTGATTCGTCCCGTAATAGACCAGGTCGATCCCCGGATAGACGTTCCGATACCGTACGCGCGCATAGGTGGGAATGTCCGTATGCCACCGCTTCAGATCGCTGCCGATGAAATAGTTCGATTTGCCGGGGAGCGGATCAACGCCCTCGATTTTTGCGTTATGGTTCGCGCCAACCAGTTCCATGCGGAGTACATCGTCGCGCGCCTCCTCTGGTATTTTCCCTCTCCCACCTCCTTTCGCGGGAGAGGGCAATAGCGATTGAGAGTGAAGCGTCGCAGGCATTGGAGCGCGGGTAGTATCGCCACGAACAGAACGTTGGGGTGAGGGCCTCGCCTCTCCATTCGCGGCGCGGCGTCCGCCCTCACCCGCATGGTCCGCGATTGGTGTAACGGGCGTCCGTGCGACGCTGTCGGTGCTACGGGCTCGTTCATGGCTGCCCTCTCCCGCAAAATGAGGCGGGAGAGGGAAACGGGAAGAAGCGGGAGCGGGACGCCGCAACTCAAGTACCGCCGCCGTGGGCGTCAGGAACAATGTGTACCCCGCGCCGCGCGCGAGGAATTTGACGCGCGAATCGGTCTGGCCGCGATTCGCCTCGAACGCGAGCGGAAGATTGCCGAATAAAGATGCCATTCGTGCCTGCCCACCGCGGGCGGCTCGCGAGCCGCCCCTACCG
>JBOHWK010000050.1:0-23579 GCA_050736715.1 Binataceae bacterium (SeqCode) | reverse complement strand
AGACCCAGGCGCGCGAATTCCATCATGGCCACGGGTAATAACAACTATGCCCGACAAACAGGCCGAATATATGACTGCAACCGTCCCCTCAGCCAATCACTCACCCTTGCACACGGGCGGGGTCCATATATGACACAAAAAGGTGAAATCGGCGTTAATCTGTGTAATCTGTGGTTTCACTTATTCCTCGGGTGGGCGCAGGCGTGCGATCATCGCGCGGCGAAAAGGCGGCCGGCGCCGTAGGTGACCGCGGCGGCGGCAATTCCGGTGAGCATGCTCTCCAGCCCGCTTCGCCACCATGAGCGGGACGTAACGATCGTTTTCAGCGCGCCCACCGCGAACAATACCAATGCGGCCGCGGCCGCCGAGGCAATCACGCCCGGACCCGGCGCCAAGAAAAGATACGGCGCGACCGGCACCGCCGCGCCCAGAAGATACGACAGTCCCACCCACAAGGCGGAACGCAGCGGCGGATCGAAGGCGGCCTCGTCGAAGCCCAGCTCCTCGCGCATCATTACGCTGCGCCATCGAGTCGGATCGGCGGTGATGTGCGCGACGATCCGATCGAGCAGTTCGCCGCTGAATCCCTTGGCGCGGTAAATTTGGCCGATTTCGTCGCGCTCGCGATCGGGCCATTTCTTGATCTCCTCGCGCTCCCGATCGGCTTCGCTCTGGTAAAATTCGAGTTGGGAGCGCGCCGAGATGAAGGCCGCCAGCCCCATCGAGACCGTCCCGCCGAGCATCTCCGCCAGCCCCGCCATCACGACGATCTTCCCGACGGCGAAGGCGCCCGCGACGCCGGAGGTCACCGCGAACGACGCCACCAGCCCGTCGTTCAGCCCGAGCATCACGTCCCGCACCCAGCTTCCGCCGGCGGCATGGACCTGCTCGGTGTGATGGTCGTATTCGCGCTTTCTGACCCAGAACGCCATCAGGAAGTCCCCGCCGCCGCCGCGCCCGCGGTGCGGACGCGCGATTGGACACGCCGGCGCTTGCGCCGATCGATCCGCGCGCGCATCGCGAGAACCGATGTCACGGTCTTTCGCGCCTCCGCACGCGGCGGACGTCCGCCCAGATAGGCGTAGAGAAAATTCAGCCGCGCCGCGCGATTCAGAAATCGGCCGATGCTCCGGTCCAGATGCACGAGATTGAGCATCCGGCGCTCCCAGGAGATGATCGCCGAGCGCCGAATATCCTCCAGGTCGATGAAATAGACGCGGAAGCCGCCCGCGCCGCTGTCTTCTACCATAATGTTAGTCTCCTGCAGATCGCGCGTGTACAGTCCCGATTCGTGAAGCCGCCGCACCTGCGCCGCGACGGCATCCGAGATTCGCCGCAAACGGCGAACGTCGCGCGCCTTGATCCTATTTGGCCCCAGCGCGAAGCGGCTCAGCGAATCGGCGCGCTCCAGTGCCGCGCTAATCAGGAAGCTCGCGCGTAAGGCGCCGGCGTCGCGAATCTCCACGGCGGCCAGCGGTTCGGGATGCGGAATTCCCGCCGCCTTGAGCAGCGCGGCGCCCTTGATGGCGCGGGCGGCATGGGAACCGCGCACGCGCCGCGCGATCCCGCTCCGCCATGAGGGAATCTTCACGCGCTTGATGAACGCGGTGCCCGCGCCGGGCGCGTCGATGAATCCGGCGATCGTCCGTCCCTCGTTTTTGAGCGGACGGAACTCAGGCGACGCGATTAATTCTTCGGCGCCGAGCGCCGCCGCGCGCCACTGTGGCGATTGCGCGTAGAGGATAACCGTGCGCATTCGCGCATCAGCCTATCAGGCCGCGCAAACGCCGTCATGCGCGCGCGGGGGAGGATCAGCCGTTGAAGCGCTTGGCGAGCGCGCGCCATTGCGCGTCGTCGGTGCCCGCTTGGTACGGAATGTAGAAGCCGACGCGATCGAGCAGGCCGTCGTACCGCGCCATCACCTTGTCGGCGATCTCGTCGAAGGTGCCGGAGACGGTGTACACATCGAGCATCTCGTCGGTAATTTCCTTGCCCATTCCGGCCCAATCGCCCTTGGCGGCCATCGCGTTCAGGCGATCGGCCACTTCGCCCCATCCGTGCGTCTCGAGCACGACGCGATAGGTGCGCGTCGAAGCGTAAAAGGAAATCTGCTGGCGAATCCCCTCGCGGGCGCGCGCAATTTCATCCTGATTCTTGCCGACGATAACGAACGCCGTCGTCGCGACGGTGAAGTCCTTGCGCGAGCGCCCGGCCTGGGCCAACCCCTTTTCGACGTTGGGGATCACGAACTCGCGCAAATACTTCGGCGAGTTGAACGGATGGGCATGAAGCCCGTCGCAAATCTCTCCCGCGAGCCGGCAGATGTGCTCGTTCACACCCGCGATATAAATCGGAATGTTCGAGTAATTGTGCGGCGGCGGCGTAAAGAACGGCGTCATCAAGGAAAAGTTGTAATACTTCCCCTGAAACGACAATTTCGCTCCGCCCCCGGCCCAGCATTTGAAAATCGCGCGCAGCGATTGAATGTATTCGCGCAGGCGCGGAACCGGCGCGTCCCATTTCACACTGTAGCGCCGCTCGATATGGCCCTTGACCTGCGTGCCGAGTCCGAGGATGAACCGCCCCTGCGACAATCCCGCGAGGTCCCACGCGGCGTTCGCGGTAATCATCGGGCTGCGCGGAAAGGCGATCGCGACGGAAGTGCCGGTTTTGATGCGGGTGGTGTGCTCCGCGATTAGCGCCGCCGAAAGGAAGGCGTCGCTGCCGGCCTCCGGCGTCCAGATCGCGTCGAAGCCGGCGGCTTCCGCCGCGCGCGCGATCGCAGGAACGTCGCGCAAGTTTCGGGTTGCAAGGCCGGTATCGAGCTTCATGGTAATTCGCTCCGTGCCGATAATGTTCAACGGCGGGCGGATCGTAACAGAGCCGCCCGTGCCGTGAAAAGACCTGCGCGCGTCCCTTGCCGAATAATCGCGGGTTTGCAACGCTCCTGACGTGAAGCTTTCGAGCATAACGCTGCGCTACAGCGATTCCGCGGGCAAGCCGCAAACGATTCGGCTCGATGCGCCGGAAGCCGGCCACGAATCGTCCGCGGCCAACGGGGCAACATCCCTGACGATTCACGCCGAGCATTCGATGGGCGGAACGGTCTTTCGCGCCGCAATCGAAAATCGCGGCGGTGAGCCGGTCCGCCTCGAATGCGCGCTGTTCGCGGCCGCGACCGAATTCGCATTGAATGAGCCGGCTCGCTTCTTCAAGCACGGCTATCAATCGTGGAGCGGTTCGGGACCGGCGGCTGCGGGCGCGGCGGGGCCGCATTCGCGCGATCAGGCATTCTTTCTCATCCGCATCAATCATCAGAGCGAGGCCGTGCGCCCGCCGGAATTTCCCGAGGCGCAAACCTCCGAATGGTTCACGATTATCGAGAGCGCCCGCAATTCTTCGCGGGCGACGATCGGATTTATCGGCGGCGCGGGCGCGCTCGGTACGATTACAATTCCATCGCCGGATCGCGCAATCGCGCGCGCGATCCTCGACGGGGCGCGGCTCGATCCCGGTGCGCGCCGCGAACTCGATCCGGTGTTTATCGTCACTGCCGACGAACCCGCAGCGAAGCTCGCCGCGCGATGGGCCGGGGCGATGGGCCGCCGGATGGACGCGCGCGCCGCCGCTCCGTATCGGCGCGGATGGTGCTCCTGGTACCACTACTTTCACGAAATCACCGAGGACGCGCTCCGAGCGAACCTGAAATCGCTCGAAGCGATGCGCACCGAGTTTCCGATCGATGTGGTCCAGCTCGACGACGGCTTCCAATCCGCATTGGGCGATTGGGACACTACGAACGCCAAGTTTCCAAGCGGGCTGGCGAAGCTCGCCGATGAAATTCGCGCGGCCGGCTTCCAAGCGGGCCTGTGGACCGCACCGTTTCTAGCCGCGCGCGACTCGCGCGTTATGATCGACCATCCCGATTGGTTCCTCATCAACGAGGAAAGCGGATGGCCGGTGCAGGCGGGCTTCAACCAGAATTGGACCACGAGCAACGATCCGTTTGCGTATGCGCTCGATCCGAGCAATCCCGCGTTCGCCGAGCATCTGGAACGATTGTTCGCCAAGCTCGCGCGTGAGTTCGGCTATTCGTATCTGAAGCTCGATTTCCTGTATGCCGCCGCCGCCGAGGGGCGCCGCCACGGCCTAACGCTCACGCGCGCCGAAACGCTCCGCCGCGGGTTGGAGGCGATTCGCGCGGGCGCGGGCGGCGACGCTTTCATCCTGGGATGCGGATGCCCGCTCGGGCCTGCGGTGGGGATCGTGGACGGGATGCGAATCGGACCCGACGTGGCGCCGTTCTGGGGCGATACCACGGGCGGGATGGGCGAGCCGTCAACGCTTCACGCCGTCGAAGCGATCGTTTCTCGGTCATTCATGCATCGGCGGCTATGGCTAAACGATCCCGATTGCCTGATGCTGCGGGCGCGCGAGACCCATCTGAGCGCCGACGAACGTGGGGCGCTGACCGCATCGATCGCGGCGAGCGGCGGAATGTTGCTCATCTCGGACGACATGGCGCTCCTCGATCGCGACGCGGCGCGAATGTTTCGCACCGTCGCGGAGATTGGCGAGAAGATCGACTTGGGCGCCGCGAACGAGCCTATCCTCGCGCTCGACCTAATGACGGATGGCGCGGCGCTCGGGATGGCCGCAACCGATGCGGACAGCGGCGCGGTCAGGATGATCGCCAATCGCGGCAACGGGCCGGTCGCGATTCAACTTGCCGATCTGGCGCTGCCGGTGGGCGAGGCCGAGGCGCTCGACCTCGCCACCGGAGAAACTGCCGCCGTTTTCGATGCGATCAAACTTCCGCCTCACGCGGCGCGAATCGTCCGCCTTCGGCGCTGATTCGATTTCACGCGGCCGCGATTTCGAGCGTGCCGGCGCCCGCTCCCGCATGGAGGATGGCGCGAAACTTTTCGGGCGAGTCGGACTGCACGAACTTGGCATAGTAATCGCGATCGAGGGTCTCAATTACCGCGTCCGTGTTGCCGGCCTCGCACAGCGCGACGATCGAGCCGCCAAAGCCCGCTCCGGTCAGCCGCGCGCCGAGCGCTCCGGCACGGCGGGCGCATTCGACCATTGCGTCGAGCCGGGCGGTACTGCATTCGAAATCGGCGGCGAGGCTGCGATGCGACTGGTTCATCAGTTCGCCCATCTCACCGAGCCGCCCCGCTTCGAGCGCGGCGGCGGCGCGAATCACGCGCTCGGCCTCGCTTAGCACGTGGCGCGCGCGCCGGAGAATTTCGAGCGGGCGCGCGGGATCGATCGCGATCCGATTCGTGCCGGTGCCCAACAATTCCGCTTCGAGTCGCCCATGAGACACCTTCAGGATGCGCGCGGCATCCTGAAGGTTCGCATTTAGCCGCTCCGGTGCGGCGGCGGCCAGCGTCGCAATGAGGCTCGACGCGGTCCAATTCGGAGATTGGCGGACGACATCGCCCAGGATTTTCACGCCATCAAGTTTGAGCGCGTGCGCAATAATCCGCGCGGCGAGAGCGCATTCGACCACCCGGCGATTGTACTCGTCGCGCACTTTTCCCGATTTATCGGCGGCTTCGCAGCTGTCGGCCACCACCAGCGCCGCATTGGCTGGCATCGGGATAGGACGCACGCGCAGCGGATCGAATTCGATGAACAGCGCGCGATCGCGTTGCCCGAAAATCGCCGCCGCCTGGTCCATCCCGCCCCCGCGCGTGCCCACGTAATGCTCGCTGCGCGCGATCGTCGCGGCGGCTTCCAGCGGCTCGATTTCGAGCCGATTCACTGCCATGAATGCGAGCGCGGCCGCGACGGTCAGCGCCGACGAGGACGAGAGACCGGCGGCGGCGGGGACGCGCCCTTCGACGGCCATCGCGGCGCCACGCAATCGATCGAGCGCGATTCCGCGCGCGGCGAAATGTTCGATTACGCCCTGCACGGCGGCCTTGACGTAGTTGGCCCAGTCACCGGCGGCATAGGGCGGAATCTTGCGTTCGATTCGAAAGCGGCGCGGCGGCCATTCCGGGTCAGCGTTCAAGAGATCGAGCTCGCCGCTCGAATTTGCGGCGGCGGCGATAATCGTCGAACGGTCGATCGCCACGGGCAGGACCGGCAATCCACTGTAATCGGTATGCTCGCCGATCAGATTGACGCGGCCGGGAGCGCGCACGGCGAATATGTGCGCGCCCGCGCCCGCCCGTTCGCGAACCGCGGCGGCCAGCCGCCCGGCGCGTTCGAGTTCCGCCACGTCCCATCCAGCGATAGCGTTTGCGGCGGCATTTGCGCGATCCTTCATCGAGTTGCGCATCGAGTTGCGCGGCAATCCTAACCGGCCAGGCGCGGCGGCGCCACCAACGAATCGCGCAGCCCTTTCCTAGCGCGCTGGTTAAATGATAATCGCTAATGGATTCGGAGGATATTCAGATGTCGCAGGATCAGCTTCAACGAATCGTCCAGATGATGCGCGCGCAGCCGGCGGGATTCAAACCGACCGTCGAGCAGATGCGGGCGGGATTCGAGCAATTGAGCAATTTTCTTCCCGTCGATGCCGACGTGAAATGCGAACCGGTATCGGTCAGCGGGATCAAGGCCGAATGGGTGTCCGCGCCCGGTGCCGATCCGGGCCGCGCCGTCTATTATCTGCACGGCGGCGGCTACGTGTTCGGTTCGATCGCCACGCATCGCTCGCTCGCGGGACGAATTTCTCGCGCGGCCCAAGCGCGGGTGCTGTTAATCGATTACCGGCTCGCGCCGGAGCATCCGTTTCCCGCCGCCGTCGAAGATGCCGTCGCGGGATACAAGTGGCTGCTCGCACAGGGGCAGAAGCCGGCGCGGCTTGCGATTGCGGGGGATTCGGCGGGTGGCGGCCTCACCGTCGCGACGCTGGTCGCATTGCGTGACGCGAAACTTGCGATTCCTGCGGCGGGCGTCTGCCTTTCGCCTTGGGTCGATCTGGAGGGCATCGGCGAAACGATGACCATCAACGACGCCGCCGACCCGATGGTGCACAAAGAGCCGCTCTTGGAAATGGCCAAGCTGTACTTGGGCGGCAAAGACCCGCGCACTCCGCTGGCGGCGCCGCTCTATGCCGACCTCGCGGGACTGCCGCCGCTTTTGATTCAGGTCGGCGGCGCGGAGACGCTGCTTGACGACGCCCGGCGGATTGCCGAACGCGCGCGCAAGGCCGGGGTCGAGGTTACGCTCGAACCGTGGGACAACATGATCCACGTCTGGCAGATGTTCGCTCCGATTCTCGACGAAGGCCAGCAGGCGATCGAGCGGATCGGCGAATTCGTCCGCGCCAAAGCGGCGTGACCGGAAAATCGCCGCCGCCGATTGGCGCGCGAATCGCGGCACTCGAATGGGCGCGAATCGAAGCGGAGCTTGACGCGCAGGGGTACGCGCTCACCGGCACGATTCTGACCGTGGCGGAATGCGGGGGGCTGATCGCGATCTACCCGAATCGAGAACGCTTTCGCTCCCGGATCGAGATGGCGCGGCTTGGCTACGGGGCTGGCGAATACAAGTACTTCGCGCGGCCGATGCCGCCGATTGTCGAGCGGCTGCGAAACTCGATGTACGCGAAGCTTGCCCCGATCGCGAACCGATGGGCGTCGGCGCTTGGCGATGGCAGTCCGTACCCCGCGCGGCTTGGCGATTTCCTCGCGCTTTGTGCGGCGCACGGCCAGAGCCGGCCGACTCCGCTAATCCTCCGGTACGAAGCGGGCGGCTACAACTGCCTGCATCAGGATTTGTATGGCGAAATCGCGTTCCCGCTCCAATTCGCAATTGTGCTGAATCGGCGCGGCGGCGATTTCGAAGGCGGGGAATTTCTGCTCGTCGAACAGCGCCCGCGCGCGCAATCGCGCGGCTTTGCGATTTCGCTCGATCGCGGCCAGGGAATCGTCTTCGCGAACCGCTATCGTCCGGTCCGCGGCGCGCGCGGATTCTATCGCGTGAACGTGCGCCACGGCGTCAGCACGATTGCGTCGGGCATCCGCCACACGCTGGGAATAATCTTCCATGACGCGGCGTGAGCGGTTATTTTTGTGAACGTTCGAGGGAGCCGTCCAAACGGTGCCACCGGCGAGAACCTCACCGGCTATGTCGCCGGCACGATTGCGGAGCAGTGTGCGAGGCGGAGAAGAAAACGCTGCCACCGGTTAAATGCGTATGCTGCCGAAGGAATTCCTTGAATCTGACGTGCTCTGGTGGGCGGCTTGGAAACAAGCAATGGACGCGGCAATTCGCACCGGCGATAAGGAGACGGCGGGCAAACTGACCTTTGAGTTGGATATGAGGAATCTGACCAAGGACATCTATCCAGACGAGCACTTCAACTTTCTTTGTATGTTGATTCGGGACGATTCCTTTCCCGAGTCGAAAGCCAGTGCGGAGGTCATTTCTCACTTCCTACTCTTCTATATCGAAGAAAAAAATTGACCGATGATCAAAAGCACCGCCTCTTGAATGTGCTCGAACCGTTATACCCAAAGATCGGCGCGGATAACTGGTATCTCGCGTTTTTGATCACGGAATTCGTAGGCATCTATTACCGCAATGAGGAAGCATTAAACATGTTCATCCGGTTGTCGGGAATCGACAATGAAACCGGCCGTTCGTTTATTCCCCACGGATTCGAGCATATCGTCACCGACAGTGGCGACCCCCGCCTCGCCGCGATCGCCGAGGAAAGATTGAAACTGATGGCAAATGATTCGTCAGAAAAGGTCAGGGGCGAAGTCGAGGAATCGTTTCAACGTATCAAGCTCGCGAGATCGCGCTAACGGGTAGCAGCCACGCTCTGCGGCGGTTTCTTCTCCGACGCCGCGGCGCGCCATGGAGGTGGCGCGGTGGGTGGAATAACGGAAACGGGCCGCCCGGAATCGCTCCGGGCGGCCCTTCTCGCACGCGAAGTTTGTGCTAGTTGCTCTTGGCCTTTTTGGCCTTGTCGAATTTGAGCGTCAACTGAACCACGCCCGCCGCGACATTGAGGCCGTTTTGACCCTCGATCGAAACGGGTTGCAATGCGATCGAATGCTTGAACCCGCCGACCAGGACGTTCGCCCCGCCGCCGACGCCCACCGCCACGCTTGCCGTCGCACCCGCATAATGCCCCGCGAGGGCGCCCTGCCCCAGATTCGTGGTGGGCGCCACGACCGCCCACAGGATTACGCCGGACTGCAAATATCCGATGTCCGCGCCGAACTTCGATATCGACCCGGTGTAGTATTCCGTGTACCCGGGCTGCATCGCGTAGGCGCATTTCACATTGCGGGAGGAGCCGAAAATAAAGCCCCATCCGGACGCCACGTGACAGGTCAGGTAGCCCGCCCGAACCGTTGCCTTTGGACTCTGCTTGGCGCCGTTTTCCTGCGCGCGCGCCTGCGGCGCGGCGGCGAGCATCAGCGCCAATCCCATTCCGATCGCGATTCCACGTACATATGCCTTCATCGTTTTCTCCTTACCATCGTTAAATTTGCGGCTCGGGAGGACGCCGCTGAAGCCCGGTATAGCAGCGGAATCGGCCGCGTGCAAAGCCCCGGCACAAGCGGATTGCCTCTTTTCGGTACATTCGGCACGCCGGTTGCCCAAGCGCCGGTGCTTGCGGGGTATCCGCACCGGTCACCGGCGCAATTTTCGCCCTTGCTTGTTGCTCTCGCCGGCGTCGGGTATAATTTTCTCTAGGTGGCATTTGCAGCGGAAATAATGCTGCGTGGGTGTCTTCTTTATTGCGTCTCCGAATAACGCCCTAAAGGACCGAAGGAGATAGCCGATGGCGGAAACAACCAATTTCGAGCAGGTGATCAAGGACGACCGGGCCGCGCGCGGGTCCAAGCAATGGAGCGGCACGCTGCTCGAGTACCTCGAAATCGTTAAGGCCGACCCGACCCTCACCAAGCTGGCGCACGCCCGGATTTACGACCTCATCATGGCCGGCGGCACTCGCTCGATTCAGGATACCGGCGATCCGCGCACCAAACGGCTGTACAAGGACGAGCCGCTCAAAGTCTTCAATTTCTTCATTGACGAATTTTTCGGGATCGAGCGCACCGTCGCGCAGATCGTCCGCTACTTCCATTCCGCCTCGCTCAAGGGCGAGGAGAGCCGGCAGGTGCTCTATCTGATGGGGCCGGTCGGTTCTGGCAAAAGCTCGCTCGTCGAGCGGATCAAGCGCGGCCTCGAGGACGCGGCGGGCATCTACACGATCGACGGCTGCCCGATGAACGAGGAGCCGCTCCATCTGGTGCCGCGCCATCTGCGGCGCGAATTCGAAAAGATGCTGAGCGTGCATATCGAGGGCGACCTCTGCCCGGTGTGCCGCTGGCGGCTCAAGACCGAGTTCGGCAACCGCTACGAGGAATTTCCGGTCGTGGCGCGGAACTTCTCCAAGCGCAATCGCGTGGGCGTCGGCGTGGTGCCGCCGGTCGATCCCAACAATCAGGACACCTCCGTGCTGATCGGATCGGAGGACATCTCCAAGCTCGACCAATACTCCGAGGGCGACCCGCGCGTGCTCGAACTTAACGGCGCGCTCAACGTCGGCAACCGCGGAATCGTCGAGTTTATCGAAGTCTTCAAGAACGAGACCGAATACCTGCACGCGATGATCACCGCGACGCAGGAGAAGGTCATCCCGGCCCCCGGCCGCCACGGAATGGTCTATGTCGATACCTGCATCGTGGCCCATTCCAACGAAGCCGAATGGCAAAAGTTCAAGGCCGATCACACCAACGAGGCGATCCTCGATCGCATCGTGGTGGTGAAGGTGCCC
The DNA here is from genome assembly GCA_050736715.1 of Binataceae bacterium (SeqCode). GTDB lineage: Bacteria > Desulfobacterota > Binatia > Binatales > Binataceae > Binatus. The sequence goes on along the minus strand of JBOHWK010000050.1, from coordinate 12,817 downwards.
TACAACCTGCGCCTGTCGGAGGAGGTGAAGATTTACCAGAAGATCATCCGCACCTCCGATTTCCGCGCGCACGTCGCGCCCCATACGCTCGAGCTGGCCTCGATGTACGCGATTCTGTCGCGGCTCGAACCGACCTCCAAGTGCGACCTCATCACCAAGTTGCGCCTGTACAACGGCGAGGAGGTCGTCGAGAAGGGGCGCACCAAGAAGATCGACGTGCAGGAATTGAAAGAGGACACCAAGCGCGAAGGGATGTCCGGGATTTCGACCCGCTTCATTATGAAGGCGCTCGACAACGCGCTCTCCGACAACGTCTCGGGCCGCTGCATCAATCCGATCAACGTGCGCGAGGCGCTAATCGCGATGACCAAGGAGGCCGACCTGCCCGACGACACGCGCAAGCAGTATTTGGAATTCCTGCAGGACACGCTGCACAAGGAATATCTCGATCTGCTCGAAAAGGAGATCACGCGCGCATTTGTCTATTCGTATCAGGAGCAGGCCGAGTCGCTATTCCAGAATTACCTCGATCACGCCGAAGCTTACGTGAACAAGACCCGGGTCCGCGATCGCAATACCAAGGAAGAGCTGCCGCCCGACGAAGGGTTCCTGAAGTCGATCGAGGAGCAGATCGCGATCATCGGCTCGGCGGCCGACGGCTTCCGGCAGGAAGTAATCGCCTATCTGTGGGCGACCTCGCGCCGCAGCGAGAAGATCAGCTACAAGAGCTACGAACCTCTGAAAGAGGCGATCGAGAAAAAGCTGATGACCTCGGTGCGCGACATCTCGCGGATCATCACCAAGGCGCGCACCCGCGACGAGGAGCAGGGCGAGAAATACGGCGCGATGGTGAAGAATCTGCTCGAACACGGCTACTGCGAATCCTGCGTGGATGTGGTCCTCAAATACGCCGCCAACAATCTGTGGAAGGATTGAGGGGCGGGGGACGGCCCTCTTGAATAACCTCTCCCGATGATCGGGAGAGGACGTGCGGCGCGACGCTTGCTATTCTTATCTTGCAAGCGGCGTGACGCGCGGGTGAGGGACCGCTGTGAAAGATTCCGATCCACCCGCGCCTCCGCTCGAGCGCGATCGCGCGCGGGCGCTCCGAGCCGCGAGCACCGAGGCCGAGCGAAAATTATGGGCGCACTTGCGCAACCGCCAACTCAAGGGAGCGAAGTTCCGCCGCCAGCATCCGATCCCACCGTAGATCGCCGATTTCTTCTGCCTTGAAGCGCGCCTGATAATCGAACTCGACGGCAGCCAGCATGGCGAGGAGGCGATGGAGCGGGCCGACCGCCGCCGCACCGCGCGGCTTGAGGATCGGGGCTACCGGGTACTGCGCTTTTGGAACGAAGAGGTGTTGGACGGTTTGGAGGAGGTGCTCGAACGGATCGCGGAATGTCTTTAATTCGAGGTCCCTCACCTGCGCGTCACGCCGCTTGCATAGAAGGAAAGCAAGCGGCGCGCCGCGCTTCCTCTCCCGATCGTCGGGAGAGGTTCATAAGGAACAGTCCCCCTCTCATTGTCGAGCCGTGCACGGGCCTTTGGGCGCCACCGTCACCCGGCCGCGTATCATTGCACTACTGCGGTCCGCATTCACCGCATTCACCATGTCGTCATTACCGGATACCGGCGGATGTCCTCGTCGGGCGTTAGGATCGTCATCCCTTCGGCAATCGCCTGGCTGATCAGCATCCGGTCGAAGGGATCACGGTGGATTGCGGGCAATCGTGAAACGCCGAGTACCTCCGCCTCCTTCAGTGGCAGGCTTTCCACTTGCAGTTGCCTGCGATAGCGGGAAATCAAATCCAGCGGCTTTTCGGGCAGCGGCAAACGGCCCAAATCGTACTTGAGCACGATTTCCCAGACCGACACCGCGCTGAGAAAGGTTTCATTGTCCGGGTCGCGGAAGCGTTCTTCAGCGCCGGACGAAAGTTGCGGACTTTCGAGAACCAGCCAGAGAAATGTGCAAGTGTCGAGCAGCAGCCTCACTTGCCCCGCCCCTCGAATGCCGCCTGGATGTAATCGGGCAGCGGCTCGAAAAAGCTGGGTGGGATTGTGAACTTGCCTTTGGCGATTCCGATCGGCCGGGGCTTCTTTCGCTGCTTGGGCAAGGGCCGGATTTCCGCGATCGGCTCGTTGCGCCTGCACAGCACGATGCGATCGCCCTCGCGCAACCGGGCCAAGTATTTCGAGAGATGGGTTTTGGCCTCGTGAATATTGAGCCGAATCATGGTCCGATAGTAGACCATGAAGTGAACTAACTCAATGATTGCACTTCCGGCCGGATCGCCGATGGGTGAAGCACTGCGATTGGAACGCCCGCGGTGCCGATTTTACTTTGCGAAACCAATCTGCCTGCGTTCGGCGACGGGGCGCCCTTCGAGCATCGCGTACAATTCCGCGATCGTGCGCGGGCCTTTTGGCGCCGCCGTCACCCGCCCGCGTCCGTGCAACGAGAGCCAGGCCGCCGATTCGGCGGGCGTGAGTGAATTGAATTCGATTTGCGAGGCACAGCGGCCCGGCCGCGTGATCGCGGGATGGAGCGCGCCCAGATCCTCGTTCGTGGTAATCAGCAGGAGCAGGCGCGAGCCTTGGCCGAGGAGGCCGTCAACCGCGTTCAAGAGGCGCGACAGCCCCTGTCCCGCGCGCTCCTTCGCGTCGATGCCGAGCAGTTCACCCGTGTCCTCCAGCACCAGCATCCGCCATCGGTTGACCGCGGCGCCTTCGGCGGGCGCCTCGCCGCCGTCGATCACCATCCGCGCCAGATAGTCCGCGCGCGAGCCGAACAGATTTTCCGGGTCGAAGACGTACTCGAAATTGCACCATTCGCGCCATTCCCACGCGAGCGCCCTAATCGCGAAAGTTTTGCCGGTGCCGGGCTTGCCATGCCATAGAATCAGGCGGCCGCTCGGGGCGAGCGGGAGCCCAATCTCCTCAGAGTCGGGCGATTGCTTGCGATTCGGCATGGAAGCGGCGCCGGGCTTGAACTCCGCGACGAGGCCGTCGATCGCCGTGCGGGTCCGCGCGGTGTAATTGCCGCCGATCTCTTCCCAAGTGGGAACACTGAGTTTTTTCTCGTCGCGCTCCGGCCCCTTGTCGCTCAAATACCAATAGCCGAATTTGACGCTGGGAGTTTCCGCCGCCGCATCGCCCGCCGGAGCTTCGAAGATCGCGCGATGGTCTTCGACGCAGGCGTCGGCCGATTCCGCATCGGGGCCGGCGACGAGCACGCTGACCTCGCGGTATTTTGCGCAGGCGAACAGGCTCACCAGATTTCCGCGCCGGACCAGCGTGAGGTTGAGGTCGCATTCGTCGCGAAAATCCGCCAGCACTTCGTCATCGGGCTTCAGGTATCCGGCGCCGATCGCCGTGTCATACGCATGGTCCGAATTCCATTTCGCCCGCCGGATGTGATGGAGCCCGCGCACCGCCGCCGTCGTGCCGAACACCTGGCCGTAGAGCGAGCCGGGATCGTCGGTGGGGAAGGTCTGCACGATTGCGGGACGATGATTGCCGGGGCTGATTTTTTCGTCTTTCATGGCCGATATTTTGGCGGAGCGATCCGACTGCGGTTGTCCAATCCTAGCCGAATTCGATGCGGTCCAGATAGCGGCGTAGGGCCGCCTGCGGGCCGGGGCGGCCGCAGTGGGTTCGTTTGCTCGTTTTCGTTGTTCGAATTTCAGCCCCTTTTTGGAAAATGTCTTGAAAATGCCGGAGAATTTCGACCGCAAATTGGGTTCGTTTGGCAATTTCTTATTTTTTTCGCCGTTACAAACCGCCCGGCCATTTCAGGGTGCCGGCATTTCTTGGGCGCGGCGCAACCGGCGGATAGCGTTGCCGTCATCATGGGGCCTATTCTACACCGCGTGCCATCCCGGCATTATGGATGAACCAGTTCAGCCATGAACTGAATCGTCGGATAGCATCCGCAGATTTCGCCGATTACACGGAATCCCGTTCTTTCGGTGGCACGTCCCCTGCCTCCGGAGCCCGTCCTGAGCAACGCCGAAGGGCGCGCGGCCGCCCCCTTCTGCCCCTCGCCCGTTTTTTTTACGGGAGAGGTGGCCGACCACTTGAGCGAAGCGATTAAGAATGCCGGCCGGTGAGGGTTCTGGATCGTCTGCGATGCCGCTGCGTTTTTTTGGCCGTGTCATGCCCGCGCGTGGCCGCCGCGCGCGAGGAATCCCTAATTCTCTTTGCACGCTTTAGCATCGCCGCTCGATTCACTCATAGTGTCAGACTTGGTGCCTCATGTATGGCGCCTCAGGTACATCTCCAGAACATACCATCCGACGTACAGTAGGCCACCTGCAACCAAAAGCCTGAACTGCGCAGTGCCGTAGCGCATGGCGGCTTTGGAATTCGCGTCAATGGCTTCCCGAATGCCTGCGCTTGCGGCGGCGACCATCTGCTGATTCAAGCCCGCTTCGGGGTGCTTGCCGCTCTTGACCTTGATGAGTTCAAGATTAGAAAAAATCGTGGAATTAGCGTAACCGAGATGACGACAGCCGAAGAAGAAGCTCAGACCCCAACTGAGAACCGCTGCCGCCAACGGAACCTGTGACCAAGAGAGCGCCGCGCTATTGGTCTGGTTGACAGCCAGCGCAATGCCCGCCCCGGCTGCTGTCAGTATAAAGTAGGTGTATCTCGTCTGAGCGTCGCGAAACGCGCTGTACAGTAGACGCTCGGTTTCATCTGTTGCCATCTCCCTACTCCTGTCAGTGTCACAACCGCAGTTACATCCCGAATCAAGCGCAAATTACCGCTTTCTCTTTGATACCGCGCGCGGCTTCATTCCCTTGAGCGGCAGCGTTTCCGCAGGCTTTTCCTCCGTGGGCGCGGCCTGCAATGTTACGTCGCGGCCGGGGTAATCGACGCGCTTGCCCGCGAATGCGTCCGCGATCGTTATCAACTGGATGCGCGGGTAGTCGCGGCCCCATGAATCGGAATGCCAGACGCCCGCTTTGGCCGCCTCGGCGCGCATTTCGGCGCTCGGGTCGTACATCGAGAGCAGGACGCCGATCGGAGCGCCCTCGCGCTCGATCGTGCCGCGCAGATCGCGGACCATCCACGGGCCGAGGTTCTTTCCCGCCTTGACCGACACGATAATGCGGTTGCTGCGCGCGGCGGATGGGTTGTCGAGGAAGCGGATTACGCCGTCGATGCCGCGGTCCATCCCCTTCTTGCCCTCTTTCTTTTTCGGCTCGCCATTGGCGACCGCCCGCGCGCCGATTAGCGGCAGCGCCCACCATTGGAACTGATACGGGTCGGTCTCGGCGAGCTTTCGCGCGCCCTCGGCGTCGGCGGGCACGCCTTTGACTTCGTACTCGATTCCCTTGCCCTTAAAGGCGGTATCGAGGCGGTTGCGGATGAGGCCGATTGCGAGATGGGTAATGTCGATACCGATCCAGCGCCGATTCAGCTTTTGCGCGGCGTGCAGCGCCGTCCCGCATCCGCAGAACGGATCGAGCACCACGTCGCCCTCGTTGGACGAGGCATTAATGATGCGCTCCAGCAATGCGACCGGCTTCTGCGTCGGATATCCGAGACGCTCACCACCACCGGCAAATTCTATGTCCGTCCACGAATCGCTGATAGGAATGCCCTCTTGCTCATCGAGGTATCGTTTGTAGCGCGGGATACCCTTGCCGCCTTTGGGCACAACGATGTGCCCCTCTTCGTACTCGTGCATCATGCGCTCTTTGGTCCAGCGCCAGACCTTCGTGACACCCAAGAATTCGTAAGTCAGATTCGGTCGATCGGGATTGGGGTTGAGCAAGCTCGTTAGCTGATAAGGCCGTCCGTCCTTATCCTTGAGCTTGTACTGCTCCATAACAGTGTCCGGATCGTGGGGAACGTACGGTGGATTCCATGTGGCGTGAGATGCCTCCTTCGTGACCGCAAGAATCACGTCATGATTACGTGCAAACCGGGTGAATGCTTGGCCCTTCGGATGGGAGCGTCGCCAGATGATTTCATTCTTGAAATTCGTTGGCCCGAACACCGCGTCCAGAATCAGCTTCAAGTAATGGCTCGCGGTGGGGTCGCAATGCAGATAGAGCGATCCAGCCGGCTTCAGCACGCGGCGCAGTTCCGCCAGCCGAATCGCCATCATCACCAGGTAGGCCATCATGTCGCTTTGGCCGAGAAACTGGCGCATCGACTCCATCAGCGTGACCAGCCGGCCCGGAATGCCGCGCTCTTCGACGCCGGGCTTGGTCAACTCGGCGTAGGTCTGTTCGGCCTTCACGTCCCAATGCCAGTAGTCCTCGAAGGCGCGAATCTGCGCCTCGGATTCCGTGCCGTGCTCCTTGAACAGCACGTTGTAGTCGCGCTCGGAATTGAACGGCGGATCGAGATAGACGAGATCGATCGATTCGCTCGCGATATTCTCGCGGAGCACGCTCAGATTGTCGCCGTAAAAGAGGAGATTCCCCGCCATTGAGGGGAGAGAATAGCGGCTTTTCGCGCCCATCGGGAGTGGGCGATTTTAGGGATGCCTCGCGCGCGGCAGCCATACGGGCGGGGTCCATATATGACACGGAAGAAAAACGATCGCGGCGGAAGAATGCCACAGGCTGAAGAGGCGGCCGATTTTTGGCATCTACGGCTTGAGTTGAGGCGGGCGGGCTGATCAAATGGTCGGCGGAAGGACGCGAGGAGCAATGGGCTGGGAGGCAAACGCGGTCTTTTATCACCTTTTTCCGCTGGGATGCTTTGGCGCCCCGGAACGGAATTCGTTCGTGGGTCCGCCGGTGAATCGGATCGCGGGCCTGACGGATTGGATCGGCCATATCGAAGAACTTGGCGCCAACGCGCTGCTGCTGGGGCCGGTCCTCGAATCGAGCGGACACGGTTACGATACCGCCGATTATTTCACAATCGATCGACGGCTTGGCGACAACGAATCGCTCGCGGCGGCAAGCCGCGAATTGCATCGGCGCGGCATCCGGCTCGTGCTCGACGGCGTGTTCAATCACACGGGACGCGATTTTTGGGCGTTTCGCGACGTGCGCGAGCGCGGCCGGGCGTCGCAGTATTGCGATTGGTACTACCTCGATTTCGCACGCCGCAGCCCGGCCGGCGATCCGTTCCATTACCGGGGCTGGGCGGGAAATTACGATCTGGTCAAACTCAATCTCGCCAATCCCGCCGTGCGCGGGCATCTGTTCGCCGCGGTTTCATCGTGGGTGGAGCGCTTCGACATCGACGGCCTGCGAATCGACGCGGCCGACGCGATCGATCGCGATTTTCTCGCGGCGCTCGCCGCCCATTGCCGCGCGCTCAAGCCGGACTTCTGGCTGATGGGCGAGGTGGTTCGCGGCGATTACCGCGACTGGGCGCATCCCGGAGCACTTTCCTCCACGACGAATTACGTTGCGTACAAGGGATTATGGTCGAGCCACAACGATCGGAACTACTTCGAGATCGCTTACACGTTGAATCGCCAGTTCGGGCCCGGCGGAATTTATCGGGACTTGCGCCTGTACAACTTCGTGGACAATCACGATGTCACCCGCGCCGCGAGCATCCTCAAGGACCCCGCCCATCTATGTCCGCTCTACGCCTTGATGTTCGCGATGCCGGGCATTCCGTCGATTTATTACGGCAGCGAATGGGGCATCGCGGGGCGCAAGGTTGAGAGCACCGACGCGCCGCTCCGGCCGGCGCTCGATTTGGGTGCGATGCGCCGCGATGCGCCGCATCCGGAGTTGCCCGGCTTCATCCGGCGGCTCATCGCCGCGCGCCGCGCCCATCGCGCGCTCCGCGATGGCGATTATCTCCAGCTTCACGCCGCGCACGAGCAGTTCGCATTTCTCCGCCGCGATCCGGGCGAATCGATCGTGGCCGCGTTCAATTCCGCCGCCCATCCCGCCCAACTGACGCTCAAGCTGCCGAACCTCGCGCGCGCCCGCCTGATCGACGCATTGAACGAGGGTGAATCGTTCGAAATTAGAGACGGCACCTGCGCGATTCCGATGCGTCCCAATTCGGCGCGCATCCTCGTGGCCGATTCGTCCTGTTCTACATGATCCCGGTGGGATCGCTTGACCGCGCCTTGCCGAACGGGCAGCCTAAAAGGCGAAGGCAGGAGGCCCCGTTCTGCAGCCGGCGGCGATGATTTTGAGCAAGGCCAGAAAGAGATTCAGCAGGAGAATCGGAATGCGCGGCACGATTGCGGCCGCGTGCGCGGTGCTGATTCTGGCCGCGCAACTCATCGGCGCGGTCCATTTCCATCAGGCCCCGCGCTCGGCGCAACTCAGCGTCAACGAGGGTCTCTGTCCGATCTGCGCGCTTGCGTTCCATGCACCGGGATCGATGTCGGCGGCGCCCGCGATCTTGTGCGGCCCGGTCCCGACGGAAGTCGCCGCTATTCCTGAATTACCAGCGGCGCGCTCACTCGCCGCTTCGTTCGAGCGCGGCCGCGCCCCGCCCGCGCCGCGATTGGCGTAGCTTTTCCCGAACCACCAGAACGTGACTCGCGCGTGAAGACCGATTCGCGCGCGGCAGCGGTGCGCGCCGAATGGCGGCGCGGCCGGCTTTGCCCTCGCATTCGGAGGAACTGCGATGCGACTGAGATTGCGATTATTGGTCCCGCTCGGCGGGGCTTCGATGATATTGATGTTTATCGTTTCGTCCACGATGGCCGCCCGGCCAACGGCCGGCCCATCGGGATCGCGGCAAATTACCGGCGTTGTGAAGGACGCCCTCGGCAGGCCGATTCGCGGCGCGGAATTGACGCTCCAGCGCGCCCGCGGCGGCATTGTCGCGCGGGCGCGGAGCGGCAAGCGCGGAGAATTCTCTTTCACTCCGCCGCGACGCGGACTCTACGCGATCCTCGCCAAGAAAAGCGGCTTTAAGCCGGCCATGGCGCTCGCGAGCGTGGCCGCGGGCAGAGTGCCGCCAATCACCCTTACGATGGCGGCAAAGCGGGCCGTCAGCCTGGCGGTGAAGGCGGCGCGGCTCAATCGCGCGCGTAACAGCCTCTCGCCGCAGACCGGCGGCAGCGTCTATCGCTTTACCCAAAAGGCGATTCAGGAATTGCCGCAGGGGAACAACACCGCCCTCAACGACGTGATACTCCAGGCGCCGGGCGTCGCGCAGGATTCCTACGGACAGCTTCACGTCCGCGGCGATCACGCCAATCTTCAATACCGCATCAATGGCATTCAGCTTCCGGAGGGAATCACCGGATTCGGCCAGATACTCAGTCCGCGCTTCGCCAATAGCATCAGCCTATTGACCGGGGCGCTGCCGGCGCAGTTTGGATTGCGCACCGCCGGCGTGATCGACATCCAGACGAAAGATGGCGCCGAATTGCAGGGCGGCGACCTCGATTTTTACGGTGGCCAGCGCGGCACCACGCAGCCGAGCTTCGAGTACGGCGGCTCGAAAGGGAATTTCAGCTACTTTGTAACTGGACAATATCTCGGCACGGACCGTGGCGTCGAACCGCCAACGCCCGGGCCGACCGCGATTCACGACACCTCCAACCAGGGATCGGGCTTCGGGTACTTCACGTACCTGCTAAACCCAACGACGCGGCTCAGCCTGATTACCGGCACGGCGGTGAACCATTTCCAGATTCCCGCCAATCCCGATCAGCCGCAGGTGTATGCGCTCGCGGGCGTGCCGGCCTATCCGTCGGCGAAGGTGCGCGATAACCAGTTCGAACAGAACTACTTCGGCGTGCTCGCGCTGCAGGGGACGGTGGGCGAGAATATAGACTACCAAATCGCGCCGTTTAGCAGATATTCGACCGTTACCTTCAACCCGGACATCACCGGCGATCTTATCTACAACGGCGCGGCGTCGCGGGTCTTCCGCAGCGATTGGAGCAACGGGGTACAGTTGGACACGGCCTACCACGGAATCGCTCGGCACACGTTCCGGATCGGCGGCTACTTCGATTCCGAGCGCGCCGAAATCGACAATCACGAACTGACCTTCCCCGCGATAGGCGGCGTGCAGGCCGGCGACGTGCCCATTTCATTTGTGGACAACGTCGGCCTCCAAACTTGGATATACAGTTGGTACGCGCAGGACGAATGGAAACCGATCGAAAATCTGACCGTCAACTACGGCGTGCGGTTCGATCTCTACGACGGCTTGGTCCGCGCCGATCAGGCCAGTCCGCGCGTGGGCCTCGTGTACAAGCCGTTCAAGGGCACCACGTTGCACGCGGGATACGCGCGCCAATTCACGCCGCCGGAGACCGAACTGGTGCAGGTCAACAATATCAAGCAACTGAAAGATACGACCGGGGCGGCGCCCTCGAATAGCAACAGCACGCCGACCGTCGAGCGCGACCATCTGTTCGACGTGGGCGCGGCGCAGGAAGTGATTCCGGGGCTGAATCTTGGCATCGACTCGTATTACAAGAAGGCGGCCGATCTGATCGACGAGGGACAATTCGGTCCCGCGCTGATCTTCGAGACCTTCAACTACCGCAAGGGGCGCGTCTGGGGCGTCGAAACCACCGGATCGTATTCGCATAAGAACCTCTACGCGTACGACAATTTCGCATACAGCGTTGCGCAGGGAACGCAGGTCGAATCGGGTCAGTTCAACTTCGCTCCGGACGAACTGAAGTACATCAATAGTCATTACATCTTCCTCGATCACGACCAGACCTTCACCGATTCAGCAGGCGCCGCTTACAAATGGCGCGGCTGGCTATTCTCGATCGACGGGATATACGGAAGCGGACTGCGGGACGGTTTCGCCAACACCGGCAATCTTCCCTATTACATCCAGGTTGACGCGGGAATTTCCCGGCGAATCGAATTGGCGCATGGCGGCGCGCTCGAATTTCGCGGCGCGGTAGTCAATCTGAACGACCACATCTATCAAATCCGCAACGGCACGGGCGTCGGCGTTTTCGCCGCGCAATACGGCCCGCGCCGCGCGCTTTACGCGGGAATCAAATGGGAATTGCCATTCACAAAACCCACGACGTAAGCGATGCGCCGGCGGGCGCTCCGCGCCCATACAGCGCCGGGTACGCCGAATGGCGCCCCGGGATGGATTCGCCGTGGCGGCGCTTCGGCTTAACCATCCCGGCGGCGGCGGCGTTCTCCGCGCTGCTGATCGCCGGCTTCGCGATCGTTCTGACGCAGGGCGTCGTCGCGCCGCCGCATACGGAGGCGGTCGAGGTGCGGCTCGTCGAGATTCAGCCGGTAGTGCATGCCTTGCAGGGCAACAACAAACCAAAAATTACGCCGCGGCCGATTCCGCCCGTACCGCGCCATGAAGTGCGGCGGCGCCGCCGGGTCCGTCCCGCACCGGTGTTCGCATCGGCGCCTCCCGTTACGTCGCCCAACGGGATTGCGGTTCCCTCCGGCGTGCTCCATCCCGCGCCGCCGTCCGCCCCGGAATCGGCGGGCGCGGGCGGCGGCGGAATCGGCAGCGACACGATCGGCGCGCGCGCAATTTACGCGCCCAAGCCGGTAATTCCCGACGATTTGCGCGAGAACGTCTTCCAGGCCGAGGCGATCGCGCGCTTCATCGTCGGCGCCGACGGCGCCGCCCAAGTGACGCTGGAAAAGCCGACCTCGAATCCGCGCCTCAATCAGGTGCTGCTCGACACGCTCAAAGAGTGGAAGTTTTTTCCCGCGATCGAAAACGGCGTCGCGGTCGCTTCGACGTTTGAAGTCCGGATTCCAATTTCGGTCGAATGATCGATGCGGGCTTTCCCCTTGCCAAGCGAATCGTCTCCGCGTGAGAATCATCTCATGATGCAACTCAGGCAGAGTGGCCGCTCCGGAATGAATTGAGCGGCGGAGTTTCCGATGGCAGGCATTATTATCGCGGCCGACGCGGGCGGCACCAAAACCCATCTTGGACTGTATAGAGCCGCGCCCGGCGGAGCGCTCGAACCGGTTCGCGACCGTCGGTATGCGAGCGCCGGTTTCGCGAGCCTCGAAGCGATTTGCACCGATTTCCTTCGCGATTCGCCCCGGATCGACGCCGGATGCTTCGGCGTGCCGGGTCCGGTCATCGACGGCCGCGCCCATCCCACCAACCTGCCGTGGACGATTGCGGAGGCGGACCTGTCGCACGCGATCGGCGGCGCGCCGGTCCGCCTGATCAACGATCTGTGCGCGACCGCCCACGGCGCGATTCATCTGGAACCCGCCGAGGTCGCCGTGCTGCACCCCGCGAAGAGTCCTCCCGCGCACGGCAATATCGCCGCGATCGCAGCGGGCACCGGGCTGGGAGAGGCCGCGCTCGTGTGGGAGGGGGACCGCTACCATGCGGTAGCATCCGAGGGCGGCCATTCCGATTTCGCGCCGCGCGGCGCGGAACAGATCGAATTGCTGCGTTTCCTCGAAGCGGAATTCGGCCACGTGAGCTGGGAGCGCGTGTTGTCGGGAAGCGGGCTTGAAAATATCCATCGCTTCCTGCGCCAAAAATCGGGCGCGCCCGCGCCGGCGTGGCTTAAGGAGCAATTCGAGGCGGGCGATCCGGCGGCGGCGATTAGCGCGGCGGCGCTCGCGAATCGCGATCCGGCCTGCGTCCGCGCGCTCGCGATATTCTGCGACATCTACGGAGCGGAAGCGGCGAACCTGGCGCTCAAGGTGCTCGCGATGGGCGGCGTCTATCTGGGCGGCGGAATCGCACCGAAGATTCTCCCGATGCTCCGCGGCGGCGCGTTCGTGAAGGCGTTCCTGGACAAGGGCCGACTCGCGCCGCTGCTCGAGCGAGTCGAGGTGCGCGTCGCATTGAATCCCACCGCGGCGTTGCTGGGCGCCGCCCATTGCGCCGCGGCGATGCTCTGAGCGGGCCCCCGGCGGCAACCGCCGGGGGC
>JBOHWK010000049.1:0-1593 GCA_050736715.1 Binataceae bacterium (SeqCode) | reverse complement strand
CCCGCCGCCGCCAACGCTGACCCGATCGCGCAACTGAACCGCAAACCAACCCTCGAACAATCCATCCTAACGCTCCAAAAGGAAGCCAAGTTCTTGCTATTCAGCCATTTTTCCGCACCCTGCTAGTGCCTTGGTGGCGGTTCTTTGTCGGCTTCGCGGCGGAGGCGGGCGCGTTCCCGTTTGCGGCTGTATTTCCTTTCATCCTCAATCGTCCGCGACGGTGGCGCAATCGGCTTGCGCACCTTCGCGATTAACCCACTGCGCGGCTTCTTTTTTTTGCGCGGCGCCATGGTCAACGAGGACGGTCGTCAAACCCAATATAACTCATCTGCAAGCCGGTCGAGGCGCCCTCCGCCGCGCGCCGCGAGAAGAATCGGTCGGAGGCGCATCGCGTACACGGGCCAACCTCGGCGATATTCTCCGGCGCGATTCCCGCTTGCTCGAATCGATCACGCACGATGCCGCGCAGATTGAGATATGCCTTGCCCGGCCGCCCTGCCCTTCGGTGGCGCTCCGCGCCGGGGATTTCCTTGACGAATCGATCCGCAAGCGCCTCGTCAACCTCAAAGCAGCACGGCCCGATCGACGGCCCCAGCGCGGCGCGAATCTCGGACGGGTCGGCGCCCAGCGTGACCATCGCGCGCACTCCGGCCGCCGCGATGTCCGCCAGCACGCCGCGCCATCCCGCATGAAGCGCGCCCGCAATTCTGTTCTTCGCATCCACCAGCAGGATCGGCACACAATCCGCCGTGAAGATTCCCAGCGCGATTCCACGCTCCGCCGTGACCATTCCGTCGCCCGGCGGTCTGATGCCGATGCCGGCCTGAGTGACCGCGTGGACTTCGCTGCCATGCACCTGATTCAGCCGCGCGACCGCCGGTGGAATTGGCGCGGAGCGGCGCAATCGCTCCCAGTTGGCATCGACCGCGCCGTCGTCGTCGCCCACCCAATACGAGAGGTTCATCGTGGCAAACGGTCCTTGGCTGACGCCGCCCAACCGCCCGATGAATCCGTGGCGCAAGCCGGGAATGTCCCACGCGCGGAGGATCGGGATCGCCTCCACACTGCGCGCCAATTCGGACTCGCTTTTCACGTCAGGTTTCACGCATTGCGAGATTATCGTATAATCTCGATCTTTGGAATTTGCAGTTTTGGAGCGCCTATGAACGGCTATCAATATCTCATCGCCAGAAACCGCCTGATGCAGAAGCTTGAAGACGACCTCGAACGGCTTGGCCCGATGCCAAATGCGGAGCGCGCGGCAGAAACTCGCCGGCTTGAGACCGAATTCGACGCGAAGCTGGCCGAATTGTACGCGCAGGTGGCGGAAGAATATCCGGGCGAGCGCAAGAAAAAAGCTCGTCCAATCGCCGATCCGCGATAGCCGGAGAGGTCTAAATGCGCAGCAAAGAAGTAGCAACCTCACCCCTAACCCCTCTCCCTTTTGGAGAGGGGAACCAGCCAGCGGAAATTGCGTTGCGTTCCCCCTCTCCAAAAGGGAGAGGGGGACAGGGGGTGAGGTCGCTTCTATCCCGCCGCATCGGCATGGGGATGAACTAGTTCAGGGATGAACTGTTCAGCCTTATGTAATTT
>JBOHWK010000048.1:0-32256 GCA_050736715.1 Binataceae bacterium (SeqCode) | reverse complement strand
GCTTTGGCGAAATCGCGATTTCGCCGCGTCGGAAAGAAGGGCAGCAGCAACGCAAGATCGAAATGGCCGAAGCGGTCCTGTGCGATAGTGAGGTTCGCGCCGATCGCGTCCGCCTCGCCGGTCAAGTCCATGCTGAGCAGCGAGTGTCCGACGATCTTCAACGTGAGCCGCATCATCTCATGCGATACGTCGAGCTGGCTGCCTTCCGCCGCGATTTTGTCCCACCGTTCGAGCATCTCCATAGTGGCGTCGGTCATTATCTGCGCAAAACCCCTGATGCGCTCGCGATGGAACGCGGGCTGAATCAGGCGGCGCTGGCGCAGCCACAGGTCGCCCTCGCTGGTAACCAAGCCTTCGCCGAGCAGGTATTTCAAAAGCGCGTAGTCCTGGGATTTGGTGTAGTTGCGATGGTGGTCCTGAAGGATGTGTTTCACGCCGTCGGGATGGGCGACGAGATAGGTTTGAATCGGGCCGAGCCAGTAATGGACGACGTCGCCGTAGCGATTGAAGCTCTCCCCCAGATTGGCGAGCGCGGTGGCCGGCCGGATGAGCTTCAGGGCGGCGAACGGCCCGCGCGGACCGGGAGCGCGCCGCTTCGTGGGCGGTTTCGCCGCGGCCGGCTTCGGAACCGGCGCGGGGGACGGGGCGGGTGCGGACGAAATCGTTTGAACGGCGCTCGATGGCATCGATTCAGCCTCCTCTCGAATAATAGACCGACTACCCGGTCAGTTTAGGGTTATGCATATCGCGAGTCAAGCGCGGACGGCGGCCGTCGAACTCCTGGCGCGCGGCTTCATCCGGGCGCGAACCGCTTCGTTGCTACGGGTGCGGGATGCCCGCCGACGGGGGTGCGCCGACCGAGGGCATCGGCGGTTGTGCGCGTTGCAGGATGCGCACCGCCAGGTATCCCATCACGAGCGTGCGGCGAAACCATCGCTGCGTGTCCTCGCCGATGCGCGCGGCGAGCGTCTGCGCGTAAATTCCCTCGCCGATATGGATCAGCACCGAAATTACGATCAAGAAGCGCGCGGCCTCTCCGAGCCATGACGGACCGATCCACGGCAACGACGCCAGCAAGCCCAATCCCATCCAGAAAAATCCGCCTAAGAGTACGTCGCGTTCGGGTACTTCCAATTTCGCCGGTGTGTCCATTTTTCCTTCCTCCCGATGCCGCCGAATAATGTCGCCCGGAACGGGCGCGCGCGGCCGCAATCTGAGACTTGTAGCAAGGCCCGCCTTCGGCCCACAATACGGAGAAACGGAAGGCGCACCATGAGCACTGAAATCACAATGCCGAAGCTCTCCGACACGATGGAAGAGGGCAAAATCCTCCGCTGGCTGAAGCATCCCGGCGACACAATCCATCGCGGCGAGGCGATCGCCGAAGTCGAAACCGACAAGGCCGACATGGTGATGGAAGCGTTCGACGACGGGGTGCTCGAACAAATCCAACTGCACGAGGGCGAAAGCGCGCCCGTCGGTGCGGTGATCGCGACGATGAAGGGAGAGGGCGCGTCGCCGGCCAAAGGCAAAGCGGCGCCCGCGCCCGCGAAGGCGACCGTTTCCAACGCGCCCGCACCCGCCGCGGCAAAAAAGGAAGCGCCCACCCAGCCGATTAAAAAGAAAGGCGCCGCGGCCGCAGCCGTGTCCCGTGATTTCGCTGACGCGACGCGGGAGCCGCATCCCGCGATGAGCGCGAATCCATCGGCCGCGCCGACCGCGATCGCGGCGCCGCCGCCGCCGCCCGCGCCGAAGGAAGCTCCCCCGCCGCGTGCCGCCGAGGATTCCGATGGGCACAAGCTGCGCGCATCGCCGCTGGCGCGGCGCGCCGCCGAGGAGGCGGGAATCGATCTGGCGCAGGTGCGCGGCACGGGACCCGACGGACGCATCACCAAGCGCGACCTCGACGACTTCCTGCGTGAGCAGCAGTTGTTCAAGTTTCGCCGGATCGTCGCGCCGCGCGAAGGCGCGCCCGGCTCGCGCGAAGAGCTGTCGAAGATGCGCAAGACGATCGCCGCCCGGATGGCGGAGTCGAAGCGCGAAATTCCGCACTTTTACGTGACAATCGAAATCGACATGGAAGAGGCGGTGCGGCTCAAGAACTCGCTCGAAGCGACCGAGGTCTTCGAGGAGAGCATTACGTTCAACGACATCATCGTGAAGGGCTGCGCGCTCGCGCTGGCGCGCTACCCGCGAATTAATTCCAGCTACGTTGACGGCGGCATCGTGATTCACCCCAACATCAATATCGGGCTGGCGGTCGCGATCGAGGACGGCCTGATTCTGCCGGTGATTCGCGAATGCGAACGGCTGCCGCTCGCCGAGATCGCGCGCCTCGCGCATCGGCTGGTCGCCAAGGCGGGGCGCGGAGGGTTCACCTCCGATGAACTGTCGGGCGCGACCTTTTCGATCTCGAACATGGGAATGCTCGGCATCGAACATTTCGCGGCGGTGATCGTGCCGCCGCAGGCCGCGATTCTGGCGGTGAGCGCGATCAAGGAGCGCCCGGTGGTGCGCAAAGGACAGGTCGCAGCGGGCACTACGATGATGGCGACGGTGTCGTGCGATCATCGGATCGTCGATGGAGTGGTCGCGGGCCGTTTCATGGGCGAGTTGAAGCGCTTTCTGGAAAATCCCGCCAGCCTGTTGGTGTAGCGGCAGCTTAATGGCAATTTTGGCCGCATGTGCTGGAACGGAGATTTATTTTGGCAGGAAAGGAAAAACTGCCAAACGAAGCCAATTTCCCCAACGATTACAAAGACTTTTCCCGATGCTATGTGATGCGGCTAGCCGAAACAACAGAAATACTGAGTCAGTTGCATCCCCAAGGTGCGGAACGCGCTTGGCGGGATGGCCGTTATGAGACCGCTTCCGGGAGGCCCGTATGGCGAATTCACGCTATGACCTAATCGTAATCGGCTCCGGACCCGGCGGCTACGTCGCCGCGATTCGCGCGAGCCAACTCAAGATGAAAGCCGCAGTGATCGAACGCGCCGAGCCGGGCGGCGTCTGCCTCAACTGGGGATGCATCCCGTCGAAGGCGCTGCTCAATTCGGCCGAGACGATCGAAACCATTCGCGGCGCGGGCAAAGAGCACGGAATCGAACCCGGCGAAGTGCGGGTCGATTTCAAAAAAGTGATTGCGCGTTCCCGTGCCGCCGCCGACAAGCTTTCGCGCGGCGTGCGATTCTTGCTCAAGAAAAACCACGTCGATTTTATCGAGGCCACCGCGGCCATCGCGGGGCCGCACCTGGCCGCGCTTGCGCCGGCGGACGGGAAACCCGCGCCGCCGGCGGCGACGCTCGAAGCCGAACGCATTCTGATCGCCACGGGATCGGGCGAAAAGCTTTTCCCCGGAATGAAGCTCGGCGACGGCGTGGTCACGAGCCGTGAGGCGCTGGTACTCGATAAGCTGCCCGCGAGCGTCGCGATAATCGGCGCGGGCGCGATCGGGCTGGAGTTCGGCTATTTCTACAATGCCTTCGGCGCGAAGGTTACGATCGTCGAATTGGAGAAGCAGATGCTCCCCGGCTTCGATTCCGAGGCCGCCGAAGAATTGCGGCGCGCATTCGTGAAGCGGGGAGTGACCGTGATGCTTGAGCATCGCTACAAGTCGATGGCGCGCACGGACGGACAGTGGAACGTGACGGTCGAGTCGGAAGGCAAGGGAAAGACGGTCACGGCTGACGTGGTTCTCGTCGCGGTCGGGCGCGCGCCGCTGAGCGGCAATCTGGCGCTGGAACGCAACGGCATCGTGGTGGAGCGCGGCGGCTTCATCAAAGTGAACGATTCGTTCCAGACTTCGGTGCCGAGCATCTATGCGATCGGCGACGTGGTTCGCGCGCCGCTGCTCGCGCACAAGGCGTCGGCGGAGGGAATCGCGGCAGTGGAAATCATGGCCGGGAAGCGCGAACCGGGCTTCGACCTGACCGCGATCCCGGCCTGCATCTATTGCGAACCGGAAGTCGCGACCGTCGGCCTCAGCGAAGCGCAGGCGCGCGAACATGGCATCGAGATCAAGATCGGCAAGTTTCCGTTCCGCGCCAACGGCAAGGCGGTCGCGATCGGACAAACCGAGGGATTCGTGAAATTCGTCACCGGCAAGCAATACGGTGAGGTGATCGGATGCCAAATAATTGGCCGCCATGCGACCGACCTGATTTCGGAAGTTGTGCTGGGCAAGACGATGGAGGCGACCGCCGCCGAATTTGGCAAGGCGGTGCATCCGCATCCCACGATGTCCGAAGCGATCATGGAAGCGGCGCTGATGGCCGAAGGAGAGGCGATTAACTTCTGAACGTATTTGCGGCGGAACGCTGGTAATTTGCCCCGTAGGGTGGTACAGCTACTCTTGGCTGGAATTGCCGCATGATCGCAGGGTTTCGGGATGAGTGGCTGCGCGCCTTCTT
The DNA here is from genome assembly GCA_050736715.1 of Binataceae bacterium (SeqCode). Lineage (GTDB taxonomy): Bacteria > Desulfobacterota > Binatia > Binatales > Binataceae > Binatus. The sequence goes on along the minus strand of JBOHWK010000048.1, from coordinate 27,847 downwards.
CGTCGAAGACAGGAAATGGCGCGGCAGCCCACCCGACCTCGAAAGCCGGCTATTCCGCAAACTTCAGATGCTGGATGACGCGACAGCCGATCGGGATTTGCGAGTGCCGCCGGGCAATCGCTTCGAGAAGCTGCGCGGCAACCTATCGGAGTTCCATTCGATACGGATCAACCGGCAATGGCGGCTGCTCTTCAGGTGGAACGGCGCTCGCGGCGAAGCGCGAGACCTCTATCTCGACAATCACCAATACACATGAGGTGGCGATGCTGACGACGAAGCGCAAACCGGCCACGACCGGCGAAATACTGGCCGAGGAATTCATGCGGCCTCTCGGGCTGACGCAGGCCGCGCTGGCCGAGGCGATGGGCGTTCAGCGCAAGCATGTGAACGAGCTGTGCAATAATCGCAGGAAGGTGACGGCGGCGACCGCGCTCATTCTTGCACGGGTGTTCGGCAACAGCCCCGAGTTCTGGCTGAACGTGCAGCGGCGCGACGATTTGTGGGAAGCGATGAACAACCGCCGCGAACGCGAGCGAATTGAACGCGCACGGCCGCTGGGCGCCGCGGCATGATTTCGGCTGCCGCGCGGCGAGAAGCCGCTGCCAACTCGCAACTAAGATTGAACCAACCCGCAAAATTATCCGTGGCCGAGCTTGGCGTCGTCGATTACGACGCGGCGCTGGCGCTGCAAACGGCGCTTTTGGAGGCGCGGCTTGCCGATCGTATCGGCGACACGCTCCTCATCCTCGAACACCCGCATGTCTATACGCTCGGCCGCGGCGCCGACGAACGGTTCATTCTCAACAATCCCGCCGGCGTGCCGATTCGGCGGGTGTCGCGCGGCGGACAGGTCACTTACCACGGGCCGGGGCAATTGGTTGGCTATCCGATTCTGAGGCTGGAAGGGCGCGCGCGCGACGTCGGCGCGTACTTGAGGAATCTTGAAGGAGCGATAATCGGCGCGCTCGCGCGCTGCGGCATCGAGGCGAAGCGGCGCGCCGGGATGACCGGCGTATGGGCTGACGGCGGGAAGATCGCGTCGATTGGCGTGGGCATTCGCCGCTGGGTCACCCGTCACGGCTTCGCGGTGAATGTCGCGGCGGATTTGAGCTATTTCGACGCGATCGTTCCGTGCGGAATCGCGGGATGCCGGATGACTTCGATCGCAGAGCTGGATCATCCTGAAATCTCAACTCACGAATTCGGTGTAATCGTGCAAGCGAGCTTCGCGGAGGTTTTCGGATATGATTCAGTCGAGAGCGAAAGCCCCGCACGGCTGTGGAGCATAATCGATTCCTCGGCTACCGCGGCGACCGCGGGAGTTTAGAACATGGGCGAGCGAAGGCATCCCGACTGGATCAAGGTGCGCGCGCCGTCGGCGCCGGAATTTTTTCGGACCAAGGCGGTACTCGCCGAATTGCGGCTCCATTCGGTGTGTCAGGAGGCGTGCTGCCCGAATATCGGCGAATGCTTCTCCAATCGCACGGCGACCTTCATGCTGATGGGCGACGTATGCACGCGCAACTGTCCCTATTGCGCGGTGGCGCACGGAAAGACGCGCCCGCTCGATCCGGACGAGCCGCGGCGCATCGCCGAAGCGGCGGCGCGGCTCGGATTGCAACATATCGTGGTGACTTCGGTCGATCGCGACGATCTGGCCGACGGCGGCGCGGCGCATTTCGCGGCAACGGCGGCGGCGATCAAGTCGGTCCTGCCCGGCTCCCGCGTCGAAACCCTGACGCCCGATTTTCGCGGAGCCGAATCGAGCGTGGAAACGGTCGTGCATTCGCCGATCGACATTTTTAATCACAACGTCGAAACCGTTCCGCGCCTGTATCGCGCGGTGCGGCCGGGCGGAAATTACGAACGCTCGCTCGCGGTGCTGGGTCATGCGCGGGACGCCGCAAAGGCGATCGGCAAGCGGATGATGACCAAGGCGGGCGTGATGCTGGGGTTGGGCGAAGAGCGTGACGAATTGATCGATACGATCCGCGGTATTCGCGCCGCGGGTTGCGACATCCTGACGCTCGGCCAATACCTGCGCCCCTCGATGGATCATTTGCCAGTGGTGCGCTACGTCCCCCCCGATGAATTCGCGGCGCTCAAGCGCGAGGCGCTCGCAATGGGGTTCCATCACGTGGAATCCGGGCCGCTCGTGCGCAGTTCGTACCATGCGTGGGAACACGTCTGAACGAACCCGCGCCGGCGGATAAAAAACGCCGCGGACACCACGAGGGCGGCGTCCGCGGCGCTGAAAGCCGGCTAGCTCCGGATCGGATTACATATTCTCTCGGCGCAGTTGCGCGACTTTGTGCGCGCGCGTTTGCAGGTAGCCATCCTGGACCGCGCCATAAAGGTCCACCGCGTAGCGGTCGGCCTCCTCGAATTGATTCAGATGGAGCGACCGATAGTTGATCGCCGCTCCCATGAACTGGCCGCTATCAATTGCGATCGGAAGCCAGGTCGGAATGCCGGTGAAATAAGGCAGGTAATCGACTGGATTCATGGAGCCGTCCACGATCGTGCCGAGCGCGTCCCCAATAGTCGAAGGTCCGAAAAACGGCAGCATCAGGTAAGGACCGGTTGAGACATGGTAATAGCGCAAGGTCAGGCCGGTATCGTTGTTTTTCGGCTTGATTCCGAACCAGTCCTTCGCCGGATCGAAAAAGCCCGCCACCCCAATAACCGAATTGATTCCGAAGCGGGCGGTTTCCGAGCCGGCCTCGGCCAATTTGAGTTGACACAGGTTGCTGACCACGCGCGGAATCACATTGGCGTTGTCGAAAAAATGGCCCACGCTCTTGCGCACCGGCTCGGGCGCGATTCTGGCGTAGCCGCTTGCGATGGGACGCAGCACCCACTGGTCGAGCTTCAAGTTGAACGTGAACATCGCCTGATTAAAGCCGGCGAACGGGTCGGCATATCCCGTCGGACCACCCTCGCCCGGCGGTACATTGTTGGCCGCTCCGCCATCGGCGCAGAATGCCGGCGTGGCGAAGGCGACTCCGGCGGCCAGCGCCAGAACCAGCGTCGTCCGCATTGCAAAACGCCGTCCGCCCGATTTCCGATACAATTCCATTGGCCCCTCCATGCGATAGCGCCGGACAGCTCGCGGCTCGCGCGCAGCGCCGGCTTCTCTCCCGCGCCGTTAGCCTATCAAATTATTCGCGGCGTGCAACCGAGTTTCTCTAATGGTTCACGAGCGAGGTGGCCAGCGCCGCCTGTTTGCTCTTCAGGTCGTTGATCAGCACGCCGTATCCCTGGTTGTTCATCACGCGATTGAACTGGTTGCGATAGTTGAGAATTATGCTGATCGCATCGACCGCAACGTCGTAGATTCGCCAGGCGCCGTTCGGCTCCTTAAGGAGGCGGTAGTTGATGCCGATCGGTTCGGCATCCGGCTGGGTGACGGTGGTATAAACTTGGGCAAAATTCGGATCGTCCGAGTCGCGAGTCATTCTCAGAAAGGTCACGTTTTGGGCGCGGAAATCGTTGATCTTGCTCAAGTAGGCGTCCTCGATGAATGCGACGAATGTCTTGGTGAATTCCCCCTGCTGTGCGGGCGTAATTTCCCACCAATGGCGGCCGAGCGCCGATTTGGACATTTCCTTGAAATCGAAGTTCGCCGCGATAATTTTGCGCAAGGCGTCCTGCCGCTGGGCGAGCGGCGTCTGATGGTCACGAAGAATCGGCATCGCCCGATCGACCGTGCTCTTGACGGTGGCCATCGGTCCGCCGGCCGCCGCAATGCCGATTCCGGGGGTGAAGGTGAGCGCGATTGCGAGGATCGCCGCAAACGCTGAAAATTTCCCAGTGGTGCCGAGTTTCATGCTGCCGCCTGTCACTTGCCTGTTTTTGAACCGCCGTCCGAAGAACCGATAGCCGGAGAACTCCTCTCGGAGCTTTTGCCGCCGCCGTTGGTGGCGTTGCTAATAAATTGTCCGATTGCGTCCTCAAGCACAAACGACGATTGGGTCTGGCGAATCGTCTGGCCGCTCTTAAGGTTCCGTTCGCCCGCTCCGAGCGAGATTGAAACATATTTATCGCCGAGCAGGCCCGCGCTTTTTACTCCCGCGATCGCGTCGGTATCGACTTCGACGCCCTGGTCGAGGCGCAACGCGACCCGCGCGCGCTCGTTCTTGTCAAGCGTGACGCCGGTCACTTTGCCGATTTTAACTCCCGCCAATTCGACCTCGTCGCCGAGCTTCAAGCCCGCGATATTATCGAAATTTGCATAGAGAGTGTAGCCGGGCGGCGCAATCAATTCGATTTTGCCGAGCGAAACCGACAGAATCGCCAGCGCGGCGATTCCCAACAGGACGAAAATCCCAACGATAAATTTTGTGGTAGGGCTTGCGTACATGGCTTCCCGTCAGGCCGAAAGGCTCCGTTCATTATCCTCGCCGGAAGCGCGTCCCGCCAGAAACCGCTGGAAGACCGCGTCGTCTGCGGCCATCACCTCGGCCACCGTGCCGTTGAGCCGCGTCTTTCCCCGATGGAGGAACGCGACGCGGTCGGAGACCTGGAAAACGGCCGGCACATCGTGGCTTACCATTACGGCGGTCAGATCGAAATTCTTTTGGGTCCGCCGGATGAGGTCATGGATCGCGCCGGTGCGCGCCGGATCGAGCCCGGTGGTCGGTTCGTCCAGCATCAATATCCTGGGCCGGCGCACCAGCGCGCGGGCCAGCGCCGCCCGCTTTTGCATCCCGCCGCTCAATTCCGCGGGGAACTTCCCGCCCATCCCTTCCAACCCCACTGCGGCGAGCGTTTCGAGCACCCGCGCGGAAATTTCGGCGCGGTGCAGCCCGGTCTTTTCCACCAGTGGAAAGGCGACGTTGTCGAACACGCTCATCGAATCGAACAGCGCTCCCGCCTGAAACAGCATCCCGAATTTCTCGCGCACCGCGTTAAGTCCCAGCGCGCCGATTTTGGTCACGTCGATCCCGTCGATCACGATGGTGCCGGAATCGGGGCGCAGCAACAAGTTGAGATGCTTCAGCAGGACCGTCTTGCCGCTGCCGCTCGGCCCGATAATCGTGGTGACTTGGCCGGCCGGAAAGTCGAGCGTCACGCCGTCGAGCACCTGTTGGCGGCCGAAGCGGCGGCGCAAGTCATGCACCGCAATCGCGGCAGCCGCGCCGTTTTGGGATTCCCCCTCGTTCATCTGGGACGCCATCGTTACAAAAGCACCGACGTAAGGAAATAATCGAAGGCCAAAATCAATACGCTCGACAGCACCACCGCCTCGGTCGTGGCGCGGCTCACCCCGGTCGCCATCCGCTGGGCGCGATGTCCCTTGTAGCAGCACACCCACATCACGACGACACCGAATACCAGCGCCTTGTAGAGGCCGGTGGCGATGTCGTGAGCGCCCAGGTTCGAGGCGATTCCGTTGAAATAGGCGCCGCCGGGCGCGCCCATCAGTTCCACTCCGACAACATATCCGGCCCAGATTCCGAGCACGTCGAAAATCGCGGTCAGGAACGGGAAGCTAATCACACCCGCGATCACGCGCGGCGAGACCAGATATTGAATCGGATTGATCGCCATCACGGTGAGCGCGTCGATCTGCTCGGTCGCCTGCATCGAGCCCAGCTCCGCCGCCATCGCGGAACCGGCCCGCGCGGCAATCATCAGCGCCGCCAGCACGGGACCTAGTTCGCGCACGAGCGTCAGCGCCACGACGGTTCCCAGCGCACCGTCGGAATTGAACCGATGGAGCGTGTTGTAGCCCTGCAATCCCAGCACCATCCCGGTGAAAGTCCCGATTAGAACGATCAGAAACAGCGAATCGGCGCCGATGATCCGCACCTGGCGAATCCACAGGCGCGGCTTGTAGGGCGGCATGAAAATGAACCGCACCGCGTTCAGCAGGAACAGGACGAATTCTCCCAGACTGGCGATCCCGTCGAGAACGATCCCGCCCAATCCTTCGATTGCTTCGACCATCGGCATCGTCAATCCGGCATTCGGCGCTTCAATGAACCGCAATTCCCAGGCGCGCAAGCTGATTTTGAGTATGGGTGGACGTTCCCGCGCGGACGAATTCCGCGAGGTCCGCCGGGGTGTCGAGGTCGAGCGCCGGGCGCATCAGCCGCAAGACTCGCGCCGGAACGCGGCGCGCGCGCGCCTCGTCCAGATGGCGCACGAGGCTCATCCGGCCAAAGCGCGTGGGAATCGCGGCGGGTGGCGTCCGGCAGATAATGTTGGTGCCGGAAAGATCGCGCGACGGGACGAGCACCACGCCGCTTTCCGGCGCCGGCAGGGCGGCGAATGCGGCATCGAGATCGCGGGCCGTAATCATCGGAACGTCCGACAATACGGTACAGACGGTGTCCGTGCCGAGTGCTTCCAGCGCGGCGGTTGCCATCGCCACGGCGGCATTGAGGCCGCGCGGATATTTCTCGTCGATCGCGAGCGCGCCGGCCGTACGCGCAATTCCGAGCAGTTCGAGATCGGACGTGACGACGCCAATCCGATCGGCGCTCCGTGAGCCGAGCGCCGCCGCCAGCACGTCGCGAAACATCGCGCCCGCGATCGCCCGGCGCTCGCCCGCCGGCATCGCGGAGCTGAGGCGCGACTTGGCGAACTCGAGTTGCTTGGCGGCGATCAGAATGAAGCGCACGGGTACTTTTATAACCTACGCGCCGCCGCCGTCCAACGGCTGAAAATCGGCGCGCGTCATGGTACGGTGAGGACGAAAATTCCGGGCCGCCGCAGACCCGGAAGGGGAAACGCTCGATGAATCGCAGGACTCGGACCGGATTATTCCCAATTGGCGCGATGATTGCCCTAGGCGCGCTCGTGATCGCCGCGGGATGCCATCGCGGTACGGTGGCGGATTACCTCGCCCGGGGCGACGCCGCGATGCGGGCGGCGAAGCTCTCCGGCGCCGAAGCGGCATATAACGAAGCGGCGAAGCTTGCGCCCGGCGATCCGCGCGTCCATATCGCACTCGGCAACCTCTACGTCTTCGAGCACCAGCCGGATTTGGCGCAGGCTCAGTTCATGACCGTCCTCACAATCGATCCCAGGAACGCCGCGACCCATGCCGCGCTCGGCAACCTCTACCGCGAGCAGGGCCATAACGGCCTCGCGGAGAACCAATTCCGCGCGGCCATTGCGCTCGAATCGGACCGGCCGGCTTACCGGCTCGATCTCGCAAGCCTGTTGCGCAAAGAGGGCAAGCTTGCGGACGCGGAGGACCAATTCCGCACCGCGATCGGGCTGAACCCGCGCGATGCGAAATCGCATCTGGCGATGGCCGAACTCCTCGAATCCGAGCTGGGGCGGGCGGCGGCCGCCAAGGAGGAATACGACGAGGCGCGGGCGCTAAATTCGAAGCTGCTTCCCGCCGCGGCAGCCACAACCGCGGCAACCGCCGCGACTGCCGCGCCTTCGTCGGCCGCGATTGCCGCGGCGCCGAAGATCAAGGCGCTAAACAAGCTCTTTTTACTGACGAAGAGTTCACCGGTCTATCGCGATCCCAACTCTGCCAGCGCCGTCGTGGCGCGGGTGCATCGCAGGAAGTACGTTCATGTGATCGGAATCGCCGGGAATTTCTTGCAAATCAAGCTCCGTGACGGCACGATCGGGTTCATTCCCGCGTCGGCCGCCGAATAAAGTTCCAACCGTTGAACCATTGGAGGTGCGAAGCGATGGCTACCGCTGAAATCGAAACCCGGGAAGTGAGCTACCGGGGTCCCGCCTGCACGATCGCGGCATTTGTCGCGGAGCCGGCGGGCAACCAGCCTGGACCGGCCGTAATCGTGGTTCAGGAATGGTGGGGGCTGAACGATCACATCCGGGACGTCGCCAAACGGTTCGCGCGCGAGGGGTACGTCGCAATCGCGCCCGACCTCTACTCGCGCCAGGGCCATCAGGTGGCAACCGATCCGAACACCGCCGCGCGCCTGATGGGTGGGCTGCAAAAGGAGGACGGGATCGCGGACTTGAAGGCCACCGTCGCATGGCTCCGCGCGCTGCCGCGGACCCATGCGGCGAAAATCGGCGCGGTCGGTTTCTGCATGGGTGGGAGCTACGCGCTCCTGCTCCCGTGCGAATCGAAGGAGATTTCCGCGGCGGCGCCGTTCTATGGGGAGATTCCCACCGATGCGAAGCTCGCGCACCTCGGCTGCCCGATCTTCTACGCGTACGGCGAGAACGACGGATGGATTCAGCGCAAGGACGTGGATCGGCTCGCGGCGCATCTGAAGGAATCAGGCCAGCCGGGCGAGGTGAAGGTCTATACGGGATGCGCGCACGGGTTCTTCAACGATACCCGCACCGATGTCCACCGCCCCACGGAAGCGAAGGACGCCTGGCTCCGCACCCTCGCTCTGTTCGCGGCCAGCCTCGGAAGTTAACTCGCGCGTCATCATGCGGTCTCCTGCCCGGTTGACTCCAGGTGCGCAGGTCTGGTAGCAATTTAATTCAGCTTGACAGGGCTTCGATGGGCGAATCGGCTTTCGTCGGAGCGGGGTGCGGTCCATCTTCCGGGGGGGAACCGGGTTTTGCGGGGCCAAGAGGGAGGATTATCGATTTCCATGCATAAGTCTCTTTGGAGGGGGCGCGCGAAACTCGGCATTGTTCTGGTGGCTGGAATCGCTGTGGGGGCGGCTGCATTCGCCGCCACGCGTGCGGCCACCGGTTTGAAAGGCGGGCCGGGAAGAGCCGCAATCGCCGCCAACGGGACGCAACACGCACCGAAAGATGCGGCGGCAAACGCGGCAAAAGTCAAAGCGGCCCGGGTTTTCGGTAAACTACCGCTTTATTTCGAGGGGAACGCCGGACAGACCGATTCGCGAGTGAAGTTCGTCTCGCGCGGTGCGCGTTACACATTGTTTCTAACGGCGAACGAAGCAGTCCTTGCGCTGCGCAAGCCAAGCCACTCGAAGAATGGTAAGAGCGGCCGGGGTAGCTCGCAAGCCGCCCATGCGCGAATGCCGCGGCGCGCCTTGGCATCCGCTCCGGCTGTGCAAAAAGCCTTGGCCCGGCACCGGACAGCGGCAGCGGCTTTGCCGGGAAATTCGAGCGCAGGGGAAATGCGCGGCGCGGCCAAAGCGACCCGGGTTGAATTGGACGTTTTGCGAGTAAAGCTGGCCGGCGCCAATCCGCATCCGCAGATCGAGGGGATCGATCCGCTGCCGGGCAGGGTCAATTATTTCATCGGCAATAATCCCAAGCAGTGGCATGCCGGCGTTCCCACGTACGCGCGCGTCAGATACCGCAACATCTATCCCGGAATCGATCTGGTCTATTACGGCGGCGGCCGCTATGACTTGGAATACGACTTTATTCTCTCCCCCGGCGCCGATCCGCGAAAAATCAAACTCCGCTTCGAAGGCGCAAAGAAGCTGACGATCAGCCGCGCGGGCGACCTGGTCGCGGAGCTTTCCGATGGCGGCAAGGTTGTCAATCACGTCCCGGCGATCTATCAGGAGTTGGGTGGGAAGCGGAGAAAGATCGCCGGCCGATGCGTTCTGCTGGACAAGGACACCGCCGGCTTCAAGCTCGCGTCCTACAACCGCGCCCGCCCGGTGTACATCGATCCGGGCCTGGTTTACTCGACCTTCTTGGGCGGTACCGGATCGGGAGGCGGCAGTTCCGGCGGATTTATCGGCGAACTCGCCAACGCGATTGCGGTCGATTCTTCGGGGCTTGCCTACCTCACGGGGCAAACCGCGTCGGATAATTTTCCTAACACCTCCGGGGCCTACCAAACCGCGTTGGGCGCCACCGGCGCCGTCAATGCCTACATGGTGGAATTTAACCCGACTCTTTCGGGGTCGGCGTCGCTGATTTATTCGACCTATCTGGGTGGAAGCAGTACGGATGAGGGGACGGGTATCGCGCTGGATTCCTCAGGCAACGTATATGTAGCCGGATTCACGAACTCGTCTGACTTTCCGACCTCCACGGGTGCGGCCCAGCGATGCCTTGGTGGCGGCACGCCCCCTTCTTGCAATGGAGCCACTCAGAATGGTTTCGTGGCAAAAATCAATCCGGGTGGGAACGGCGCGGCGGATTTGGTCTATTCGACGTATTTGGGCGGCACCGGTACGGACCAAGCCAACGCCATAGCGCTCAATGCGAATGGCAACGCATATGTGACGGGATTTACCGACTCAACGGCTTTTCCCACCACTGCGGGAGCGTATCAGACCAGTTTGGGCGGCGGCGCGGCCGATAATGCGTTCGTTACGAAGGTCGGGCTGGACGGTAAATCGTTTGCCTATTCGACCTATTTGGGCGGCACGACCTCGGATAACGGCGGTGGCATCGCGGTCGATACGGGTGGAAATGCCTATGTTACTGGATATACCCTCTCGGGCGACTTTCCCACGACCACGGGCGCGTACCAGACGGGCTTGGCCGGCAGCGAAGACGCATTTGTTTCCAAGATCAAGCCCAACGGCGGCGGGATAGCCGACTTGGCCTATTCCACCTTCCTGGGTGGAATAGGCAACGTCCAGAAGGGAACCGCAATTGCCGTCGATTCTTCGGGGGACGCGTATGTTACGGGTTACACCGACGCGTCCCTCTTCCCGACCACCGGCGGCGCGTTTCAGACTTCTTTGAATGGCAGCGAGAACGCCTTCGTATCGGAACTGAACCCAACCGCGACCGCGCTCACCTATTCGACGTTTCTTGGCGGGGATAATTTTGACCAAGCGTATGCGATCGCAATCGATTCCTCGGGCGACGCCTATGTGACCGGCGGCACCAACTCGATCTCCGCTAGCGATTGCACAAGCGCTGGACAGCCCGTGTTGTGTTGTACCGGGCCGGGTACCGGGCCGTCATGCGTTGGGTTTCCCACCACCGCGGGCGCCTATCAGGCCGTCAGCAATTCCAACGGCGATGGCGTCAACGTATTCATCACCGAACTTTCGGCAGGCGGCTCGTCATTGAACTATTCGACTTATCTCGGCGGCAACATTAGCGACCAGGGCAATGGCATTGCGGTTGACTCGTCCGGCAACGTGTATGTGGGCGGGCGCGCCTATTCCACCGACTTCCCCGTCACTTCCGGCGCGTACCAGAGCTTGAACTATAACGCGAATTCCGGGAACGGAGCCGCTTTCTTCTCGCAATTAAACCCGTCGCAGTCCGGCAACGCGTCGCTGCTCTATTCAACCTATCTGAGCGGAAGCGGAAACGGAGAAAACGGCGACTTTGCGAATGCGATCGCCGTCGATTCCTCCGGCTCCGCGTATGTAACGGGGGTAACCGCTTCGGTGGATTTCCCCGTTATCTTTGGAGCGTTTCAGGGAACCAACAACGGTACCTTCAGCCTGGTCAATTCCTTTGTGACGAAATTTTCCGCCAGCGGAACCGCGCTGATTTTCTCGACCTATTTGGGTGGCAACGATGGCTGCGAAGCCAATGCCATCGCGGTCGATTCCACGGGAAATGTTTACGTCACCGGCTACACCAGTTCGGCCAATTTTCCCGTTACTGGGGGAAGCCTGCAGACCGCGTTGGGAGCGTCCGGCGCCACCAACGCGTTTGTAACGAAACTCAACAAGCTGGGCCGTGCACTCATATATTCCTCTTACTTGGGCGGAGATGATGTTGACCAAGGCTGGGGAATCGCCATCGACTCCGCCGGCGATGCGTATGTCACAGGAGGCACCAGTTCTTTCGACCGCAACAGTTGCACCGGCAACGGCACGCCCGTCGCCTGTTGTACCGGGGTTGGCGCCGGGACCTGTGTGGCGTTTCCCACCACCGGGGGAGCGTATCAGACTTGCTTGGGCGGTGGCGCGTCTCCGAATTGTAACGGAGCCACTCAAAATGCTTTTGTTGCGGCGTTAAACGCAACCGGCTCGGCACTCGTCTATTCCACTTATTTGGGCGGCGGGAATAGCGACATTGCCTATGGAATAAAGCTCGATTCCTCCAATTCTGCCTACGTTGCGGGTGCCACTTCTTCGATTACCGACTTGAGTTGCACTGCGGGCGGTACCCCCGATGCGTGTTGCACCGGGTACCAGAGCGGTAATTGCGTTGGATTTCCCACCACAGCGGGCGCACATCAAACCCTTAACAATGCCGCCGGTATCTTGGGCGATAACGCCTTCGTATCGAAGCTAAGTTCAAATGGGGCCGCTCTGGATTATTCAACATATCTGGGCGGTTCCGCCAACGACTACGGATACGCTATCGCTCTCGATCCCTTCGGTTCGGCATACGTAGCGGGCGGCGCTTCTTCCACTAACTTTCCTGTCACTGGAAGCGCTTACCAGCAGTGTTTGGGCGGCGGCACGCCGCCTTCCTGCAACGGCGCTTATGAAAACGCCTTCGTGACGAAACTGGACCCAACCGGCGCATCGCTCTCCTATTCGACTTACCTGGGTGGAACCAACTCTGATCATGCGCTCGGAATTGCCGTGGATTCATCTGGTTCCGCCTATGTCGCGGGAGGCGCCGGCTCGACCGATTTCCCCACGACTTCCGGTGCGTACCAATCCACCTTAAATGGCGCCCAAAACGGGTTCGCGACGGAATTCACGCCGGACGGGTCGGCACTCGCGTATTCATCCTTTTTGGGCGGCGGCTCTTCCGACACGTTTTACGGCATCGCGGTCGATTCGTCCGGTTCGATATATGTTACGGGGTTAACGAACTCGTTCGATTACCCAACGGCTAATCCGTACCAGTCCAACCTTAAGAATGCGGTCGGCGGCAATGCGATGGTGTCGAAAATCTCTCCTCCGACACCGACTCCAACCGAAACTGCGACCCCAACGGCTACAGCCACGGCGACAGCGACGGCGACGTTGACCGCCACGCCGACCGCAACTGTTACCGCGACGAGGACCGCTACCGCCACGAGGACCGCGACGGCTACCGCGACGGCAACGGTCACCGCGACCCCGACGGTGACCGCGACTAGGACGGCGACACCTACGGCGACTAGGACCGCAACTGCCACTGCCACGAAGACCGCGACGCCCACCGCGACGGCAACCATCACCGCGACCCCGACGGCAACCGCGACCAGGACCGCAACGGCAACATTGACCGCAACGCCGACAACCACTGCCACGACCACGGCCACTCCAACGGCGACGGCAACCATCACCGCGACCCCGACGGTGACCGCGACCCCGACGACGACTGAGACGGCGACGGCCACGGCAACCAAGACCGAAACGCCGACGGCGACGATATCGCCAACTCAGACCGCGACCCCAACCGGGACGGCGACGACGACAATGACGCTGACCGGGCCGGCGAGTTGCGGGTCGGTGGTGGAAGGCTCGACGACCAGCGAGGGGGTGACGGTGAAGAATGCGGGCCGTACCAATCCGCTGTTCATCAGCAGCATCGCGCTGTCGGATACGAGCAGCTTCACGATCTTCGCAGAAGGCTGTCCGCTGGATTCTCCGATCGCGGCGAACACTACCTGCCCGCTGACGATATCCTGCACCCCGCAGTCGATCGGGACGATCGATGCGAACCTGATGGTGACGGCGAACATCACGGCGAGTCCGCAATCGTCCCTGCTGAGCGTGACCGGATTGGCGCCACCGAACACGACCGACTCAATTAGCGACAACGGCGGAACGGCGAGCGCGCCGGCCTACCCAACGGCGAATTACGGGACGGTGGCGGCTGGAAGCGCGCAGACCACGCAAGTAATTACGATCAAGAACACGGGGCGGACCAATCCGCTGGTGTTCCAGAGCCTCGCCCTGACGGCGAACACGGTGAACAACGAGTACTCGATTGTGAGTACGACCTGCCCGGCGGCGCCCGGCGGGGTGGGGACGCTCTCGACCTGCACGCTGACGGTGGGGCTGACGCCGAACGCAGGCGACACGACCGGGACGATGCTGAACGGGACGCTGAGCATCTTCGTAAACTCCTTGACGGGCAACAGCGGTGCGGCGCCCAACGAGGAACAGGACGTGCCACTGACCGCCACGGTTGAGTGAGGACAAGCGGCGGAAGCGTCCTCACCCGAACGGCTGGTTGTCCCGCGAGGGCATCGATGTAACGTTGCGATAATCAAACGGTTCCGCGCGAGCCGACCCCAAACGTGCGCCGGGATGGAATCGCGGCGCACGTTTGTGTAAAAGGAACCGTCACCTGCCGCATCTAGCCGCGGGGATTTTTGGAGAGACGAGCGATGGGGCCAATCGGGAAGGGCGTATTTCTAACCAAGGGCGCGGGCAGGCATCGCGAGAAACTGACCTCGTTCGAGATGGCGCTGCGGTCGGCGGGAATCGCCGAATTCAATCTGGTGCGGGTGAAGTCGATCTTCCCGCCCAACTGCAAACTCATCGGCCAGCAGGAGGGATTGAAGCGCCTTTCGCCCGGCCAGATCGTGTTCGCCGTGATGAGCGACAACGCGACCAACGAGCCGCATCGGCTGATCGCCGCGTCGGTCGGCGTCGCGATTCCGGCCAATCCCAGCCAGTACGGCTACCTTTCCGAGCATCACAGCTTTGGCGAGACCGATCAGAAGGCGGGCGATTACGCGGAGGATTTGGCGGCGACGATGCTCGCGACGATCCTCGGAGTCGATTTCGATCCGAATGCGAGTTACGACGAGCGCAAAGACCTCTGGCGAGTGTCGGACAAAATCGTCACCACGCGCAACGTCACTCAATCCGCCATCGGGGACCGCGACGGCTTGTGGTCCTCGGTCGTCGCCGCCGCGGTGTTCGTCGATCTTCCCAACGGGAAGCCGTAGGCTTAATCAGCCGGGAAAGAGCCGGCTCAATTCGGCGGGTGCGAGCCGCAGCCCCACGTGGAACGGGCCGAATTTCGCGTACGGCGCGCTCGCCTCGTCGAAGCGCATCTCATAGACCAACTTCTTGAAGACCATCGGATCGCCGGCGAACAGATCGACGCCCCATTCCCAATCGTCGAAACCGATCGAACCGGAAATGATCTGCGTTACCTGGCCGGCAAAGCGCCGCCCCACCATTCCGTGGCCGTGCATCAAGCGGCGGCGCTCGTCCATCGGCAGGCGGTACCAGTTGTCGGCGCCCTCGCGCTTCTTGTCCATCGGATAGAAGCAGACGTACGTGAGATCGGGGATGCGCGGGAAGAGCCGCGGTGCGATTTTTTCGCGCTGGCGTTCGAGCTCGGCGTCGATCTCCCGCTGCCATTCGGGTGAGCGCGGCGCGATGCCACTTTCGCCGAGCCGCCGGTAGAGCGCGGCCGTCGCCTCATAGAGGCCGATCTCGATTACCGACACATAGGAGGACGCCGGTTCGAGAAAAGCGTTCAGCGCGAGTCCCGCGACCGCGAGCTGCGCGCGTTCCAGTTCGGCAAAGCCGCGCCGAAAATGAACGATCATCAGGTCGCACTTGTGGCCGAGCATCGAAAAGAGCGCGGTGTCGCCCGCTTCGAGCCGCGCCATTTCTGCGAAGGCGGCGGCGGCCTCATCGAGGATCGCCGTGCGCCGCGGCGCATCGATCGCGCGCCATTCCCCGCGCCGGAGACGGAACATTTGATGAAGAACCGCGTAGCCTTCGAGCGTGAGCGGCGCGGCCGGAAATTCCGGCGGGATGGTCGAGTTTTCCGATCCGGGGCGAGTCCCTTCGCGGGTGGCATTGCTCATGGAATCCAATCTTAGCAGGGTGTTGAAAAAGGAAAAAACAGGACGCGGATGGACCCTATGTTCGCATCGCCCTGGCGATGAACCCGCAAAAAATGCTTGTAAACGCTGGTGGAATTGGGTTCGTTTGGTAATTTTTCTTTGAATTCCGCAAAATCCAACCGCACGTAATTTGGTAAACCGCCGCTCCACGAACCGTCGATCGCGCTCGATCGCCGAAAATTCGGCGTCAACCGCATCCCGCGAGGCGCTCTCCGGCGCCTGCCGCCGGCATCCGATACAACTCGTGCGGCGCCCTTGAAATAGATCCGGGCAAGGCGCTTTCGTACCGTTCAAATGCCGAAAATATTCCCGCATGGTCCGCCTAGCCGCGCGCATCCCGTCCCGCGCGGCGCCTAACCCCCGATCGTAAGCCGCGCCGCCCCCGCCCGAAAGGCTGAATTAGTTCAGCCCTGAACTCTCAATGTTGCGCGGAGTGCGTTCCCTGTTACCCTCCCCCGCGCAGCGGGAGAGGGAACGGCGTCCGCGCCTGGGATGAGGACGCCACCGCTCCTCAAAGTGTCATGTATGAACCCCGCCGCGTAAGGCGCTCCCAAAGCCCCTCGCCCGTTATTTCACGGGAGAGGACAGTGCGGCGCGGCCCTTGCGTTTTTTTTGCAGGGGCCGTGACGCGCAGGTGAGGGTGCAGGATCGGTCGCCGCTCACCCCGTGTCTCGCGCGCGTGGTGCTCCAAGTTATGCCCTCGCTGATACCTCTTTTCTGACGCCGGAGGCTCAAGCCGATGGCCGAAAGCTTCCAGGCCGATTTAAGCTCCACAGGCCGTCTCGCCGGAACCCCCGCCAGCAATTGACGAAATTGAAGCTTTGCGCGAGACTTGTCTGGGGCGTTTGGTGGAAAGCTCGGAATATAGGAAAAGGGTGTACAGTAGCGGCGATGGCTGGCGATAGCGGTTCCCCCGGTTCCCTGCTGGGCTTTTTAGTGGTCGAGCCTACGATCACTGGCGACGGCTTCATTTCGGGGGCAATGGTGACGGACGACAGGGGGCATCCGTTGGAGTTTAAGGCAACCACTCCTGTCCGACCGTCGCTCGTTCAGAAGACCTTATATGGTGCCACGCTCTCGAGGTATGTGGGAGTCGAATTGTGCGGAAAGGGGCTCGTCCACCGGCTCTCGCGCGCGCCGATGGTAGTTCTAGTCCCCGATCATGATCTTCTCGATATTGCCTGCGACGACACTCTGCCGGTTGTAGCGATTCGGCGGGCCGGCGAGAAATTAAAAGTCACGGAGGCGGACGTTAAAGCTAGTGGAACCATCAATCCGCCGCAGGGAAATTTTCAACCTATAGTCTATGAGGGGAGATTTCCGGAACCCGCTCACCAATCCGACACGATCAGGTTCGCCGAAGATTGCGCCGCCCGTTTCGATCTAATTGAAGTTTTTGAGCGAATCCGCGAAGCTCTGAAGCTCCTTCAGAAAGAAGATAAACGTTACGCATAGGTGCTAGCTTGGATCGGTCAGACTTCGCACGCCGACTGTCTCCGATCTCTCGCCCTCACTACGAGGGATTGGGGGATGACGTTCGGATCGCAACACTGCCGCAAATCAAGCCCCTCTTGGAAGATGATCTGCGTTGGGACAGAACTCGGATCGAGGTCGTCGAGTTCGGTTGGGACACAACCCGCTTTGACCCGCTGGATTTCAGTTGGGACGCAGCCCGCTTTGAGCCGGTGGAGTTTAGTTGGGACGCAACCCTCTTCGAGCAGGTCGAATTGATTTCCGGCCCGAGCTTTTCGCCTGATTTTGCCCTGCGCCCGCCAACCTCCCTTGACGAAACACCTTTCTTGTCGCAGCCAGCTTTTCACCAGTGCGAGCTAGACACGCCTCGTTTTGAAACGATCAATTTGCTGCAACCTTTGGGCCGCCCGAACATCGATGGGACTATTTTCGTTAAGAAGCAAGAAGAACTGTTCCAGCAAGGCAGGGGGGCGACAAAGGTAACCGTCGAGCCGCAGGATTTAAGGCGGATTGGTATAAAGCAGCCACGTGGCCTGAACATCTTCGAGTTGTTGCTACCTGTGCTGATGCCGCCAGCGGCCACCGAGTTCAGTGACGAACTCCTATTTCCGCAGGAACTGTACCCATTTCAAAGGGCCGGTGTGAAACGGCTCTTCGAAACCGAAAACGCCCTGCTGGCTGATGATATGGGGCTTGGAAAAACGGTCCAAGCGATCACCGCGTTTCGCGCATTGATTCGAAGATCGAAGGCCCTGTACGCGCTCGTGATATGCCCGAAAAGCGTCGTGCAAAATTGGCTCCGTGAGCTTGAACGCTGGGCTCCCGAATTGGTGAGCATCGCCGTACAAGGGCCTCCGGACGCCAGACGGATTCTTTGGCAGGCACACTTACGCAAGTGCCATGTCCTAGTCACAACCTATGACCTCGTCCGGCAAGACCACGATTTGATCAAGACGTCACAGTTCGATTTGGTAGTTGCAGATGAGGTGCAACGAATAAAGAATCCCGGCGTAAAGGCCGCTCAGACAGTTCGTAATCTTAACGCAAAGCGGCGGTGGGCTCTTACGGGGACACCCCTGGAGAATGATGTACAGGAATTGGTCGCAATTTTTAACTTCATTCTCCCCGGCCTCTTTCGCGCGAACGAAAAAGCACGCTTATCAGCTCTCCCTCGCGAAGTGAGGGAGAGGATACGGCCCCACGTATTGCGCCGCAGAAAAGAAGAAGCACTCCCGGAGTTGCCGGGAAAAGTATTTGACACAAAATGGCTCGAACTCTCCGAGAACCAAAGGGCCGAGTACGACCGGGTCGAAAAGCAAGGGACGGAGCAGTTAAAAACAACGGAGAACGTTACACTTCAGCACGTCTTTGCTCTTATACAGAAGCTCAAGCAGATCTGCAACTTTGCACCTACGAGCGGTGAAAGCGCGAAGTTCGAATATCTTATCGAGGATTATTTGGCAGAAGCGTGCATCGGCGACCAGAAAGTGATCATCATCTCCCAGTACGTCCAGACTCTTGATAATATCTATCGGCGGCTTAAGGGTTATCAACCTCTTAGGTACACTGGGCAACTATCGACGGCAGAGCGCACAAGGATAGAAAATTACTTTCAGTTCGGCGATACGCATAAGGTTCTGTTGTTGTCGCTCAGGGCGGGAGGAGTAGGTATCAATCTGACGAGAGCCAACTATGTTGTGCATTTCGATCGGTGGTGGAACCCTGCTGTCGAACGTCAGGCAGAGGACCGCACTCATCGCATCGGCCAACTAAAGACCGTATTTGTCACACGGTTCATCTGCAAAGATACGATTGAAGAAAAGATCGAAAGAATCCTCGAAAGAAAGAGAATCTTGTTCAACGATGTGATCGACGAATTAGCGGATGTCAATCTCGAACGCACATTCTCAGAGGAGGAACTGTTTGGTTTGTTTGGTTTGTCGCCGCCACGGCGCCTCAGCGCTGACCAGGCGCCCCGGAGCGCTTACTCGGAAGGCTCCCGGTCTGAAAGCGTCGTGGCCGAGCCAGAAGTCAACGAAACCGCATCGGCCGCTGTGATTCGGCCTGATAAGCCTTTCTCCAACTTAGTTTTGCTCCGTAACACCCTTCGAGATAGCGAGGAATTTATCAATTGGGCGGACTTGCACTTTAGCGCGCGCGGCCTCGAAGAGCTCATTGATATACTCGATCCGGCTAGGGTTCGCAGCGTAAAAATTCTATCGGGGCCGGCCAATGCAAATGAACGCGCAAAGAAGGACTTTCAGCGATTTTGCGACGAGTTAGTGCCAAAGGGCATTTTAGCGGAGTGGCGCATCCTTCCCGGCTTTGCGCACGACCGATGGATAATAAGCAAAAATGCTTGCTACAACGTGCCGCCGATTAACAGTCTATTGAAGGGGGATTTCGCGGAGTTATTGGAAACCCCCAACCGACCGCCCTTCGACGACTGGTGGAACAAAGCGGCTCCGATCTAACCTTGGGCGAGGCGAAATGAGTGGGCGAGACGGGCGATTCTGCACCCTCACCTGCGCGTCACGCCGCTTGCGAAACAATTGCAAGCGCCGCGCCGCGCTTTCCTCCCCCGTGAAATAACGGGGGAGGGGGCAGAAGGAGCGGACACGGAATTTCAGGGCTGAAGTTGTTCAGCCTGACGATCGTTTGGCATCGGCGGTATCATCAAGGGTTAACCTCCGCCGGCCCGCACCGTGAGGACCGGGGCGGGGGGATTCGCGCACCACCCATTCCGCCAGGCTGCCGAGCACCAAATGGCCGATGCCCTTGCGGCCGTGCGTGACGATCGCGGCCAGATCGGCATTAAGACGCTGCGCGGCGCGGACGATTTCCGTGGCGGGATCGCCGGCTACGCATCAGCGGTGCGGGAAGTCGCCCTTGGCATAGAGCGGGCCGGACGGCTTGCCGGTGCCGCCCTGCGGTTCGAGCGTAATCGTGGTCGAAAGCAACCGATCGTTGGCTGGCGGCGGTGTGAGGGAGACTACCGTTGCGCCCTCGATCGCCGGCGCAAACAGCCCCGCTCGAAACGGAGACTGCATCGCGCCAATCCACCAGACTGCGTATTCCTTGCTGGCGGGTACCGGCGGCAGTCCGGTCACTTCGAGGATCGCCGTGCCCTGCGCGCGGCTTACCGCGACGATTCCCATCGACTGCGGTGCGGCGGACGATCCCGCGATCCGCGCAACGCGCGAATCGGGACTAATCGCGGCAATAGTGAGGTCAATGTTCGCGCTGAGCTTGCCGTCGATCGCGGCAAGCTTGTTGCCCTCCCAGTCGATTTGTTGCGAGAGCGTATCCATTTCCGACTTGATCGCGGCCAGGCCGTTCACCGCGGCATCCGGGGCCGGCGGCGGCGCGGTCCGAAGCGGGGAATACAGGTAGAAGACCATCGCGGCGATTACGACCGCCGCAGCGCCGCCGAGCACCAGCCATCCGCCCAATGACGAACCGTCGCGCTCCGATTCGTCCGCCGCGCGCGCTTCGCGGGAATTTGCGGGCTGGACCGCATCGGACCAATTCGCCGCGCCGGACAGGCGCGCGGCGGCCTCGTGCAGCGCCTTGAGTTCGCGTTTGCATTCCTCGCATCCGGACGCCAGGTGCGAATCGACTTCGAGGGCGGCTTCGCGATCGAGCCGGCCGAGGACGCGGCGCGCGAGCAGGTTCTTGGCGGCTTCGTGATCCATCGTCAGTAGGTGGGCACGCTCGCGGGCGGGCTTCCGCCGTTTCGCGCGCCGAGATATTTCGGCAATTCCTCCAGGCCGGCCGGCGCCGGCTCGGGCACCTCGGCCGTTTCGCCGCCCGGCTCCAGGCTCGCGCCCATCTGCTCCGCTTCGTGCCGCATGATCTTTTGCGCCGCCGCTTGTTGAGAGATTTGCGGCTTGACTCCCTCGCCGCGCACGAGTGCGGCGCGTTCGCCGCCGCTCATGTGCAGCCAAATCTGAGTTGCTTGCGCTCCGTTACCGCGGCTAATCGCATTGAAGAATTGCTGCTGCGGCGTGGGGCCACGATGCCACGGCCAGCATCCCGCGCAACACAAGGCGCCCGCGGCAAGGACGATCGGCAGCCCCAGCTTCCTCATGCGATTTGTTTCCGGCCCTCCGATTTCATCCGGGCGGCGGGAAACAGGGCAGCCCGCTTGAGATCGCGTAGCGATAGGCGATCCCGTTCCAATTGAAAGTTCCGATCGGCCCGCCGAAATCGGCAGTCAGCGCGTCGAGCCGGTCCTGGTCCCGGGTGGAAACGGTACGGGTGGCCGCGTACGCAAGGTATCCGTTTCCGGCGGCCGGAAGCGCCTTCTCAAGCGGAGGATTGAATTGCATATGCGGAAAATTCACCGCAGGACGCCAGCCGCCTTTGCTGGGATCCGAATCGTCGGCCACGGTCCATCGGCTATCGAGATAGCCGCCGCGAAGCGCGAGCTCGCGGTATTCGGGCGCGCCCGAGGCGCTCTTGCGGATTTCGATTACGTCCGGCGGCGCGAGTTGCAGCGAATCGCATCGATCTTCGCGGTCGGCCGCGCTTTCGTTTCTATGGCTGTCGTTCGCCGCGGTATTGGATTTGTGCGCCAATTCGACGCCCGAGGCCGCCGTTCCCACCACTCCGGAAGCGACGTCTTCCGCCACGCTGGCGATGGCGGCCCAGCATCCCGCGCAGGTGAGCGAACACACCGCCAGCGCGGCCGCGATCGTCAGCGTCCGGAACCGATTCGCATCCACCACGGCAAAATCATAGCATCGCCGGCGCGGCCGCGAATATGGCGCGAACGGAGCCGATTGCGCCCATCGGATACATCGCGAGGACCGCCGGGACGCTCCGTCTTTCGCGGGATTTTGGCGGGCACGAACTATGCTGCGTTTCGATGCCGGCGGCGATTGGCGTTTCGCGGCCAACGGCGGAGCAAAATGAGACGGTTGCGCAATTCGGACCCTTCGGAGTATAGCCATGAACTGTGGCTTAACACTCGTTAGATTACGGCGCGAGTGCGGCGAAGCGAGTCCGCGGGGCGCACAAACCGGCGTTTCGGAGCGAGTAAAATGGATGGCTACATCGATTTGCAAGGCGGCCTCCCAAGCGAAATCGAATCGCTGAGGGAGCAGGCTCGCAAGTTCGCGCGCGATGTCCTGCGGCCCGCGTCGATCGCACTCGACAAGATGCCCGATCCCGCAAGCGTTACCGCCGACGATTCTCCGCTCCGGCGCGTTTACCGGGAGGCCTACCAACTTGGCTATCATCTCGCGAGCGCCCCGGCGGAATCGGGCGGGTTGGGGCTTGACGCGATTGGCCGCCATGTGTTGATCGAGGAGATGGCGTGCGGCGCGGTGGACCTCGCGCTGAGCCTCGTCATCACGCCCTTTCCGTTCTCGATCGCCGCGATGAGCCATAATCCTGAATTGATCGATAAATTCGTCAAGCCGTTCATGGCCGACCGCGAGGGCAAGACGATCGGATGCTGGGCGATCACCGAACCGCAACACGGTTCCGATACGCTGCGGCCGGGCACTCCGCAATTCAAAAATCCGAAGATCAGCGGACAAGCGGTCGCCCGCCTCGACGGCGATAGCTGGGTAATCAACGGGCAGAAATCCGCCTGGTGCTCAAACGGCCCGATCGCGACCCATTGTGCGCTCTATCTCACCACCGAACCGGCGCAAGGGATGGCGGGCGGCGGAATCGCCGTGGTGCCGCTCGATTTGCCGGGGGTGTCAAAAGGCAAACCGCTCGACAAGATCGGCCAGCGCGGCCTGTGCCAAGGCGAGATTTTTTTCGACAACGTGCGGATTCCGCGCAGTTGGATGGTCGTTGGGGCCGACGCATACGAGATGGTGCTGGGCAGGACGCTTAGCCATGCGAACACCACGATGGCGGTGGCGTTCACGGGGCTGGCCCGGGCCGCATTCGAGGAAGCGTTCGAGTATTCAAAGCAGCGCATTCAAGGCGGCAAGCCGATCTGCGAGCATCAATTGGTCCAGAAGCGGCTGTTCGAGATGTTCACCAAGGTCGAGGCGTGCCGCGCGCTGTCGCGCAGCGTGATCGTTCACAATGAAACCGCGCCGATGCCGTTGGTCCAGTACGCGATGGCCGCCAAGACCTTCTGCACGCAGGCCTCGTTCGAGGTCGCCAGCGACGCGCTCCAGATATTCGGCGGCTACGGCCTCACCAAGGAATACCGTATCGAAAAGCTGTTCCGCGATGCGCGCTCGTCACTGATCGAGGACGGCACCAACGAAGTGCTGAGCCTGACCGGCGCACGCCACTTACTTACGCGCGACGGGGTACCAATGCCCAAGGATGGTAACTAGCGATGGCGCGGCAACCGGGAGCGATCGAGCGGCTGATTCGGAGCCGCGCCGGGCAGCATCCGAAGGAGGTCTGGCTCAAGTTCAAGGACCGGGAATTTACCTGGGAGCAGGCGATCGCCAACATGAATCGCGCCGCCAACGGGCTGCTCGCACTCGGCGTCAAGCCGGACGACCGCGTCGCGATCATGATGGGCAACCGGCCGGAATTCATCTGGCTGTACTTTGGAATCGGTTTCATCGGCGCGGCCAGCGTCCCGATCAATACTTCACAGCGCGGAGCGACGCTGCATCATATTCTCGCCGATTCCGATTCGGCCGCGGTGATCTTCGAGGAACCGCTGCGCTCGGCGGTGCTGAGCGTCAAAGGTTCCGTGCCCGGCCTTAAGCGCGCGATCGTCGCGGACGGCCCGGCGGGCGGCGGCGCCGATCTCACGCTCGAAAAGCTGCTGTCGGGTTCCGATCGCGATCCGGAGCTCGATGCCGATCGGAGCGGCGGCGGCAGCATCATGTACACCTCCGGCACGACCGGCCCGCCCAAGGGCGTGGTCGCAAAGGCCGCCGACGGCCAATCGCTCGCCGCCGTGCTCGCGGCCACGGGCGTCAAGGCGGGCGAGACGATGTACACCGCGCTGCCGCTCTTTCACGGCAACGCCCTGATGATTTCCGGGGTCGGTTCGATAGTCCTGGACGCGAAGTTCGCGGTCGGCGAGCGCTTTTCCGCCTCGCGCTTCTGGGACGATTGCCGCAAGTACGGCGCGGTCGAATTCAATACCCTGGGCGGGATGCTTTCAATCCTGCTGAAGCAGCCGCCTAAGCCCAGCGACCGCGACCATCGTGTCCGCACGGTATTGTCCGCCGCGTGTCCGCCCGCCGCATGGAAGGAATTCGAGGACCGCTTCGGCGTGCGCATCGTCGAGTTCTACGGCATGGTCGATTCGCCCGGACTCCTGCTCAATGACACCGGGCGGGTCGGCTCGATGGGCAAGCCGGTCGGCGGCGTGGAATTCCGCGTGGTCGATGACAACGACAATCCGGTTCCCGCGGGCAAGGCCGGAGAGCTGGTGTTTCGCCATCCGCTGGGGCAATTGAGCCAGTATCACAAGCTGCCCGATGCGACCGCGGAGGCATACCGGGGCGGCTGGTTCCATTCGGGCGACCTCGCGAAGCTCGACGAGGATGGCTTCTTCTACTTCTGCGGGCGCAAGAAGGCCTCGATTCGGCGGCGCGGCGAAAATATCTCCGCGTGGGAAATCGAAACCGCCCTGAATCAGCATTCCGCCGTGCTCGAATCCGCCGCCTACGCCGTTCCCTCGGAACTGGGTGAAGACGAGGTCAAGGTCGCAGTAGTATTAAAGGAAGGTGCGCGGCTCGAACCGGCCGAACTAATCGAATTCTGCAAGAACCGGATGGCATACTACGCCGTGCCGCGCTACGTTGAATTTCTAAATGAACTGCCCAAAACCGGAACGCAAAGAATCCAGTACGCCGCCCTCAAGGAACGCGGAATCGGCAACGCTTGGGACCGCGAAAAAGCGGGAATCGCGGTAACGAGGGGCACGTAGGAGAATTGCAATGGCAAACACGGACAAAGTGATCGTCGCGGGCGTTGGCATGACGAACTTCGGCAAATTTATGGAGCGCGGCGTGCGCTCGCTCGCCGAGGAATCGGTCGGCGCGGCGATGAAGGATGCGGGCGTCGGCTCGAAGGACATTCAGGCCGCGTTCTTCTCCAATGCGATCGCGGGGCTTATCACCGGGCAGGAGATGATTCGCGGACAGGTCGCGCTGCGGAATACCGGCCTTCTCGGCATCCCGCTGTTCAACGTCGAGAATGCGTGCGCGTCGGCGTCGTCGGCGTTCCATCTCGGCTGGATGGCAATCAAGTCGGGAATGTACGACGTGGTCCTCGCGGTCGGCGCGGAGAAGATGAGCCATCCCGACAAGAGTGTATCGTTCCGCGCGATCGGCACCGCCGTCGATCTCGACCAGATGCGCGACCTGATGGCGCGGATGAGCGCGAAGCAGTCCGAAGTTCCCGCCAAGGCCAAAGCCGAGGGCGAACCCACGGCGGAGAAAAAGGAAAAGAAGTCGTTCTTCATGGACATCTACGCCGCCTCGACGATGCAATACATGAAAAAGAGCGGCGCGAAGCAGGAAACTTTCGCGGACATTGCCGTGAAGAGCCACGCCTTTGGCGCGCTCAATCCCAAGGCGCAATTCCACGATCGCGTGACGCGCGAACAGGTGCTCGGCGCGCGCGAGATTTCGTGGCCGCTCACGCTCCTCATGTGCTCGCCGATCGGCGACGGCTCGGCGGCCGCCGTCCTGATGTCGGAGGCTTACGCGCGCAAGCATGGAATTTCCCAGCCGGTCGAGGTCCGCGCGTCGGTGGTCATGTCGGGCACCGATCACGGCCCTGACCAGCCGACCGCCTGCGAGCGCGTCTCGCGCCGCGCCTATGAAATCGCGGGCGCCGGTCCCGAAGATTTGAACGTCATCGAAGTCCACGATGCCGCCGCGCCCGCCGAACTAATCACGTGCGAAGAAATCGGCTTGTGCGCTCCCGGCAAAGGCCCCGAATTGCTCGCCAGCGGCGCAACCAGCCTCGGCGGAAAGCATGTCGTAAATCCGAGCGGCGGACTCCTCTCCAAGGGCCATCCGATCGGCGCGACCGGAATCGCGCAGATTGTCGAGATCGTCGATCAGTTGCGCGGACGATGCGGTGCGCGGCAGGTCGAAGGCGCAAAGGTGGGCCTCACCGAAAACGGCGGCGGATTCCTCGGCACCGACGCCGCCGCGATGGCGGTCCATGTATTTTCGATCTAGCATCGCGAGTTGAAGCAGGGTGATTGAATCTCAAACCGACCTAACCCCTGTCCCCCCTCTCCCTTTTGGAGAGGGGGAACCCGAGACCGGAGCATCTCTCTCTCCTGAACGCCATTGCCGCCCGCGCACGATGGACGCGCTTCATGTCTAATAAATCACACTTCAATAGCGGGCATATTGCAATGAACCGCATGAAGAAGAACGGGGCATTGCATAGTTCGATGATCGCTCAGGTCACGACGCCATACACGGTTCACGGAGTTTTTATTCAAGATGCGGTTGACTTTTTGAAGGCGTTGCCCGATTCGTCAGTTCAACTTATTCTGATAGACCCGCCATACAATCTTGACTTAGACAAATGGGATAGTTTTCATAACTATCTCGATTGGGCAAAGAGGTGGCTGGATGAACTCTATCGTGTACTATCTGCGTCTGGCAACTGTGTCATTTTTGGCGGCTTTCAATACCAAGATTTGAAAAAAGGCGACCTCCTCGAAGTCCTCCATTATACCCGCCATCGAACGCCTTTACGATTCATCAATCTAGTTATTTGGTACTACAGGAATGGCATGAGTGCGCATCGCTTTTTCGCTAATAGGCACGAAGAAGCGGTCTGGCTCTCTAAGACGAATAAATACTTTTTCGATTTGGATTCCGTCAGAGTGCCATTCGATGACACCACGAAGGAGATTTACAAAAGGGACAAACGCCTCAAGCATGAAAGTATCGATAAGGGGAAGAACCCCACGAATGTCTGGGAAATAGGAAGACTCAATGGCAACTCAACTGAAAGGGTTGGCCATCTTACGCAAAAACCAGTCGAACTTATCCGGCGATTTGTTAAAGCTCTTTCTTTTGAAGGTTCAATAGTTTTAGATTTTTTTGCCGGGTCTGGAACGACAGGCCGGGTATGCATAGAGGAGCGACGACATTCACTCTTAGTGGATTCAGACGAACTCTTGCGGGGGTATTTCGACAAACACCTTCGGCAGATCGAATCAAATATGTTTGTTCCAAAGTATAGACTGTTGAAAGATGCCAGCATCGAGACGGTACTCGAAGAAATCAAGACGGTTAATCAGTAATGGGCAAGGGACAGGCGGGGCGGCTATCCAAGCAGCACGTATCATCAGGGGGGCCAAAGGGAACTTTTGGCCAGGGTGCTCAGGTACATGACCGTTCCGTACACAGCGCGGGGAGGATTGTGTTGGATGCCCTGCAACGGGAATATCCGCAGTACCAATTCAGAGTTAGGGATAAAATCAGCAAACAGGAAATAAACAAGAAGCTACAGACGATAGATGGGCGACTGGGAAAGATGCTCTTCGTCAAGGACTCAAGCATCAAACCTGACGGCGGGATCATAGAAGTGCAAGACAAAGCTCAGCAATGGAGGGTCGTATTAGTTAGCGAAGCTAAGTATCAAGGTAAAGACGTAGAAAACATCAAAGCGGGGGTGCTCGTAGGGAAGAATAAGGATCAGGACCTAACAGGGTGCGGAAAAATGGCTGAATAGCAAGAACTTGGCTTCCTTTTGGAGCGTTAGGATGGATTGTTCGAGGGTTGGTTTGCGGTTCAGTTGCGCGATCGGGTCAGCGTTGGCGGCGGCGGG